>NZ_JACSJV010000001.1:0-336949 GCF_018617245.1 Exiguobacterium sp. s121
CCAGGCAAGATCGTTCCGCAATAGCTCAGTGGTAGAGCAACCGGCTGTTAACCGGTAGGTCGTAGGTTCAAATCCTACTTGCGGAGCCAATTTAGGCCCGTTGGTCAAGCGGTTAAGACACCGCCCTTTCACGGCGGTAACACGGGTTCGAATCCCGTACGGGTCACCAATATGGAGGATTAGCTCAGCTGGGAGAGCACCTGCCTTACAAGCAGGGGGTCGGCGGTTCGATCCCGTCATCCTCCACCATCTTTATTTATTACATCAAACCTATATATATGCCGGTGTAGCTCAGTTGGTAGAGCATCTGACTTGTAATCAGAGGGTCGAGGGTTCGAATCCTTTCGCCGGCACTCCTCGGGGGGGTAGCGAAGTGGCTAAACGCGGCGGACTGTAAATCCGCTCCTTCGGGTTCGGCGGTTCGAATCCGCCCCCCCCCACCAGGTTTGAGCCATTAGCTCAGTTGGTAGAGCATCTGACTTTTAATCAGAGGGTCGCAGGTTCGAGCCCTGCATGGCTCACCATTTTTTGCGGAAGTAGTTCAGTGGTAGAATACGACCTTGCCAAGGTCGGGGTCGCGGGTTCGAATCCCGTCTTCCGCTCCATATTCTTATCCCTGTATTGGGGCCTTAGCTCAGCTGGGAGAGCGCCTGCCTTGCACGCAGGAGGTCAGCGGTTCGATCCCGCTAGGCTCCACCATATGTTTTTTTCTTAAGTTAGTGATGACTTAAGTTTTTTTTTGCCTAAAACCATGAACCATTCAATTGAGAGTACAGAGAAAGGCAGCCTGCCACCATTCAGGCTGCCTTTTTGCATGTTTATTCATAATATTGCCGAGTTGAACCAAACAAATGATAGCGTTTACAATTTAATTATTAAGCGTATAAAGGGGGAATGGCGATGCAATGGTCATATATTCACGTGCCGCTGCGTTACGGTCAGGGGAAATTAGGGGTCGATCAAGGACCGACAAAGTTAAATGAAATGGGGATGCAACAACTTCTTCCGACAGAAACGGTCAAACATACGATTCGTGTCTTGCCAGAATCTGAAATTCGAGAAAATGAAGAACACTTAAAACGGGTTGATGGTGTCTTGCATACCGTCACGGAATTGGCAGAAGTCGTACATCGTGAAATTTCGGAAAATCGATTCCCTTTGATCGTTGGGGGCGATCATAGTATGGCAATCGGTACTCTTGCTGGATTGGCTCAAACAGGTCCTTATGGAGTCATTTGGGTGGATGCTCACGCTGACTTAAATACAGGCGAAACATCACCGTCGGGGAATATTCACGGAATGCCACTTGCGGCAGCGATGGGGATGGGCGACGTGCGTCTGACAGAAGTGGGTGGACGTGATCCGAAGCTATCACCAGAGCATTTAGTTTATATTGCCCTGCGTGATATCGATGAAGGAGAAATGAATGAAATCAATCGACTCGGCATCAAAGTCATTACAGTAGAAGAAGTACGTACGCGTGGCGTAGATGTCATCATGAAAGAGTCATTGAGTTATCTTCGTGAACGAGTAGACCGTTTTTATATCAGTTTCGATATGGATAGTCTCGATGCATCCCTCGTTCCTGGAACAGGTACACCGGTTGACGGCGGTTTAACAGAAGTCGAAGCCAAAGCGATTTTAAAAGAAGCGATGCAAGCAGAAGACTTGATCGCAGTAGAGCTCGTCGAGTTAAATCCGGCATTAGACCGGGATGACGTGACGGCTCAGTTGGCCTATCGCTTATGTGAAACGATTATAAAATCTAAAGAAAACCTGTTATTGGAAGGCGAAACCGTCTGATTTCCTTACAGTTTCCAAACCCGTTTGCTACAATGGGGATGGAAACTTTTTTTGATTTTTTGAAACCATTTCAATATCAAGACGTATATAGAGATGACCGCATGTGTAGCGGAGAGGGGAAGTGGATTGATGGAACGGCTGACCACCCGTTTGGTTGATGAATTGAGGGCGGGGAATCACGATTCGTTTGCCGAACTGGTAGAACTATACAAGGATGGCGTCTTTGCAATCGCCTATAAAATTTTGTATGATCGTGGCGAAGCAGAGGACGCTGCCCAAGAGGCGTTCATTCGTGCCTATACACGAATCGATACGTATGACGCGCAATATAAGTTCAAAACATGGCTCTATCGAATCACGACAAACGTTGCCATCGATCGCTTGAGGAAGCGGAAGCCGGAATATTCGATGGATGCCGAAATTGCGGGTACAGACGGTTTGACTTATCAAGACCACTTAGCTGATGAAGCGCCCCAACCCGATGCCCAAGTGGTTCATCGCGAAATTCGAAGTGAAATGCATGAGGCAATCAAGCAACTTCCAGACAAATATCGCATTCCGTTATTATTAAAATATGTGGATGATTTGTCGCTTAAAGAAATCAGCGTGATGATCGACATGCCGGTCGCAACGGTTAAGACAAGGATCTTCCGGGGAAGAGAAATGTTAAAAACAATCTTTCAAAATAGGGAGGGGTTCAATTGACTCCTGAAGAAAAAGTACAACAATATTTGGAAGATGGCGTTTTGCCCGAAGAATCTGACGAATTGCGTCAATTGTTAGAGGACGATGAATTATATGAATCGTATCTACAATATGAACGAATCGACGCAGAACTGAAAGCATTGCCTCGTCCAAAGTTATCAGCAGATTTTACGGCCCGAGTGATGGCCGCTTTACCTGAAACTCCTGCACAGACAGCACCTGATTCCGTCGTACCGTTATCAAAACCGGTTCGAAAAGAACGCAAACCGCACTCGAAACAAATGCTATGGTTGCAACGGCACCCAGGTTTGATTGCGGCCGTACTGTTCTTTAGTTTGATGTCTAGTGCGACACTCGGACTATGGAGCAGCGCTTCAGAGACGATGACCTATACAAAAGTACCAGGTGTGATCGTATCTGAGAATGAAGTCATTGTCCCGGCCGGTGTCACGGTTGAAAAAGACATCACGGTCCAAGGTGGCGATTTACGGATTGAAGGTACCGTCAATGGAAACGCGACAGCCGTCAATGGTCGTGCCTATTTAGCAAGTGCCGGTCAAGTGACAGGTGAACTCGAACAGATCGATCAGATGTTCGAATGGATTTGGTACTCGATGAAACAACTTTTCTAAAGACGCTTCCGGCGTCTTTTTTTCGTTTCAATCTGGTTTCGTTTTGACGTGACGCAATGCGTATCTATAGAAATGATGATATAATGGAATTTGCACGATTTAGCTAGGTAGTTGAGGAGGGGAGCATTTGCCGCTACTTGAACAAGTATCATTTTTCTCATTTTTAAATCTTTCAGAAAACGTACATTGGTACGATTATTTGAATGATGTTTTAGATATCGTCGTCGTCACGTATGTCATTTATAAGTTGATGATGATTGTGCGTGGGACAAAAGCAGTACAATTAATTAAAGGGATTTCCATCATTCTAGTCAGTTGGTTCTTGAGCGGTTTCTTTGGATTGAAGACGCTCCAGTTCTTGCTAAATCAGGTGATCACGTACGGTCTCCTCGGAATTATCATCATTTTTCAGCCAGAGTTGAGACGTGGTCTTGAACATCTCGGACGAACGAGTAACTTATTCAGTCGTACGGGAACAAGTGATGAGGAGCAACAACGACAAATGATTGAAGCCATCGTCAGTTCCGCACAGTACATGTCAAAACGGCGAATCGGTGCATTGATTGCGATTGAACGTGATACGGGATTGAACGAATATGTGGAGACCGGCATTCGTATGGATTCGCATATCACATCTCAGTTGATTATTAACTTATTCATTCCGAATACGCCGCTTCATGATGGCGCGATGATTATTCAGGACGGGAAAATTGCGGCGGCAGCTTGCTATTTACCGCTTTCGGAAAGCCCGCACATCGATAAAGCACTCGGGACACGTCACCGAGCAGCCATCGGGGTCAGTGAAGTGACGGATAGCGTCACTCTTACCGTCTCAGAAGAAACGGGAGCAGTCTCACTTGCAATCGCGGGCCGCTTGTATCGGGAACTAGACGAAGAAGCGCTTCGCAATAAATTAATTCAAGAACTCGTCATCGAAGAAAAAGAGGCGACCCTCTCGTTCTTCGGCAAAAAAGGAGGGGATAAGTAAGTGATTGATCAGTGGTTACAACATAAGTGGTTTCTCCGCTTCATCGCACTTGCTTTAGCCGTCCTTTTATACTTAATGGTCGCTGAGACCAGTTCTTCGAATAACGCATCTAGCGCATTGCCAATCGTCGGACAAAGTTCCATGACGCTCGATGTGCCGGTCGAAGTGTTTTTTGATGAGGTCCAGTATGTCGCATATAATGTTCCGGAAGAGATGGGTGTCGAGCTTCAAGGGCCATCTAGTAGTTTAACGATGACGAAATTGGTGAAAGATTATCAAGTGTTCGTCGATTTGACCAATCTTGGCACCGGATTCCATCGTGTCCCGGTCGAAGCGCGTGGATTCGGCGGAGACGTCAATGTCAAACTAGATCGAGAGACTGTCGAAATCTATATCGATCGGAAACAAACGATTGAAGTCCCTGTGTCCGTGAATCTGTTGAACAAAGATCAATTACCGGACGGAAAAGTCGCGGGCGATGTCGAAATCGAACCGTCGACTGTAAAAGTCACAGGTGGTGCGAGTCGGATTCAAAACGTCAAAGAAATCACGTTGAATGTGGATGTTGCCAATCAAAGTCAGACGTTCACACGAGAAATTCCACCGACCATTTTAGATGCGAATGGAAATCCGTTGAACGTGTCGGTCGATCCGAATATCATCAATGTCACCGTACCGATTTATGACGAGAGCGCGATGATTCCAATCGAGGTCGTCACGAGCGGAGAGGTGGCAGACGATTTCCGCTTAGTTGATACGTTGCTAGGTGAGACGGAAGTCCGTGTCTTTGCACCAAAAGCGGTGCTAGATGAACTCCAGCAAGTGGAGACAGAACCGATTGAACTTGACGATTTAACGAAGTCGGGAAAAGTGACCGCTACCCTTCGTCTTCCGGAAGGAGTGACTTCACTCGGTAAAAAAGAAGTAGAAGTCCAGGTGCTCGTTCGTCCAAATGATGAGACGAAAGATGACACGGGTGAATTGACAGAGCGGATTCGGTTGACCGTCCCCATCACTGTCCGTGGATATGACCGGACGAATTACACGATTCAAACGCAAGAAGTGGTCAGCGTGACGCTCTCGGGCAAACGTTCCCTTCTTGAAAGCATCTCATCAAACAGTGTCAACGTGACGTTAGATCTTACCGGATTGCCGAGCGGAACACATGCGGTCGATGCAGATTATGAAGTACCAAAAGGCGTGACCGTGATCTCGCCAAAGACAATCGATGTTCAATTGACGAGTGTCGATGAAGAAACAGAAACATCTTCCATTCAATAAAGATGTTCAATCATACAAAAGTGAGGATTTAATCTTATGGGTAAATATTTTGGAACAGATGGAGTTCGCGGTGTTGCCAACTCTGAGTTAACTGCGGAATTAGCATATCGTTTAGGTCGTGCGGGTGGCTACGTGTTGTCGAAACATTTGCCAGAAGGCGAGCAGCCGAAAGTGTTGATCGGTCGTGACACACGGATTTCGGGACATATGCTTGAAGGTGCATTGATTGCGGGTCTTCTCTCAATCGGTGCAGAAGTGATGCGTCTCGGTGTCATTTCAACACCTGGAGTCGCTTACTTGACGAAATCGCTCGACGCGACGGCAGGTGTCATGATTTCAGCATCGCATAACCCTGTGGCGGATAACGGAATCAAATTCTTCGGTAGCGATGGTTTCAAATTAGACGATGCGACCGAGCAAGAAATTGAAGACATCTTAGATGCTGCGGAAGATACGCTCCCGCGTCCGACAGGTAAAGATCTCGGTTTCGTATCGGATTACTACGAAGGCGCGCAAAAGTATCTTCAAATGTTGAAACAAACGGTAGAAGAAGATTTTGATGGTCTTCACATCGCACTCGACTGTGCACATGGAGCGACGAGTGGCCTTGCGGCTCGACTGTTTGCAGACTTAGAAGCAAACGTGTCGACGATCGGAAACTCGCCAAACGGTTTAAATATCAATGAAGGTGTCGGGTCGACACACCCTGAGCATTTGGCTGAATTCGTCCGTGAAAAAGGAGCGGACATGGGCCTTGCCTTTGATGGGGATGGAGACCGTTTGATTGCGATTGACGAGAACGGTGAAATCGTCGACGGAGACAAGATCATGTATATTTGCGGGAAATACTTGAGTGAAAAAGGGCGTCTCAAAGACAACACGATTGTCGCGACGGTCATGAGTAACCTCGGTTTCCATAAAGCTGTTGAAGAAGCGGGCATGACGGCGCTTCAAACAGCAGTTGGCGACCGCTATGTCGTTGAAGAAATGAAAAAACATCAATATACACTCGGTGGCGAACAATCAGGTCATTTGATTTTCCTCGATCACTCGACAACGGGTGACGGTATGTTATCTGGTGTGCAATTGGCAGAAATCGTGAAATCGACAGGGCGTAAACTGTCTGAATTAGCGGCAGAGATGCCAGTTTATCCGCAAAAGCTCGTGAACATTCGTGTGACGAATAAAAACGATGCGATGAACGGAGAGCGTGTCTTGGCAACGATTCAAGAAGCGGAAGCGGAAATGGCCGGAAACGGTCGAATCCTCGTCCGTGCATCAGGTACAGAACCACTTGTTCGTGTCATGGCTGAAGCCCCGACAGCGGAAGAGTGTGACCGTTACGTTGAAAAAATCGCACAAGTCGTACGCGAAGATTACGGTGTAGACGGATAAAATTTTCAAAACCGGGAATAACACAAGGGAATCCACATCGGATTCCCTTTTTGTTTCCGTTTTGTCATCGAGAAAACAGCGGATTTTCTTGACGAATGGGGGTGTGATTTGTACTATTAAGAGCGTGACCTTGGAAACGGAAGGACACAAGAGTACGAACAAGCGCCAGAACTCTGCGGAGTTGACGAGGTTGGAGGTTATCGAGATTTCGGCGGATGCCTCCTCGTCGCCTGTCACGACGACAAACATGCTTTTAAAACGCCCGGGCGACCGGACGGACAAAGAAGCGTGTACTGACAGCTCTTAGAAAAAGCCCGTTTCCTTTTTCGAGAAATCGAAGAATAGAGGAGATTTGTTTATGTGTGGAATTGTAGGAATGATTGGGAATACCGGAGCGAAGGAAGTCCTTCTCAAAGGTCTTGAAAAACTCGAGTACCGTGGTTATGACTCGGCAGGTCTTGCGTTGATGCATGAGAATGTCAACGTTCACAAAGAAGTCGGTCGCATTGCTGCGCTACGCGAAATCATCCCAGCAGAAGTAGACGGCACGATTGGAATCGGCCACACACGTTGGGCAACACACGGGGTACCGAGCGTACCGAACGCCCACCCGCACCAAAGCACGACAGGACGCTTCACGCTCGTGCATAACGGCGTAATCGAGAACGACGAGCTCATCAAGAAGACGCTCGACGTTCCGTTCCTTTCAGAGACGGACACGGAAGTCATCGTCCAGCTCATGGAGAAGCACTTCGTCGAGCTCGGTGATGTCGAGGCGGCGTTCCGCAAGACGCTTTCGGACCTCCACGGTTCGTACGCGATCGCGATGATCGACTCAGAGGACAAAGAACGCCTCTATATCGGGAAGAACAAGTCACCGCTCCTCGTCGGACTCGGGGACGGCACGTTCAACGTCGTCGCATCAGACGCGATGGCGATGCTCCAGGTGACAGACCAGTACCTCGAGCTCCACGACGGTGAAATCGTCATCCTCACACGTGAGGCGGCGACGATTAAGACGCTCGACGGCGAAGTACTCGAGCGTGCACCATACACGGCCGAAATCGATGCGTCAGACATCGAGAAGGGCACGTACGCGCACTACATGTTGAAAGAGATGGACGAACAGCCAGCCGTCATCCGTAACATCATCCAGCACTACCAGAACGAGAACGGCGACATCGAGCTCGCAGAAGGCGTGCGTGAACTCGTCTCGGAAGCAGACCGCGTCTATATCGTCGCATGTGGTACAAGTTACCACGCTGGTCTTGTCGGGAAGCAATTGATCGAGCGCGTTGCAGGTGTACCGACTGAAGTACACGTCGCATCAGAGTTCGGTTACAACATGCCACTTTTGACAGAGAAGCCACTCTTCCTCTTCATCTCACAATCAGGTGAGACAGCGGACAGCCGTGCCGTCCTCGTCGAAGTGAAAAAATTGGGCCATAAAGCGCTCACGTTAACGAACGTGGCAGGATCGACATTGTCACGTGAAGCGAACGAGACGATGCTCCTCCACGCAGGACCAGAGATCGCGGTCGCCTCGACGAAAGCATACACGGCACAGATTGCCGTCCTCGCGATTCTCGCGTATGACATCGCTCGTGCGAACGGGAAGAAACTTCCGTTTGATCTCATGCAAGAACTTGCACTCGTTGCGACAACGATGGACTCGATCATGGCACAAAAAGAAATCTTTGAAGAGCTTGCAGACAAGTTCTTGAAAGAGTCACGTAACGCATTCTTCCTCGGACGTGGATTGGATTCATATGTAGGTCTCGAAGGCGCATTGAAGCTGAAAGAAATCTCATATATCCAAGCAGAAGGATACCCAGGTGGGGAACTCAAACACGGTCCAATCGCCTTGATTGAAGACGGGACACCGGTCATCACGCTCGTGTCTCAACCGAACACACACCTCAACATCCGTGGAAACATCAAAGAAGTTGTGGCGCGTGGTGCCATCGCATGTACGATTTCAATGGAAGGAATGGAACACGAGAACGACGCATTCGTTCTTCCACGTGTTGAACCACTTCTCACGCCACTCGTGACGGTTCTTCCACTTCAACTCATCTCGTACTATGCAGCACTTGCTCGTGACTGCGATGTCGACAAGCCACGTAACTTGGCGAAGTCTGTAACGGTTGAATAATGTTCAAGACCAAAATCTTTCGGGATTTTGGTCTTTTTTGTTGCAATGAGTTAACAAATCATCGTAATGTTCTCAAATATGTCTGTTCATTCTCCGGAACGGGTACACTCAACATGAAAATGAAGAGAAGGAGAGATTCGATGAAACAGAAGAAATGGATGACAGGTCTCGGTGTCATGATTCTCGCGACATCATTGGCCGCTTGTGGGGATACGGCAGAGGACACATCGATGGAGATGTCAGAAGAGCAAAGCATGGACCATTCAGCGATGGATCACTCCGGGTCTGGAGAAGTTCCAGACGGGCTGATGGAAGCCAGTGATCCGACTTTTCCAGTCGGATCAACCGCGATGATGACAGCGGATCACATGCCAGGGATGGAAGGTGTGGAGGCCACGATTGTCGGTGCGTACGATACGACCGTCTACGCCGTCAGCTATACACCGACAACAGGCGGTGACCCGGTAGAGGATCACAAATGGGTGATTCACGAAGAATTGGACAATCCAGATGAGGAACCGTTGTCTGAAGGGGATGAGGTCGTATTGGCCGCCGACCATATGGAAGGGATGGACGGCGCAGAAGCGACAATCGATACAGTGGAAGAGACGACCGTTTACATGGTTGATTACACGACCGAAGACGGGGAAGAGGTCACAAACCATAAATGGGTGACCGAAAGTGAATTAGAAGCAATGAAATGAATGTGATAGACCTCGAGTACATCTCGTGGTCTATTTTTTTCGATAAATATTTATTGATAAACAATAAATCATAGCATATGATAAAGAAAATAAAACTAAATGAGGTGTTTGGCAGATGAAACGGGAAACCATCTTTTTGAAACTAGCAGTGATTGTCTTGTCGCTCCCGATTCTCGCGGCCTGTATCTTTTTACTCCCTTTCCTTTGGCGAGAGGCGGTGGAGAGCGGAGGATGGATTGCAAATTCGATGCGACCGATTATTGGAGGGATGTATGTAGCAGCGATTCCCTTTTTCGTTGCCTTGTCACAGTCATTCATCTTACTTGGATTGATTGATCGGAATGAGGCATTCTCCTATCGGTCGGTGAAAGCACTTCGTGTCATTAAATATTGTGCGTTGACCATCACGGCCATCTATATGGCGACACTCCCGTTCTTCTATTGGTTCGCTGAGCGAGACGACTCGCCAGGATTTTTAGTCATCGGATTCGTCTTCGTATTCGCCGCATTTGTCATTGCGGTTTTCGCTGAGTTGTTACAGAAACTATTGAAGCGCGCCATCGACATGAAACAAGAAATCGATTTGACGGTATGAGGTGAGAGAAATGGCGATGATTGTGAATCTGGATGTGATGTTGGCGAAACGGAAAATGAGTGTGACGGAACTGTCGGAACGAGTCGGGATCACGATGGCGAACTTATCGATATTGAAAAACGGAAAGGCCAAAGCGATTCGTTTCTCGACACTTGAAGCGATTTGCGAAGCACTCGACTGTCAGCCGGGAGACATATTGGAATATCGAGCGGACGAACGAGCAGAGTGAATCTCTGCTTTTTTATATGAATTTGAAACGTGTGCTTACTATGCTCCGTATATAAAAGTATCAGTCAGGGGGAGATGTAGAATGATTCAAACATGGACAGAACGGACACATGATGCCTTGAAAGGAAAAACGGGGAAACTCATCGGTTGGTCTTTTGCAATGGCGATTTTAGTAGAAGTGTGGCTTATGATAGATCCGACGTATTACGGCATCCAACACAGTTCTACTATTCTTATGATGACCAGTGTGGTTGGACTCATCCTATATGTGATGTCTCTTCCAATGTATATCGGATACAGCTGGATCATTTTAGATACGGTGCGAAATAAGAAATTGCATTTTCAAGATGTATTTAAACCGTTTCGGAAGAATTACCGCTTAAATTTAGCCACATTCCTACTCATGGTTCTCTTCCAACTATTGTGGGGGCTGCTTCTAATCGTTCCAGGAATCATAAAGTACTTTTCTTACGCATTCACTTTCTTTATATTGCGAGATGAGCCTCATTTGTCCCCAACAGAAGCAATTACAAAATCTCGTGGGATGATGCGTGGACAGAAGTGGGAAGCATTTAAATTGATCCTGCCAATGATTCCGGTCTTTTTGACGGGTTTCACGTTAAGTATTGTTTTCAAATTACCGATTTTGTCATCCTGGTCGCTGTTAGTTGCGACTTCCCTTGTTCGCCCGTTAGTAGTTGCGCGCTTCGCTGTCATGTATGAAGATACGCGTCGGGCTTACGACGAACAATGGAACAAGCCAGCCTGAAGCATATCAAACAGAGGGTAAATTGAAGGAACGTGCTACAATCTTCATGAAGAGAAAGGGGAATGCGGAATGAAGATTGGGATCATCGGGGCCGGTCTGAGCGGAATCATCGCAGCGCGTGAACTCGTGCGTCAAGGTCATGCCGTTGAACTGATTGAAAAGAGTCGAAGCGTCGGGGGACGCTTAGCGACGCGTCGAATCGGTGACGGACGGGCAGACCATGGAGCGGTATATTTCACGGTGCGTGGAAAAGAGCTCGAACGAGAGGTGCGGTCGTGGATGAATGTGAACTGGGTGCAAGTCTGGTATGCCGACCCTTATCCACGTTATGTCGCGATTAATGGGATGAATGCCCTCGCTAAGCGTTTAGCTGAAGATTTGACCGTACAGTTGAATGAACGAGTGGAGAACGTTCAAGTGGAAGAAGACGGAACCGTCACAGTCATGACAGACGTGACGACGCGTTCATATGATCGAGTCGTGATGACGGCACCGCTTCCACAGTCATTCGAACTACTAGGGAGTTTGGTCGACCAGATCAAGCCCGCGTTACGTCGTCTTATATATTCGCCGACGTTCGTCGGTCTTTTTGAATGTGCCGGTGATGTGCAGATTGGAGCAGACGGTATTCTCGATCAAGAACTGGTACCTGGTGTATTAAAAATCGTCGATAATCGGCAAAAAGGCATCTCTGCGACACCACTCGTAAGTGTCTATATGGAAGAGGCGTGGAGTGAGGACTGGTATGAGCGACCAGAAGCGGAGACACTTGCAGAAGTTGAGCGGTTATTCCGAGAGGAAGTTGGCGATATCAATCTCGTGTCAAAACAATTGAAACGCTGGCGTTACGCGCAAGCGAAAGACGTATGGCATGAACCGTTTTATCAAGTAAGCCGTCATCCCATCTATTTAGCAGGGGACATCTTCCTTGAGTCCGATGATCCATCCGGACGAACGCGATTCGAAAGTGCCTATCTGTCTGGGTTACGTGTGGCAGAAACCATCGAAAAGAACATGGACCGATAAGGGCACTCCTTATCGGTCTTTTTATTTGACGCCATTTAGTTTAGGGCATAAACTATAATCATCTAGTTTAGGGGGTAAACTAAAAATGAAAGCATTGATGCGCGAAGCGGTGCAGTTGTTTGAAGAAGTGATGTTCCATGGGACGGAACATGTCATCGAAGCGATGGAGGGAGACGTATGGCGCGAGTATTCGCGTGAACAGCTCCAACTGTTGAAGTTACTCGATCAGTTTGGACCAACTCCTGCTGGGCAATTGGCGCAAAAACAAGGTGTCCATAAAAGTGCGGTCTCGAATCGCCTGAAAAAGTTGGTCGAAAAAGGACTCGTCACGAGTCGACGAGGACAAGATCAACGGGAACGATTGATTGAATTGACCCCAGAAGGGAAACGGCTCGTCGAAGAAGTGGACGGTGCCGTCTATCGATATGTGGAATCCCTCATCGATGGAGAAGTAGACGAAATTGAAATCGAGCAGTTTGTTCGGACGTTCCGAAAAATAAAGCAATTGCTCCGAATCGGGGAGGAATAACACATGCATAAAATCATTCAATGGCGCTGGGGAATTTTCATTTCCCTCATCGTATTGACGGCAGCATTATTTGTCGCAGCACCGAACTTAACGAAACAAGCAGAAGAGGCAGGGAGCTTCCAACTTGCGGACGACATGGACTCACAACGCGCACAAGCGATTTTAGATGAAGCCGGGAAGAGTGACAAGACCATCTCCCTCGTCTATGAGTTTGAATCAATCGGAGAGACGGAGCGAACAGATGTCGCGCGTGTCATCGAAGAACTTAAACAAAATGAAACGGTCGTGACAGATGTTCTCGATCCGTTCGAAAACGAGGAGACAGAGGCACAGCTTGTCTCAGAAGACGGACGCATCGTCCTCGTCCCCATCACGGTAGAAGGTACGACGGAAGAAATCAATGCGTTTGCTGATGATGTCCGTGAAAACGTGCTCCCGCAAGAGGAGACAGTATATATCACCGGGGAAGAAATCATTAACAATGATGTGAATCTAAGTGCACAGGAAGGGTTGAAAAAGACAGAAATCATCACGGTCGTGTTGATTTTTGGATTACTCCTTCTCGTCTTCCGTTCCATCGTGACCCCGTTCATCCCGCTCATCGCGGTCGGATTCACTTATCTATTGAGTCAATCCTTTGTCGCGTTCTTCGTGGATTGGTTCGGGTTCCCGGTGTCCAACTACACGCAGATCTTCCTTGTCGCCATCTTGTTCGGGATTGGGACAGACTACTGTATCCTGCTTCTTAGCCGTTATAAAGAAGAACTCAGTGCAGGACATGCCATCGAAGACGCCATCGTCAATACGTACAAGACGGCAGGACGGACGGTCCTCATCAGTGGACTCGCGGTCTTCGTCGGTTTTGCCGCCATCGGATTTGCTGATTTTCCAATCTTCAAATCAGCGGTCGCCGTCGCAGTCGGGATTGCGGTGTTGCTGCTGATTCTTTTCACGGTCGTCCCGTTCTTTATGGCGACGCTCAAACAGCGGCTGTTTTGGCCGTCGAAGAAGGCAGGCGAGCATCATGACAGCAAGCTTTGGGCTAGCTTGAGCCGATTGTCGGTCAATCGCCCGTTCGTATCGATTTTGGTCGTCTGGTTGATCACAGTACCCGTCTTATTCACATATGACGATGCCCGTTCGTTCAATACGGTCGATGAGATTGGAGACGGGTACGATTCGGTTCGTGGACTGAATTTGATCTCAGAAGGGTTCGGTCAAGGGGAATCCCTTCCGGTACAAGTCATTTTGAGACAAGATCAAGCCATTACAGAATCAGAAGTTCCCTATATCGAAAAGTTTGCAAGTGAGCTTGAAAAAGTCGAAGGTGTGAATGGTGTCCGTGCGCTCACACGTCCTACTGGTGAAGTCATCGACGATTTTTATGTCGATACGCAGCTCAGTGAAGTCAGCGATGGCTTGTCTGAAGCGCAGACGGGTCTCGGGGATGTTCAAACTGGATTGGATGAGATTGAGCAAGGATTGAACGGGATTGTCGAGCAATTGCCAAGTGGTTCAACCAATGCCGGGGCACCGCTTGCAGAAGCAGCAGCGGGGCTGAATCAGTTGAATGGTCAACTTGGTCTCATTGGGCAAGGATTGACAGCGACTCAAAACATCCCGGCCGCAGTCGGACAGCTCGGTCAAGTATCAGCTGGCCTCACACAAATTGAGTCAGGAATCAACGAAGCGGCGTCCGCTTTAAATGCACAAGGTTCTCAGGTCGGTGAACTTGGTAGTGGGTTAGCGCAACTGGCGACAGGTGTCGCGGAAGCGAACGACGGGCTAGGGCAAATTGAGTCTGGTCTCGGCGAAGCCGTTTCATTCTTACAACAGTTGAGTGAAGCAGATGCGCTTCGGGAGACTGGTGTGTATCTTCCGGAAGGGACGCTCACATCGGATGAGTTCTCACCTGCTGTCGAACGCTATGTCTTCGATGAAGGAATGGCGACTCAGCTCGAGGTCGTCTTAGAGATGGACCCGTATTCGCCAGAAGCGATTGATACCGTCGAGACAATCAAAGAGACGATGAATCGTGCCGTGACGGGAACACCATATGCGGATGCGACCATCGGATATGCCGGGATTTCAAGTATCAATAGCGATTTAAATGAAACATCGACGAATGATTTCAATCGAACGGTAGCCATCATGCTCGTGACGTTGTTCATCGTTTTGACAGCGCTGTTCCGCTCGATGATCATGCCACTCTATATGATTGCTTCGCTTCTCTTGACGTACTATACGTCAGCGGCAATCACAGAGCTGATCTTTGTAGAAGGACTCGGCTATGACGGGATTAGCTGGGCCGTTCCGTTCTTTGGATTTGTCATGTTGATTGCCCTTGGAATTGACTACTCCATCTTCTTGTTAGATCGCTTCCGGGAAGAAACAATCAATGGGAAGACGGTCCGTGAGGCGCTCATCCACTCGATGACGAAGATGGGTACCGTCATTATGACAGCCGCGGTCATCCTCGCCGGGACGTTCGGTGCCATGATTCCGTCAGGCGTGCTCAGTCTCGTCCAGATCGCGACAATCGTCATCACCGGTTTGTTATTGTATGGCTTGATTGTGTTACCCCTCTTGATCCCAGCCATTACGATTTCATTTGGCGATGGTGTCTGGTGGCCATTCCAACAAAAGAAAAAGTCATAAGCAGAAACGGATGTCTCGTATGATGAGATATCCGTTTTTTGGGATAGATTGTAGTGGATTCGGGAACAGAAAGGCAGGTCCATTATCTAAGGAGGAATACTGTATGGAAATCGTCATTACTGCAATCTTGAAAGCCCATCCCGGAAAAGAAGAGGCGTTACGTGACGCGCTGTACCGTGTGATTCCGCCGTCGCGTGCGGAAGAAGGATGTCTCGCGTACGTTCTTCACGAGGCGATCGATTCACCAGGTACGTTTGTCTTCTATGAAAAGTATAAGGATGAAAATGCACTCAATCACCATATCCAGTCGTCGCACTATAAGGCGTATCGTGATGAAGCCGGAGAGCTTCTCGCCGTCCGTGAGGTCTATCGTTTGCATGAAGTCTGAAAGGAGATATTCTCATGATTACGCAACCCGTGATTCCATGTATTTGGTTTGAGCAGGACGTTGAAGAGATTGCCGAGTGGTATGTATCCATCTTTCCAGATTCGTTTGTCGACTATACGACGAGATTTTCAAGTTCACCAGCAGGCGATACGACGATTGTGACGCTATCACTCGCTGGACAATTCTTTCAGTTTCTTGGGGGAGGGACGGTGCAAGAACGGAATCCGTCCATTTCCTACATGGTGTCGCTTCCGACGCCGGAAGAAATCAATGCGCTATGGGAACGATTATCTGACGGAGCGGATATCTTGATTCCATTAGACACTTACGACTTCAGTCAGCGTTATGGGTGGTTGCAGGACCGCTACGGGGTTTCTTGGCAAATCATGCATGATGGCGGGATGGACATTCAGCTCGTGACGCCATGTCTATTGTTTGTCAAAGAAGCGTTCGGTCGTGCCGAGGCGGCGATGAACGATTGGATCTCTACTTTCAAAGATTCATATGTATTGGACGGACATACGGTACGATACACGGAAGAAGACGGGGACGAGCTTGACGGGAAAATCAACTATGCTCGTTTCGTCTTATCCGGTCGAGAATTTGTCGTGATGGACAGTAATGAAAATCATACATTTTCGTTTAACGAGACCCAGTCGCTCATCGCTTTTTGTGAGTCGCAAGAAGAAGTCGATTCGTACTGGGAGCGGCTATCGGCTGTACCGGAAGCAGAGGAGTGTGGTTGGCTGAAAGATCACTATGGCGTCTCCTGGCAAATCATCCCGTGGGAAATGGAAGAGATGATGACGGTAGGTTCGCAAGAGCAGATTGAACAGGTCGTACAGGCATGTCTGCCCATGAAAAAGCTTGATATCGCGACATTGCGTAAAGCTTACTGAACAAAACTCCCGAGACAAATAGCTCGGGAGTTTTTTCATGGACTCATTTGCGAGAGGGCATCTTTCTCGATGATGGTATCCGAGAGCCGGAGTTGACTGGCCGCGCGGTCGATGTAAGGGGCGCATCGATCGAATGCGACTTGTTCTTCCGTCTCAATGGAATAGCATGTGCCGTTACCAGCACGTTCGGTCAAGTCTGGTTCATAGTAATGATCTTCGTATCGGAAAGCGCCCGTCCGAAAGACGGTTAGATTTGACGTATCATTTAATAGGGAGTCGCCAAGCATATATGCTGGAGAGATTCCAAGTAAATCGAGAATCGTCGGGGCGATATCGATTTGTCCACCACTCGCCTCCATGACTTCTCCTGTCGTCGGTCCAGGTGGTTTGATGAAGAGAGGGACAGCACGGTCAAGTTGAAACGCGTCAACCGTCGAGTTCACTTCTTCGAGGGTAGCCATCTCTTCTCCTGGTGCCGTCAGACCGCTATCGTGGTCACCATACATGACGAGAAGCGTCTCATCCCAGAAACCATCTTGTTTCAATCGTTCGATGAACTGACCGACAGCGGCATCGACGAAATGAACGGTATGGTAATAGTTTTCGAGAAGGGGATCGTCGATATCAGATAGGTCCAACCGCTTCTCGTCTTCCGGGATATCGTACGGTGTATGACTCGTTAAAGCGACTAAAAATGCGTAAAATGGTTCATCCAACTCTTCCATAAATCCGACCGACGTATTTAAGAATTCCTGATCGTTGAGTGCCATCCCGATGATTCCTTGATCGGGGTAGTCTTTGTCGCTAAAGAAATGATTGAACCCGATATTGTCATAAAAGTCATCGCGATTCCAAAAGTCTTTTCGGAACGAATGCATGGCTGCCGTATCGTAGCCCGCCTCATTCAAGGATTGAGAGAGCGCGCTGAATTGATTTCCCGGGAAACGCGTGTAGACGGAACCAGATTTGACAGGATAAAGTGACGTGTTGACGATGAACTCTGCATCAGACGTTCGCCCTTCATGCGTTTGATGATACACGTTCGGGAAGTAAAGCATGTCACGTCGCAGTCGGTTCAAATTCGGGGTCAGTTCCTGTCCATCAATCTGTTGATCGATGACGGATGTTTGGAATGATTCGAGTTGTAAGACGATAACGTTCGTATCTGGACTTGGGGCACTTAATTCTTGATAAGAGAGTGCTTGAATTTGAGAACGCTCTTCGTCTGTCAGGGCTTCGTTCCATCCCATAGCACGTTCGACGCCTCGGGCGACATCCATCGCGTGATAGCCCCAAAATCCAAGATGATAGTATTCACGCATATTCGAGATGGGGTCATCTGCGATCCACTTTTCTCCACGCTGAAAACTGAGGGTGAGCGGGATTGTGAAGAGAAGGAATCCGAGTGCGAAGCCAGCGAGCGCCAATCGTCTTCCGTTCCGCTTCCCTTCACGGACAGGATGACGTTTCATATAACGCAAAATCAAACCGTAGATGATGAGGTCGATGAAGAAGAACGCATCGATTGGGCGGATGAGCGTCAAGAAGCCACCCCCGACATCTCCCATCTGCCCGATATCAGATAGTAAGGCGACGGATAATAAGTCTTCAAAATAGCGATAGTACCAGACGTCCGAGACGAGCAGGGTACTGTGCAGGAACAGAGAAACGTATAAAATCCATCGGCGGATCGGATAAGACACGGCGAGTGCCCAACTCGTCAGGAGCAAAATCGTCGCCAAATTGATGAGGAAAAACGAGAAGTCGAACGCCGTCGCGGTCAACCAGCTAAAAAAGAAGAGCTTTGCCAGAGAGAGTGACAAGTAGCTCCAATAATCGAGATATTTCATTAGTGATCTCCTAACTCAAAATGTAGTTACTGTATCCTTTCCTTTCTTATGAACAGAGAAAACGTAGAAAGTGTGATGGAGATTCATTCGTAATCAAAAATATGTAATATATATATTGCGTTAATGGAATATATATATTACATTTTAGGTATTGCGCAACTAAATTAGGAGACAGACATGGGAAATAGAGTAAAAGAACATCGAGTAGAAAAGAATCTTACTCAAACCGATTTGGCAGAGGCGATCGGTGTGACTAGACAGACAATCGGTTTGATCGAATCGAATAAATATAATCCCTCTTTGAAACTCTGTATTGCCATTGCGAGGGTTCTGGGCGTCACTCTAAATGATTTATTCTGGGAGGAGTAAAAGATGAAAGAATCATGGGTCACAATGTTTTTACCAAATGACGAATATAAAGAAAGGCGGATGTTGTACTTTATAGCCGAGGCTTTCGTTTTGTTCATTGGATTTTTGGGAGTAGTCGTTCTATTGAATAGATTTTCAGGTATATTCAACACTGAGTCTTCATATATTTTATTGAGTGTTATAGCAATTCTAAGTCTCTATGTATGGATTCGTTATATTGTCTCAGGTATGGAGTATGCAAACGTTGTTGAGAAATCTGAATATAAAATGGAACTAAGGAAACTGATTGGTTCTACATCGAAGTTTGCTGTTTTGTTTGCTGGAGTGGCAATAGCATTAAAGGTGACGGGTGTAGTGGTTTACTCTTGGGTGGACTTGTTAGCAATGACACTTCTTTCAAATGGGTTACTTCTGGTCGCACAATTCATTTCACTTCAACGGTCATTTAGAAAAAATCGTGAGCTTTCATGACCGAGGTGATATATTCGTTTTACTTCAAATAGGACATCTATGTCTTTAAGAGTGCATAACAAAACCAGGTCCCATGCAAACATGGACCTGGTTTTGTTGGATAACTGTGAAGCTCTGATTATGTAATCTCGAACGTATCACGCAGTTCAATGATGGTTCCTTCCGGTGCTTTTAATTTACTTAAATGTCCATCGACGACGAAGTAGATGTTGCCACCGTGCTTCGGTAAAAACGTGACGCCGAGTTGTTCGAGTCGTGCGACTTCCGCTTTGAGGTCATCTACATAGAGGGCGAAATGGACGGGACCGGCCGCATGTTTCGAGTAGTCTTGTAACGTTTCATCCGCTTTAGCAGTCTGGAGCTCAATATAAAAATCACCGAGCTTGAGCCAACTGTTGAAGTCACGCGTATGAAAGTTTGGCGACTCCTGGACGAGTTCAAAACCGAGCGCTTCGTAAAATGACTTCGATGCGGCATAATCCGGGGTTTGGATACAGATATGATGGATTTGTTTCATTGGTTGTTTCCTTTCGTTTGCAACTCTTTCACTCGATCACGGTGGAACGGGGAAGTCAATTCTTCTGAGATGAGGCTGATCGTATGTCCATCCGGGTCTCGTACGTCAAAACAGGACATACCACCGAAATCGTGAAGCGGGGTCGCAATTAACCCTGCTTGTTCGAACGATTGATACGCGAGCTGGATGTCTTCACAGATGATATTGAAATAAACATGGGCTTGTCCGGACGCATCCTTAAATGTTGTGGGTTGCGTTGAAGTAGTTTGAATCAATCCGAGTTGAGTTGAGCCATCTGGCAGACAGATTCCGATGCCCCCTTCCCAGCGCCCGATTTCTTGGGCATGAAAATAAGTTGTATACCAGTTCAGAGACTGTTCTACATCTGATACGGGAATAAAGATACTTCCGATTCGGAACATAAGATCCCCTCCTTTTCTATTGTTAGTGTAGCGAATACAAGCCTTCGAAGATACGGGAGAAGAAACTTTTTACGGGAGAAATCGTATGGAAGAGAGAAAATCAATGAGGTGAATGTATGAAAGTAAACGAAATCACGATTCAACCGGTTGATGCAGTCAATCGAGAGGCGGTCATCGCCCTGACAGTGGACGAGAAACAATCTCGATTCATCGAGACGAATGCCGAATCCCTTCGAGAGATGATTGAGGATACGAAATACAATTGGCAGAGCTTTGCATTTTATGAAGGCGAGCGACCGGTTGGCTTCATGATGGTCGGAGCGGAAAACCAGTCAGAACGTTACATGTGGCTCGACCGTTTCATGATTGATCAAAACGAACAGGGGAAAGGCATTGGAACGAAGTGCCTACGCATGGCAGTGGAATTCATCCAGACACAATACGACGTGGATGATATCATCCTCAGTCTCCATCAAGAGAATGAAGTCGCGAAACGATTTTATGCGAAGAACGGCTTTGTCGACAGCGGCTTAATCGATGAATGGAATGGTGAAGCGATTTGGGTCTATCATACAGAAAACCGACCGTCATGAGTCGGTCGGATTCTCGGATGGACTTATTTTTTGCGTGACATTCATAGCTGCCAAGAAGAAGGGGATAGCGGCAAAGAGAAACAAGGTAACGAACCAGTTTTGGAGAAATGGATCGACAAACGATGGTTTTTCCAACCAGCTCCCGGTTGAGATTTCGGCGTACCAACGTATGTAGAGTGCGATGCGTTCGAGCGTATATAAGAGTCCGGACAAAAACAACAAAATACCACCCGCTACAAGTTGATTGAAACGAGACATAAAACCCCTCCTCTGTAGATGTTGTCTATAGTTTACCATTTTCATCCAAAAAGGGAGCTTTTATTTGAGTACGCTCGGTCGCAACTGTTTGACACGCGACAAGACGAGCCAACCGAGAAGCGCGCCCGTCAAACTAGAGGCAAGGAACGCCGGGACAAAGAAAAATGCACCGAACGTCGAACCCATCAACAGTTTTGCGTACGGGACGGCAATCAACGAAGCGATGACGCCGGTCCCGATGATTTCTCCGAGAGCGGCCGCATAGACGCGGTTCGTGCGAACGAAGAAAATGCCGGCAAGAAACGCGCCAATCATGCCACCAGGGAATGCGAGCAGTGATCCTGTACCGGTCATGACGCGAATGAGTCCGGTGACGAAAGCGACGAGAACGGCTCCGATTGGACCGACGGTGACTGCGGCAATCACGTTCACCATATGTTGAATCGGATAAGCGCGGGCGACACCTGTAGGAATCGAGATGAACATCGAACCGACGACGGCGATGGCAACGAGCATCGCCATCCAAGTGAGTTGTTGAATACGCATGAATAGTCTCCTTTCAAAATAAAAACGCCACGTTTCCAGACGGAAAAATGGCGTGGACATACAGAGACGTATTCCAAGCCACTTCCCTACGCTGGTATGAGCCAGATCAGGTTCAAAGGGTCCGGCAAATGCCGTCTCAGCCCGAAGGCTCCCCTAGTGGTCGTTTATTGATTTGAGTATAGCATAAATTGGAAGGGGACGAATATGGAACAACTATCTGTTTTCTGGGAAAACACTGATCTCAAGCATGAGTTTGATCAGTGGATTGATGAATATATTTCGAATGAGACGTGGCATCTAGAAAAAGATACGGATTTGACGTATCTGGTTCATGGCAATGGCGTCTATGCTAAAGCGGTCACTTCAATCAGTCAGAGTGAAGGAATGTTGTCACAATATCTTGCTCATATGTTGCCTGGGCTCGTGCCAGACGTAGTCGCTGTGCATCCGGTTCATCCATGGTTCATCTTGCGAAAAGTTTCCGGTCACCCGTTACGTGATGTACCTGATCAGGAACAGTATGAGGTTGCGCTACGAGAGTATGCCAAATTACAGCAACGAATGAGTGGTGAGACGGAGCAACTTTTAAAAATGGGGGTTCCAGACCGTCGTCCGTCTATGCTCAGGGAGGAAATCGAATCGACGTTCGTTGAGATGAGTCTAAATCTGGAGCGGGTGCAGCGGGAAGAAGTGTTGGCACTAAAACCTGAACTTCTGTCGATGTGTGAAGAACTAGAAAGTGGTATACCGATGAGTCTCGACCACGGCGATTTGCATGGAGGGAATATTTTCTGGGAGCCTGAAAGCAATCAACCGGTGATTCTCGATTGGGGAGATGCGACAATCACACATCCATTCTTTAGCATGCGTGTCTTTTGGAACATCTTGTTCGATTTATTGCCGGAAGAGGACGATACATTATGGATAGAGAAAATCCATGAGTTACGAAAGGTTTATTTGAAAGAATGGAGACACGTCGCGCCAACAGAAATACTCGAGCGTCATATGAAGATTGCGGAGGAATTGGGATGCGTGTATCGGGCCATCTCATGGCACACCTACGTCACAGCACATCGTCGGGACAAAAAAGATTCCAGCGACAAACCGGCACAATGGCTCAAGTTGTTGCTGGAATATCGTAAGTTACAACGTGACACGCATTAACTTTCATTCTTGGCTAACAGGTCCTCATAGTCCTTCTCGTTCCAAAAGAGCGGTGAGATGGATTCGGGGCCTTTTAAAATTTCTCCGTCCTGATCATATACGATGGCATACCCGCTCTCGACATCGAATACGAACAAGTCGGCAGTGACTTCGGTCACGCCGTTCCCGGCAATGATCACGTCATCGATTGGCTCCCGTGCCAGTTCGACGCCCGCTTCATCGAGTTCGACGAGGAGGGCTGACGTGTAGGCATGGCGGTCATAGACCGTTTGGAATTCATCCTGCGTGAGGACGACATCGGTAGGTGGGGCACTTGTACCGAATTTCCGATTTTCAATCTCTTCGACGTATTGAAGGAAGGATTCCTCTTGCCAAAATAGCGGAGCGACCGACTCAGAACCATTGATCACCGTTCCGTCCTGACTATCGAAAATGGTAGCATACGTCCCGTCATCGAGCTTAAATGGGTAAATATCCGCATACGTATGCTCGAGACCGTTGCCGGCGATGATGACCCGTTCGAACGTCTCCCGAAACGGTTTGATTCCTTGTTGTTCAAGGGCAGTAAGGAGCGGTTTCGTTTGTTCGTATTGGTCATAGACGTCTTTAAAGTCCTCACGCGTCCATTCGGTGATGGGTTCATCGGGTGATTCGATTGGGATTGGATTGTCTGCCACCGTATCTGTACAACCCGTGAGTAAAAGTGCACTTAATCCGAATATCGCCCATCGTTTCATGTTTCCATCCCCTTAACTGACATTTTCCACCATTTTATCATTCATGATGAAAAAGCAGAACCTGTGCACATTCTCACTCGGGGTGAGGACGTGTCGCGTAGGTATCGAGTGTTCTCTTGAAGTGAAGTGTATCTTCTTCAGAAATCGTCACACCTGAAGAGGTGCCGTAGCGAACCGCATGATAAACGGACGGGTTCATCGGTAAATCGATGCGTTGGAACCACTCTTGCAATGTCTCATGAGCACGCAATCGCTTGACTGGTACGAGAGATTGGTTGAATGTGATCAGTGCATCGCGAATCGGGACGTTCGTGAACGCTGTGAGCGTCGAAACGGACGAGGCGTTCTTGTGTTGTAGCGATTCTACAAGCGGGTCTATGCTTGAATCATCATCATCTCGTGCGTTCGTCAAATGCCGTTTTCGTTTTCGATAGACATAGAAACTGAAGCAACAGAATGCGATCAAAGCGACGAATAGTCCGAGATTTCGTCGTGTTGATTCTCCAGATCCCGTGATTCTCTCAAAAAAGTGATGTTTTCCTTTTTGAGGATCCAATTCAAACGGGTAATCTGCTTTGGATTCACCAATTAAAATTCCATCATCCTCATCCGATAGGAGATCAGTTGGAAGACTATGACTTTCCTCGACCCGTATCGTTTCCGGGTTATAGAGCCACTCGAATACACTCGTCGCAATCACCATTATCGTAAAGGTGCCGAGGAGTGTGGCGACAATCATGAGAAGAAACTTGTTCGTCCAGCGCAAGAGGGTACC
The DNA here is from genome assembly GCF_018617245.1 of Exiguobacterium sp. s121. GTDB lineage: Bacteria > Bacillota > Bacilli > Exiguobacteriales > Exiguobacteriaceae > Exiguobacterium > Exiguobacterium profundum. The sequence goes on from NZ_JACSJV010000001.1 coordinate 24,458, forward strand.
TCCTTTTGAATTTTCAGACTATTTGTTGTTTATCTTACCATAAAAAGGTAAAGTTTGATTAAGACAAAAAAATGGAGGTCGTCATATGGGCATGGAGCAGGTCATCAAACAGTTGAACGAAGTGTATTTAGGAAAAGAGGATGTCGTACGCCTCTGTTGTACGGCGTTACTCGCGGAAGGACATATTCTATTAGAAGATGTGCCAGGCACGGGAAAAACGTTACTTGCCAAAACAATTGCGGCTAGCTTCGACGGGGTGTTTTCCCGGATTCAATTCACGGCCGACTTGTTACCGTCTGATGTGATCGGAGCAGACTATTTCAACATGCAGACGCAGACGTTCGATCATCGCCAAGGACCAATCTTTGCGAACATCGTCTTGATTGATGAAATCAACCGAGCGGTTCCACGAACGCAGTCCGCCTTGCTTGAGGCGATGGAAGAACGACAAGTTTCCATCGGGGGAGAGACATATCCGATGCCGAAACCATTTTTCGTCATCGCGACGCAAAACCCGATTGAATCAGCGGGGACGTTCCCCTTACCGGATGCCCAACTCGATCGCTTCTTGATTTCGATTCCAGTCGGTTATCCTGATGTTGCGGAAGAGAGAGAACTCCTCTTACAAGTGATGCGCCAAACGAGGAAAATCGTAGAGGCGGTTGCGACGTTAGACGAGTTACGCCGTGCTCAGGAGGAAGTGAAGCAAGTATCGATTCAAGATGATGTCCTCGATTACTTACTCGGGCTCGTTCACGCGACCCGGGAACATGCATCCGTCGAGGTCGGTGTCAGTCCACGTGGAGCCATCGCGCTCATGCGAGCGTCTCAAAGTTATGCCTATCTGAACGATCGATTGTACGTCATTCCGGAAGATGTGAAAGCCGTGGCACCTTATGTCTTGTCCCATCGTTTGACGTTGACGCTTGAAGGAGGCATCAAATCGACGAAACAGGACATTATCCGTTACATCTTAGACACCGTCTCTGTGCCGGTAGAGGGCTGAAGATGACCTTCTCGACACATAACGCCCTACAGAAACAATGGATTCCGGTTTATGGATTCGCTGGGGTGATTCTCGTATTCGTCCCGTACATGGAGATTGTCGGATATGCGCTTTGTTTACTTGCGGGCATCGTTTGGTTCTTTGAACGGACACGGAAACAGTTGGAACAAGCTCTTCGGCTTCACATACATAGCCATGAATCACTTCTCTTTGTCGGGGATGAGACGGAGGTACAACTGATTTTAGATGGAAGTGAAGTCGTCGAACGACTCGGGCTTCCGGTTCGTGTTCGGCTGAAATCCAATACAGCGCTCAGTTTTCCAGCCCACGACCGGTCCCCGAATAGTTTGGATTTGACATTACGGACAGATCAGGCTCGTCAGATGCTTCACATTCAAGCCGAATTCCGAGGTCCTGCCTACATCGAAGAATGCATACTTGCTGTGACGCTCCCGTTTCATCTCGGGACGTACTTACTCGAGTGCCCCATCGAGAAGCGGTGGACGGTATTACCGTCCCTTACGTTACACCCACCGGTCGGCACGAAACGTTTAGCGCTTGGTGACCGGCCTTTGACCGCATCACCACTTCGGAATCCACTGCAGGTTCTGGGGTCAAAGCCTTATGAAGGGGAACCGGTAAAAGAGATTGACTGGGTCGCGACGGCAAAACTTGGACGAGTCCAGTCGAAAGTCTTTCAAAAGACATCGCTCGATACGTTCACGTTCGCAGTAGATTTGAGTGGGCCGTCCGGCTACACGTTACATCACGACTTCGAGTCGATCATCAGCCAAGTCGCATATGTGACGACCCGACTCTTAAAAGAAGAGTGTAAAGTCGAGCTGTTCATCAACCGCTTCAACGGGGAAGGGAAGATGGAACATATCTCTCTTCAAGAGGGAGAGCGAGGTTCACGCCTCATCCTCTTGATGCTGGCCGACCTCCATCCCGGGAACCGTTTCATCTCGACAGACGCGTTCGTCCGTATGGTCGAGCGGAAACGCTTGAAGCAAAGTCATCTCGTCTGGTTCAATCAGCATAACCTGTATGACTAACAAGGAACTTTCTTTCTTCTGGCGAACTGTATCATACAGAGATGACCAAAGGGGAGATCCATATGGCAAAACGAAAGTATGCGAATCGACGAGACTGGGAACGGATTTTAAAGAACCGCTACGCGCAAATTCGTGTTCAGACGGAACAATTTTCAGGCGTCGTCGCCTTATTCCAAATCGATGAGGTTCGGGCACCATTATATAAAAAGCATAAAGGGGAAGAATTCATCGTGGCGGATGCCGGGTTTGCTTGGCTCCAATATTTCCCGGACAATGAACCGTTCGGTGTGACAGCGATGATCAATCCGGAAGGCGAAATCGTGCAGTGGTATATCGACCTCGTTGACCGAATCGGCGAAGAAGAGGGTATCCCTTATATGGATGACTTGTTGCTCGATATTCTTGTGTTTCCGAACGGAGATATTGTCAAAAAGGATGAGGATGAGTTTGAAGAGGCGACCAAGAGCGGCGAGCTGACACCTGAACAGGTCGAACGTGGATGGCGTGAATTCGAAGCGACACTCGAACGAATCGAACGTGGAGACTTCATCTACTTTGATTTGGCAAAAGGACATTACGAACAGTTAAAACAAAAGCTATGAGCGAATTCACTCTCTCTGCTACAGTAAGAGCGTAGGAGGGGGAGTTTTTATGAAAAAAATTGAAATTGAGACGTGGGCACGACGTAAGCACTTCGAGTTTTTCAAAGCGTTTGATGCGCCACATTTCAACGTGACGGCAAACGTAGATGTCACGAACCTATATACATATGCAAAGGAGAGCAATCAATCGTTCTTCAAACTCTTTTTATACGGTGCGGTGAGAGCGGCGAACGCGACTCCGGAATTGCGCTATCGTATCCGTGGTGAAGAGGTCGTCGAACACGAGGTGGTCCACCCTTCGTTCACGGTCATGTTAGACGAGGATGTCTTCAACTTTTGTGCGGCTACGTTCTATGAAGATTTACCGACATTCTTACAGGAAGTGACGACGCGGATGGAGCGAGCTGCCGATAAAGTCGTGGTCGGGGATGACGAGCCCGACGACTTACTGTATATCACGAGTGTTCCGTGGGTCACGTTCACGAGTATCATGCACCCGACGCATCAGCAACAACATGACAGCGTGCCGCGCATCGCCTGGGGCAAGTTCGAACGTCAAGGCGAGCGTCTGGTTATGCCGTTATCCGTCCAAGCCCATCATGCACTCGTCGATGGAGTACATATCGGTAAGTATTATGAAACGTTACAAGCATGGTTAGATCAAGAATTCGCACAGGAGGGGACCGACGTGACAGAAGAGAATGAGTTTGATCGAGCCGTTCGTCTCCGTGAGGAGGGACAACTTGAGCAGGCGAAGCAACTGTTCTTGTCGCTCTTGCGGAAAGATGAAAAGAATCCGAGGCTACATGCGTACTGTGCGTGGTGCTATGACTCGCTCGGTGAAGAACGTCAAGCGGTCCCGCATTATGAACGGGCCATCCGACTCGGGTTGACGGGGGAAGAGTTGGCGGAATCATATCTCGGACTCGGCAGTACGTATCGGGCACTCGGACGATACGCAGAGGCGGAACAGTTATTTAAAGAGGCGATTGAGCAATTCCCGAATCACGGGGCGCTCAAGGTATTTCAAGCGATGACCCATTACAACGTCGGTCGCCATGAAGAAGCGACGGGAACATTACTTGAGCTGCTCGCTAGTCCGAAAGCGGACGAGAGCATCGCGCGGTACCGGCGTGCCATCGCATTTTATGCAAGAAACTTAAATGAGACATATGACTAAAGGAGAAAGACATGATTTCACTACGTCCGATCGATGCACAAAATTGGTATACATGCTGTCAATTGGCATTAAGTGACCAACAACAGTCGTATATGGAGCCGAATGCGATTTCGTTACTTCAAGCGATGTACGAACCGACGCTACGCCCGCGCGCAATTTATGAGGACGAGACGATGGTCGGTTTCCTCATGTACAATACAGAGCTTGAAGAGTTGGATGCATGGTGGATTTACCGAATCATGATCGACCATGCTCATCAAGGCAAAGGGATTGGTCGACAGGCGGCAGAGCTGATGCTTGAAGAAATCGGCGAGGGGAAACCGATTGTCGTTGGCTATCACCCCGAGAACGAGGCAGCGCATCACTTATATGAAAGCCTAGGATTTGTTGATGAAGGCCATCGATTCGGTCGCGAAATGGCTGTGATTCGGCGAGGAGAATGAGATGGGAACAACCCGTCTCATTTTTTTGAATCAAATCGATTGACGGAAGAATTGTCGCATGATATATTTATCTCGAATTAAAGATATTTGAATTTAAGTTAATGGCTCTCTTGGACAAAGGAGGGAGACAGATGGAACCATCTGATGCACTAAAAACAATTACTGTGCTGTTACGTGCCTCTCAGTCGTTACAAGACCTGGTGAAGCAGGAAGTGGCGTCTTACGGGTTAAACGCGACCGAGTTCGCCGTACTCGAGTTTTTATATCATAAAGGGGATCAACCGATTCAAGTCATCGGGAAGAAAATTCTCCTCTCGAGCGGAAGCATGACGTACGTCGTGGACCGGTTAGAAGAAAAAGGATATCTCATTCGTAAGGCTTGTCCGAGCGATCGTCGCATCACATACGCTGCGCTGACAGATGACGGAGAGCGTTTGATGCAAGATATTTTCCCTAAGCATACGGAGCATATGAACGCTGTGTTTGAAGGGATGCAATTAAACGAAACGATTGAACAGTTGAAACAAATAGGAAAGCGGGCAGAAGCCGCAAAAAATTTTAATCATGTATCTTGAAATCAAGATATAAAAGGAGAGAGAATGATGAATCATGTTAAAGGAATTCACCACGTCACAGCAATCACGAGTAGTGCCGAAAAAAACTACGATTTCTTCACTCACGTGTTAGGCATGCGTTTGGTGAAAAAAACGGTCAACCAGGACGACATTCAAACGTATCACTTATTCTTTGCGGACGATAAAGGAAACGCAGGGACAGACATGACCTTCTTCGACTTCCCAGGTATCCCGAAAGGTAAGCACGGAACAAATGAAATCGCGAAGACGTCGTTCCGCGTACCGACAGATGAAGCGTTGACGTATTGGGTCCGTCGATTCGACCGTCTCGGTGTCGAGCACGAAGGGATTCAAGAACAGTTCGGGAAGAAGACGCTCTCGTTCATCGACTTTGATGAGCAGGCGTATCAACTCATCTCGGATGAGTTCAACGAAGGCATCGCGTCGGGCGAGCCGTGGAAGAACGGTCCAATCCCGCTTGAATACGCGATTACGGGACTCGGTCCAATCTTTATTCGCATCGCAGATATCACATATTTCAAACAAGTGATGGAGCAAGTGATGCTGTTTAAAGAGATCGGGCGAGAAGGTGATGTGTATCTCTTTGAAGGAGGTGAAGGTGGAAACGGAGCGCAAGTGATCGTCATTCACGACGAGACATCTCCACAAGCGCGTCAAGGGTTCGGTACCGTGCACCATGTCGCATTCCGTGTCGAAGACCGTAGCGTCCTCGATGAATGGACAGCACGTCTCCAACAGTTCGGTTTGCCGACTTCTGGCTACGTCGATCGCTTCTTCTTTGAATCATCCTATGCACGTGTCGCGCCGCAAATTTTGTTCGAATGGGCGACAGATGGACCTGGATTCATGGGAGACGAGCCGTACGAGACGGTCGGTGAGAAGTTGTCACTCCCGCCGTTCCTCGAAGCGAAACGTTCGCAAATCGAGGCGATGGTACGACCAATCGATACGGTCAGAAGCACGAAAACATTTGAGAAAGAATATGAGGGCATGAAATGAGTTTCTTAAATCGCTTGTTTGGAAAATCAGATGCATCACAACATAACCAAGGAGGAACTACTATGTTAAACATCGGAATCGTACTCGGATCAACTCGTGAAGGTCGCGTCAGTCCACAAGTCGGGGAATGGGTGAAAGAACTCGCCGACAAACGTGGCGATGCCAACTATGAAGTCATCGACATCGCAGACTACAACTTGCCACTTCTCGGCGAAGCGGGTCAGGACGCATCTGGCGCAGCGGCCTGGTCGGAGAAAATTGCGCAAATGGACGGATTCATCTTCATCGTCCAAGAGTATAACCATTCCATCTCAGCATCTCTTAAAAACGCACTCGACTACTTACGCGTCGAATGGAACAACAAAGCAGCCGGAATCGTCTCTTACGGTTCTGTTGGTGGAGCACGGGCAACAGAACATTTACGGGGCATTTTGAGTGAATTGTCAATCGCTCACGTACGTGTCCATCCTGCACTCTCACTCTTCACGGACTTCGAGAACGGTACGCATTTCGCTCCGAAAGACGTTCAAGCACAATCGGTAAACGATATGCTCGACCAACTCCTTCCATGGACGGAAGCGATGCAATCGGTCCGTACGAAAGCCGGAGAAGTTGCAAACAATTAACAAATCGCGAAGCCAGCCTGAATTTAGGCTGGTTTTTGTGCGTTTTCAGAACAGGTCGTGTAAAGTTGGAAGGGATTAGGGGGAGTGCAGATGTGGAATCGTAAAATCGTCACAGCATCCATCGCTTCGCCCGTCTATGCGATTCTGTTAGCGTGTGGGGTCACTATGATGGGTGTACGAGAAAATGGAGGAATGAGTGGCGTACTGAATGGCTTCCTTTTGATGACGGTTGCCTATGTAGCGGTCAGTTTTCCGATTATGTTGACCTACGGTGTCGTGACCTCATGGTGCAGTGACTGGTTGGCGAATCGACTCAGTTCGAAACGATTCAGGTGGTTCACTTCGCTTGTTTTACATATACTATTCGGGCTCGTCTTGTCATGGCTCAGTCTTCTCGCAGCGACCTTGTTTTACTTGGTGGATCGTCTACTACAGCATCGGGGAGACATAACAAAACTACAAACAGTGAAAAGTCTGCTCATCCCAATCGGATATTTGCTTATTGTAACGGGAAGTGTGTATATCATCGATGTCATCCAAGATCTTTTCGTTGGATTCAACTTCTTTTAGGGAAACGAACAAGGATACATTAACATAAGGAGGGGTAAAAATGAGATGGATGATTTATGGGGCGAATGGCTATACGGGTGAGCTGATTGCACGACAAGCCGCTCGTGACGGAATGCGTCCGGTTCTTGCCGGACGAAACGCAAGAGCGATTCATCACCTAGGAGATGAACTGGGTTGCGAAACATCGATTTTCGCATTGAGTCGTGAAGCCGCAATCGAGGCGCTTCACGATGTAGATTTAGTCCTTCATTGTGCAGGTCCTTTCACGGATACGAGCCAAGTGATGATCGAGGCATGTCTAGAGACAGGTACGCATTACTTAGATATTACCGGGGAAATCGACGTGTTCGAATATGTCCATTCTAAACAGCGAGCGGCTCAAGCCAAAGAACGTGGTGTGATTTTATGCTCGGGTGTCGGATTTGATGTCATTCCGACCGACTGTGTCGCGCGGAAATTAAAAGAGTTGATACCGGATGCGACAACACTCGCTCTTGGCTTTTCGGCGGCAGCCGGCATCTCACCAGGAACCATGAAGACGGCCGTTCGTGGACTAGGGTCGAGTAGTGTGGAACGTGTGAACGGCAAATTATCATCATTTCCAATTGGGGCAAAGCGGAGAACGATTGATTTTGGTCGCGGAAGCCGTACCGCCATTGCGATTCCGTGGGGAGACGTTTCGACCGCCTACTACACAACGGACATTCCGAATATTACGACTTGGGTTCCTGTACCGACAGCGGCCGCCTATGCTGCTCGCGCTTTGTCATGGTTCAGCCCGATTCTCGGAAAAGAGGCCGTGCAGGAACGATTGCTCCGTTATGTCGACGAAAACGTATCGGGACCAGACGAGGCTGTACGTGAAAAATCATCGACGTACGTATGGGGCGAAGCAACGAATGAGGAAGGACGAAAAGTAGTCGTCCGTATTCAAACGGCAAGTACGTATGCCTTCACTGTTTACGGGGCGCTCGCCGTCGTCAAGCGGTTGCTCGGTTCGGGTGGGATGCTTGCCGGAAGCTTTACACCAGCCATGCTATTCGGATCTCACTTTATCGAAGAGATTCAAGGTTCCTCTTCGTTCGTGATTGATGAGATTCGTCCATGAATCGAGAAGTATGGGATTTACTCGACGAAAACCGGCAACCGCTCGGTCGAACGCACTTTCGTGGGGATGAATTAGAGCCGCATACGTTTCACACGGTCATCGAAGTGTTCACGTTCAATCCGGATGGGAGATTATTGCTGTCGAAGCGTCATCCGGATAAGACGTATCCGCTTCTTTGGGAAGGAACGGGCGGCTCGATTTTGGCTGGAGAAACGAGTCGACAAGGTGCGGTCCGTGAGCTAAAAGAAGAGTTGGGACTATATGTATTGCCTGAGCAACTCCGGTTCGTGACAACGATTAAGCGGGGCACATATTTCTTGGATATGTATTGTCTCGTGTGCGAGAAACCAATCGACTTCGAACAACTGTCACTGCAAGCAGATGAAGTCGTCGATGTGACGTTACAAGAATGGGAGACGGTCCTTGAGTGTGTAGAACTTGTTCCTTCTGTCCGGGAACGGCTGATTCAATACGGTCATCTCATCCGACCGTGAACATATGCTACACTCAACATGGAATATACAAGGGAGGGAAGAGCGTGAAACGTTTAGAATTGGCAAGGCGTATCGAACGCATCAAAGCAGAGGGGACGTCTGCTTACATTCGACATCGTAAACAAACCCCTCCCTATGAAGGTGCGGAACTACACGTAGAAGGAAAAGGGCATGTGTTCAAAATGGGAAATATGAGTTTTGCGGTCGGATTTGGATTGAATCGGCCGACAAGCTTTTACGACCTGCATCAAATGGAAAAATGGGTACGCGGGAAAAATGTCTCGCGTCTACATATTGAGGTTTGTCCATTAGCGGAAGACTCCTTGCTCCGCTTATTGCAAGAACGTAACTACACGCTCGATCATTTTTTGGACGTATGGACGTTGGATTTGACACAGCATGCCTCCACATCTGTACCGACTCAGGTCGAAAAAGTGAAGGATGAGACACTCCATGAGTGGGCATACGCCGTTGCGGCTGGATTCGCCGAGTCGGGCACAATCCTTCAAGAGACGGTCGATACAGCCAAAGGCTTTTACGCACTACCGAGTAATCATGCTTATCTCGTGCGAGAAGAGGATGCTGTCGTAGCGGGTGGGATTTTAGCCACGCAAGACGGGATTGGAGAGTTGTTTCTGACGAGCACCGTTCCGACGTATCGGCAAAAAGGGTACCAGACACAACTTATTTTGGAACGAATTGCCGAAGCGAAAGCACTTGGATGCAATCTGTTGACGGTTACGACGAAAGTCGATTCGGCGTCTGGTCGCAATATGGAACGGCTTGGATTTCAGCCGTTCTATCAAAAAGCGGTCATGAAAAGTCCAATCCTTAAATAAGCAGGTCGCCTCGGGTGAGGTGACCTGCTTTTCGATTACAAGAGCGATTCAGCCCCATCGACGTATACTTCAGAGCCGGTCACGTGGCTCGACATGTTGCTCGCGAAAAATAAGACGACATCGGCGACTTGTTTCGCGGAGCCCGATTTTCCGGCAAGCGGTTGATTCCCAAGTGGATATTCGATTGGAATAACGACTTCTTCGAGCAACGCATCGTCTCGATTGGTCGAATCGTCAATATTCGTATCGATGGCCCCGGGACAGATGGAATTGACACGAATCCCGAATTGAGCGAGTTCCGCAGCAGCCATTTTCGCAAAGCCGGTTTGACCTGCTTTCGTCGTCGCGTAGCCACTGAATCCGAAATTTTTAAAATAGCGGTTCCCGTTAATCGATGAAGTGATAATGATACTACCGCCATTCTCTTTCAAATGGGGAATAGCATGTTTGACGGTCAAAAAGGTTCCCGTGAGGTTCGTCTCCACCACTCCATTCCAATCATCCAATGATAAATGTTCGATCGGTGTGATGGTCCCGTTTCGACCGGCGTTAGCGAAGACGATATCGAGTTGACCAAATCGTTCCATTGTCCGTTCGTAGGCCTCTTTCATTGCAGATTCATCTGACACATCTGCACTGATGCCGATGGCGCGTTCTTCCCCGACAAGGCTTGCGAGACGCATCGCATCTTCTTCATTCAAATCGACAATGGCGACTTTCGCTCCGGCTTGAATGAAGCGGATGACCGCGGCACGTCCGATTCCGGAGGCTGCCCCGGTCACAAAAGCTACTTTTCCAGATAGTAATTTATTTGAAATCAATCCGATCACTCCTTTTTATGATTCTGTTCTCATATTCCACAGTTCTGGAAAAGTTACGCTTCATTTCAAAAAATCATGGAGCGTTGACTTCGATGGTGCGTGCGATGTTCAAATTCGAATCCGTCGGGATGACCTCGATTGTCACCAGTTGTCCGCTCTGTAACCCTTGTACGCTATTGACGATGCCGGTGACTTCGGTTTGATCATTGATCAAGACGACGCGCAATGTGACTTCTTCCGAGGATCCGGTAGATTCAATCAATATTTGGGGGATATCGACTCGTTCAATCTGTCCCTCGACTAAGTTGTCATTCCACGTGCTCATCCAATAAACGGCGACTAAAAAAAGACCGAGAAAGATTAAGGCAAAGGTTAATCGTGAACGCATGCACACCTCACTCCTTTGTTGTCCCGTTTCGCATCTTGTCTAATTTACCTTTACCCGGAAATTCTCTCATTACTTGAAAAAATAGTAGGAATCACAAGAAAAATGGGGAATAGAAAGGAAAACGAAAAGGTGAGGTGTGGGCATGTGGATGATGGTTGGTGCGCTAGGATTGGTTGCTTGTGTATGGATCGCGTTCGGTTGGTTCACCATTGGTAATGCAAAGCGACGAGTATGGGGAGGTCTTTTTTCACTCAGTATGACTTGTCTGTTTGCACCGCTCTTCCTCGTGAAACTTGGAGAACAGTATGGATTTGTTGGGATTCAAGTAGGGTTGACCGCTTTATTCGGCGTACTCGCAGGTGCATTTTTCTTTGTTGCACTCGGATGGACAGGACGCCCGGCGAAAGTTCGAAAAGTGAGAACGTTATCAGAAGACCCTGATTTATTTTGAAGCATGACTTACCACTCCTACGGTATAATGCGGTCATAATGATGTTGTGAGGGAGTGGGGATCATGATTAAACCGCCAATGTTGCAAGTGGGGGATACGATAGGGATCATTACGCCTTCTTTTCCGGCACCTGTTCAGTTTGAGGGGCGTTACCAACGTGGGGTTGAACAGCTCAAGCGGATGGGATTCAAGGTGAAAGAGGGCACGTGTACATATAAAACAGAAGGATATCGGTCCTCGTCCATTCGGGATCGTGCTGACGAACTAAACGCATTTTTACATGATCCTGAAGTGAAAGCCATCATCAGTACAATCGGTGGAACAAATTCGAACTCGGTGTTACCATATATCGATTATGAACAACTCCGACGTCATCCTAAAATCATCATGGGATATAGTGATGTCACGGCAATCTTGATGGCCTGTTATGCCAAAACGGACGTCGTCACATTTTACGGTCCGGCAATCGTCCCCTCATTTGGTGAATACGGAGGGATGTTCGAGACGGGGGAGCAATATGTCAAAGACATTCTCTGTTTAGAACGAACGGCTCCGTTTCAGTTACATATCCCTGATGAATGGACGGAAGAGATGCTCGATTGGTCGACACAACAACGTGTCAAGACGTTCCAACCGAATGAAGGATGGATTTCTCTGAAGGATGGAAAGGCACAAGGAACGTTGATTGGCGGGAATCTGAACACGATGTCTGGGTTCTTCAAGTCGGATTATTATCCCGATTTGAAAGGCGCGATTCTATTCCTAGAAGACTCGTTTAAGACGATGGCTGAAGAAGAACGTTCGCTTAGTATGCTGAAGCTGGCGGGTGTGTTTGATGAGATTTCGGGTCTGATTATCGGGAAGCACGAGCATTTTCAAAATCAATCAGCTCCCTTCTCATTCAACGACTTGTTGCTTGAAATCATCGGAGAAAAAGATTTTCCGATTTTGACGAATGTCGATATCGGTCACACGTTTCCATCACACGTTTTCCCGATTGGCATTCAAGTTGAGTTAGATACGACGAATGGGGTTATCCGATTTTTAGAAGATGGGGTGTCGGAATGAAGGAGCACCTCACTATTTTTGACGAGAATCACCGGAAAATAGGGGAGAAGGAGCGAAATCAAGTTCATGTTGACGGGGATTGGCATGAGACGTTCCACTGCTGGTTCTGGAAAGAAGACCTCATCTATCTTCAGCGGAGGAGCATGGAGAAACAGGATTTTCCCGGGAAATATGATATTACGGCAGCGGGACACCTTGCAACAGATGAGACAATAGCGAATGGCGTTCGTGAAATTGAAGAAGAGCTCGGACTGTCATTGACGTTCGAACAGCTCACCTTTATGGGAATCTTTGAAGACGTGATTGAACTGGACGAGTTTCTTGATCGCGAGTTTGCACATACGTATTGCTATGTCTATCAAGGTGAGCCGATTCATTTTGACGACCAGGAAGTGATGGATGTCGTAGCTGTTCAAAGAAATGAACTGAGGTCGCTGACAGAAGGATGCATGTGTACGATTGAAGGATGCTCTCTTATGACGAATCATCTTGTTCAAATCACGCAAGCCGATTTAGTTCCGCATCGTCAGACTTACTGGCAAAACATATTTGAGAGTTTGACACGAATGGATGCCTCAAATCGTTAAGGAAAGAATACGTTGTTCGCCAATCGGTCCACCGATTCGACGTCCGGTATCGCTCCACCCAACGTTCGTATAAAGGGAGAAAGCGGCTTCGTTTTTAAGATTGACCGACAGGACGATTTCACGAATGTGAGGGAAGTGTTGCTTTACGAACTGCGGAAGTGCTTGGAGTGCAGCTTTAGCGTAGCCTTTCCCCTGGTCCTCATGGTTAATGGCAAAGGCGGAGAAGAGCAAGGCATTCGACTCGGTTGTATAGGAAGCAACGCGTTCGTTGTCATGCAGTAAGAACATCCCAACTGGTTTTGACGCGACGATGACAATCGGATAAATGCGATCGGGCAATGGGTCATCCATGTCTTTGGGCAGGGTCGTATACTTTTCTTGGTCCGTCGGTAGTGCGAACGTATTGAGAATCGATTGATGCGTATCATTTCGATATTCGAGCGTAATTTTCATAAGGGGTCTCCTTCGGGCTTTATTGATTTTCATTCAGAAAGGGGAATTATATGTCGACACAGTTTACATACCGTCAAAATCCACCATTACAAGATTTATACCGCGCGTTTATGAGCGGTTTTTCTGATTATATTATTCCGTTTCAATTTGATGAGCAGACGTTCGAAGATGTTTTTCTTGTTCGTGATCAAAATCAGCCGTCCCGTTCCATTGTAGCCTATGATGGTGAAGAACCTGTCGGTGTCGTGTTAACCGGGATTGCACATCTTGATTCAGGATGGCAGACACGTTGTGGTGGACTTGCTGTCGCCCCACATGTCCGAAAAGCAGGAGTCGCGACCGAATTGATGAGACGATTTGAAGAGGCGGCAGTAGGCACTCGTTTACTCGAAGTCATTCAAGGCAATGATGCGGCAGTGTCTCTCTATGAACGACTAGGTTACGAAACGACTCGAGAAATCCTCTACTTCCAAGCGGTGTCATTAGAAACGAACGCAGACATGACGTATGAACCGATTCAAACGTTATTTGATGAGTTGTATCCGGCGGCGAGTCACGTTCCGATTTGGCAACGCGATGTGCGCGTGACCCAACAAGCTGCTGAGTTAGTGAAAGTCGTAGAAGGGAATCGAATAGGATTTTTGTTATACCGCGATCACGTCTTGCTCGATGTTTTTGGACAAGCAGAAGAAGCGGAATGGCTATTGCGGGCGGCCGCGAGCCGATCGCCACTTCATGTCACGTTGACATCAGACCGTCCTGAATGGGTCGAAGCGGCACGACGATTGGGATTTGTCCAAGACGAGATTGCCCAATTTGAAATGGTGAAGGACGCTTGATGAAGCGGTTGTTGGTCATCTGTATCATTGCGCTGATTAGTGGAAATACCGCGACCCTGATTGCGCTGACAACAAATCTTTCACCCGACCTGTCGCGAGGTATACTAGTAGTTAGTGTGAGTGTAACACTCCTTTCCATCGGTGGTATCGTCTGGGTGGGATACTATACAAAAAAACGCTAGTGAAATCCTTGTGAAGTGACACTTGAAAATATCACATCATGCTGTCATGTATGACATGAAAATGAAAAACTTCATATATTGAAATTTTTAACCCCCAGTGGTATATTCGCACATGTAGCTTTTTTGAAGCTCATGAATGTATTAATTTGGAGGGTTTATTATATATATGTGGAAACAACTCATCATGACAGCGGGTGTTGGTGTTCTCTTATTCCAAGGACAAACCGCATCTGCCGACAACATGTCCCCGCAAGACCTCGTTCAAACGGAAAAGTCATTGCAACAAACGAAGCAGCAGGTTAAAGATACGAAACAATCCATTCACGCCATTCAAACGAAGTTGAAGCAAGTCAATCATAAGGCGGAGGCGTTGCGAGATAAAATTGAAGGAACTTCTAAAGAATTAGAAGAAGTGGAGGAGTCACTCGTTCCTGCAGAACAGTCGCTCTTCGCAAAAGTCGTTTCTTCGGTGTTGCCGAGTGCGAAAGCGGAAGCCGCTGAAGCGGAAGAAGCACATCAAGAGCTTGTTGAAAAGAAAAACCAAGTAAATGAAGCATTGGAGCAACTGAAAGAAGAACAAGAGCAAATTGAAGCGACACGTCAAGACGTGAAAGCGTCGTATGACGAAAAGTCGAAACAATATAAGAAACAAACGAATCAGTTGAGTGATTTGAAGAAACAGTATGAAGCGATGGCACCCGATCGGTTCTTAATGCCGGCGGAAGGTCGCCTCTCTCAAGGTTTCGGTTCGGCGAGTGGACAGTTCGGATACACATTCCATAACGGTCTCGATATTGCTGCCAAAACAGGCACACCTGTATACGCCGCGGAAGCTGGAAAGGTGACAAAAGTCAGCTCGAGTGGACCTTATGGGAACCACATACAAATCGAACACAACGTAGACGGTCAAAAATGGACGACCGTGTATGCACACTTGCACAAAGTGGATGTCAAGACAGGTCAGTCGGTACGCCAAGGTGAACCGATTGGTCAAATCGGAAACACGGGCAACTCGTCAGGTCCGCACTTACACTTTGAGATTCATAAAGGGGACTACAATTTCTCGGCTAGTTCAGCTGGGAATTCCGTCGACCCGATGAAACTGGCAGAGCGCCTCGGTGGTGCTTCTCCGGTAAAAGCCACGTTTTAAGCAGACAGATGCCCTGAGCCTCTCGAATGAGGTCAGGGCATTTTTTACTGTTCGCGCGTAGGATCATGGTTGCCCTCGCTGTCGGCAATCGTATCTGAGCTTCCGTAGTCTTCTACTTGGGAGAAGGCGTCCGTTTTTTGACCAGGTTGATCCGTTCCGTCTAACTCTTTGCGTCGAGCTGTCTCATTAGGGTTCAACACGTCTTCTTCGACCGGTCGATCGACTTCATGCGCGTGCTCTTCCTCTTCTTGTGCCCGGGCGTGTTCGATGCAAAGGGTGGCTTCTGGAATGACTTCCAGACGGTCTAGTTCAATGTCTTTCCCACACACCTCACATTGTCCATACGTCCCATTCTGAATGGCTAATAGTGCCTTATCGACGTCACTCAAGAACTCTTCATCGAGTTCATTAAGGGCTTGGTCTCGTTCTCGTAAAAAGAGCTCTTCGCCCGAGTCGGCAGGGTGGTTGTCGTAATGAGAGAGCTCTCCTTCATCATATGTCTCTTCCCGATTATCCATGTATCCTTCGGTTTTTGCTTTTTCTTTCAATAATCGTTTTTTAAACGTTTCGATTTGTTCTTCAGTCAACATATCCATTCACTCTCCAGTTCTCAAGTCATTAATATAAGGTTTCCCATTTTATTTGTGTACAAACCATTTGAAGTGGAATCCCTCATGTCGAACGATGTTTAGAAAGGGTATGATGAGAATAAAGAGTTCTTTTAAAAAAGGAGGAACGAATCATGAGAAAAGTCGAAGTAGTGAAATACAATCCAGAATGGAATCAAAAGTTTGAAGAAGAGGCTGGTAAATTGAGTCGGTTATTCGAAGAGGAGCTTGTCGCGATCCATCACATTGGAAGTACATCGGTCGAAGGATTGGCGGCAAAACCAATCATCGACATGATGCCGGTCGTACGGGACATCGAACGAGTCGATGACTACACGGAGCGGATGGAGGCACTCGGGTACCGTGGACTTGGTGAATATGGGATTCCGAAGCGTCGCTATTTCCGTAAAGGAGAAGAAGAACGGACGGTTCACGTGCATGTGTTTGAAGAAGGGAATCCGGATGTCATAAGACACCTTGCCTTCCGGGATTACTTGCGAGCTTATCCTGACGTTCGCGATGCGTATGGTGAGCTGAAGCTTCAACTTGCGGCACAGCATCCAGAAGATATGGAAGGATACATTCAAGGAAAGCATGACTGGATCATCGAGACGGAACGGTTGGCGACGAAGTGGTATAAAGAAAATCAAGACGCGTGAAACCTTTTTATGGAAATGGTCGTATAATACATCAAACCTTAAAGGGGGAGATGTCATATGAAAAGATTTCTCGGGAAATGTGTGGAATACGCTTTGGCCGCACTTGTCTTCGTCGGTCTGTTCTTTGTCCTTCGCGCGATTGCCGGTGACTCGGACAAAGGGTACATGTTGACATTGCTCGGTACATTTTTTCTCGTCTTACCTAGTTCGCTCTTGATTGGCCACTTTCTGGCTCGTCCACTTCAACGTCGCTTAGAGGGGAAAGGGACTTCGACTTCGAAAGAGCATCTGTTGCATGGGACTGAAAAACCACATGGGGTGATAGAAGATCGGAATCACACAGGATTTAACGGTTGATGGACAGTGTGTTCGTCTCAACAACAGATGCCCGACTCATCGCACGATTGAATCGTTCCATTCATGAACATCATGTTCGCATGAATTCAGATTACTTTGCGGAATATGAGGAAGAGAAGATATATGAATCCTTTCTGACGCTGGTGGGGAAACCGGGTCATCATTTCATGGTGATGGAAGTAGAGGCGACCCCTGTCGGCTACATATGGTTCGAGGAGAAAGTGGGTGAAGCAAACGCATTTCGCCAAGCTGTTCGCGTGGTGTATGTTCATCACATCAGTATCGACCCCATGTATCAACGGAACGGTTACGGTCGGCGTGTGATGGAATGGATGGAGCAATGGGCACTTGACCACCAATTCAGATCGATTGAACTAGATTACTGGATGAGCAATACGGATGCCGCCTCGTTTTATAGCGAAATCGGGTTCACCCCAAAACGTCAGATTGTCATGAAAAAATTGGAGGAATGAGATCATGGAGGAGTTACTTACAATTGGAATTGGTATTCTCGGAGTTCTGTCGTTAGGTTGGTTCTTTTATAGTTACTGGCTCGGATATAAAGGGGGCAATATCGTCATGACCCTCGATGAGCACTATACAAAACTAGAAGAGTACGTACCTGCTATCTTGTCAAAACTATACGAAGATGGAAAAAGCGCTCACTATCTTGGCGACCGCAAGTTTGAAGTGGAGGGCAAGCGTTACGTTCTCGTCGAACGGACCGTACCGATTGGTCATGTTCCGACACAACAGACGGTGTTACAACCGGATCGATCATAATCAGAAAAGGGAGCTCTCAAGTCGAGAGACTCCCTTTGTTTATTTGACGGCTGGGGGACCGAACCTGCCGCTATGATAATCGCGGAAAGCTTGGCGGATTTCTTCTTCCGTGTTCATCACGAATGGACCATGCGCAATATAGTCTTCGCGAATCGGTTTTCCGGAATAGATGAGCACCCGTGTACGCGTCGTGGCCTTCAGTTGAAGTGTGCTCATCGCTTCAGATGTTTCATCGAACGTCAGTGTCGCCACATCAGTTTTACTGAGCGGAATTTTGGAAGACCCAACTTCAATTGAACCAGCGAGTACGTACAAAAAGCTGTTATGATTCGCAGGCAAGATGTGTTCGTATTCGCCACCTTCTTTCAGCGTTATTTCTGTCATCGTGATGGGGACGAGACTTTCCATCGGCCCTTTTACACCCACAATTTCGCCGGAATAGACACGAAGCTGCCCGCCGTCGAAAGGAACGAGGGGTGCGTCCTCGACGTATACGTTCTGATAGGAAGTGGTTGTTGTTTTTAACGACTTCGGCAAATTCAACCAGAGCTGCAGCGTATGGATCAAATCATCGTCAACCGCTTCTTCGGCGTGTCTAGCGGCCCATCCGGCGTTCATATACTGAACATCACCGGCGTCCAAAATCGAATGTCCCCCATGATTATCAATATGTTCTAGACGACCATCGATGACATACGTGATTGTTTGAAACCCACGATGGGGATGGTCCGAAAACGTCCCACGCTTGAACCAGTCTTCTGCCATCAAAATAAATGGATCGAACTCCTCTTTTTGTTCTGGAGGTAACACCCAGCCCTGTTGCACATGGGGATACCCGTTTTGTCGATAGGAAACGCGCCAATGATGGTTCACGTCACGTATAAATGGATTTGTCACAAAAATTCACTCCTTTCCCTTCCTATCTTCCCAAAAAATGTGTCTCATCGTACTATATTTGCTTCATGAATATGCAAAAAGACAGACGCATTCGCATCTGTCAGATTAAGTGTTTTGTTCAAACAGGTTATACCACTTGATGGCATCCTCACGTAGTAGCTTAAAATGGGCGCCTGTCTCTGAATTGGTCACGTACACATCTGCACCATCATAGCTAACATCAAACGTTTGGGCGCATATCCCTTGAAATAGGGTCACATAAGGTGTGGAAGCGGTCTTGCCTGCATAGGCGGTCGCGTTAGCTCGTTTGATGGCGCCAAAAATAAATTCCATTTCATCTTGACCGACATGTTGTAGGAAGGAGGCATCTTTTGATTCCGTTCCAAGGAGTGCCAAGTCATGAAAAATGACATGACGTTGACTACTTAATTTGTCGTGAATTTGTTCACTCAATTCTTTTCCATACAACAACTTGGGTTCATGATACGTCAAGGAGACGTTCTGACGATGGGCCGTTCCGTTTTTCATGAACGTAAAACTGTAGAGTGGATACTCGTGACCCGGTACAAGAACCGAAGGGAGTTGCGGAGCTGTTTTGGCTCCGAACATTTGTGAAATATGCGCTTCTTTCGGTCGCAATACTTCTTGATAGTCATTTTGATCTCGGCTCGTATAAATCGCGTATTGTAACACCTCATCAGACTTTTCTGTCCCGAGCCCGAGTGACAAATAGGGATGCCTTATTGATTCGACAGGAATGACGAGGCGGTCTTTGGCTTCGGACGATGTAAAGGTCAGTTCAAATTCACCACTGAAAGGCATCGTGATATGGAAAAGTGTATGCTCGATCCCTTTTCTTTCTGGATAGGGCTCATTACCTATCGGCTTTTTCATCTCTTGTGCGAAATGCTCATATTCATGGGGCTCAGCAAATCGGAATTTCGGAACATCCGGATAAGGTTCGGCCGTATATTGAACATCGTTTAAACTTTCAGGAAGCGTGTTAATTTCGGTGGCATATGTGACGGAATCGAGTTGACATTGGACATATGATTTATTTTCGACAGTGAAAAAAGTTGCGGTTGGAAAAGAAGATTCGGTGGCGGCATCAGTCAACGGTTGGTTCAATGTGACCGTCCCGAGCCAATGTCTTTCACCACTTGGAATTCTTTGAATCGCGTTGTCAGGCTGACATAACTCGATAATCGCTGCACGATCCGATTCGGGCATTTCAATTTGTTGTCCGTTTGGTAACAGGGCACGTCCTTGATAATATTCAGGAGCGGGTTGGAGTCGGAGTGCGCGTTCTTCCTCGCATCCGAATAAGAAAAACAGGATGACGAGGGTACTGAAAATCAGGTACTTTTTCACATCGGTACTCTCCTTCGATGAATCACTTTCACCATTCTAGCACCAATTTTTTGTGACTTTAGTCTTAGGAAAATTAATTTGTTATTTCGAAAAAAAATCAAAAAAACCGTCCAACTTGAACTGGACGGGGGATAAAACCATTTATGACTTATTTTTACTTTTTAACTTTTTTGTATGTCGATTTTTGACGAAAAAACGTTGATATTACGAGACATTGAAAAAAGCCGATTATTCTTCTAAATTATCACTTTATAATTCAGTGGGATTTATTTGATGAAGTTTCCTTCAATCAACATCTCGAGCGCGTGCCGACTTCAAAATTTCGAACCATTCTTCACGAGTGAGGTCGATTTGAAGGGCGTCGACTCCTGTCTGAACGCGCTCAATTTTTCCGGATCCGATAATCGGCATAATGTTCGCAGGGTGTTTGACGAGCCATGCATACACAATCGAGTCAATTCCGCTTGCATTGTGACGTGCACGAATTTCCTCGAGTTTTTCACGAAGGGGTGCATACTGTTCATCTTCGAAGAGTTGACCACCGGCTAGTGGACTCCAAGCCATAAGTGGCATTCGTTTTTCGTGACACAAATCGACCGATCCATCCTCAAAATGTTTCAATTGCATCGGAGAGAGTTCGAGTTGATTCGTCACAAGTTGGAATGGAAGGCGAGATTGAAGCAAGTTCTGTGTAGCCGGAACATGGTTAGATACACCGAACTCACGTACTTTACCACTATCGCGCAAGATGATGAAGGCTTCGGCCACTTCATCCGGATTCATCAGCGGATCTGGACGGTGGATGAGTAATGTATCAATGTGGTCAATGGCCAACTCTTTTAACGAACGCTCTGCTTGCGCGATGATATGCTCTTTTGTCGTATCGTAATAATTGAGTGTTTGACCTGGGTTAAATGACCCCGTCAATTTAATTCCTGTCTTTGTGACGATCTCCATTTGGTCTCGGAGTTCAGGCTTTAACTTTAAGGCTTCTCCAAATAAACCTTCACATGTGTAACCGCCATAAATGTCTGCATGGTCGAATGTCGTGATGCCAAGCTCGAGACATTGTTCGATGAATGTGAGGCGTTCCTGTGGGGTCATGTCCCAATCAGCGAGCCGCCACATCCCATGGACGATGCGTGAGAATGATAATTCTTCTGTCAAAGCGATACGTTGCATTATAACTCCTCCTTGGTTGTCAGTCGCTCTTCATTATACGTCTTACGAGAATGGACGTCACTTGTCACCTACTCAAGCAGTTTTGGCGTCAAATGAGCTTGTATGCGCTATGATGAGAGGGAAGAGAAATAGGAAAGAGGCGTGACAGATGAGTGACTATGAACAATATGCGGACGTCACCTTCGAACAGGTGGGTGACTCGTTTCAGGTAGCCTCGATGCACCCAGATCTTCGTTTACATGGGATTGGACGAAGTGCGGCCGTGTTTCGTTTAAAGGAAAAGAATCGTGTCATTAAAGTGTTCTTTCCAGGTTATGAACAAATCGCAACCGAAGAGGCAGCAATCTATGAAAAACTTAAGGGACTCCCTTACTTTCCGAAGTGCTATGATTCTGGTCCGTCATATTTAGTGATGGATTACATCGAAGGAAAGACGCTGTTTGAGTGTCTGACGGAAGGCGTCTGGATTGACCCTTCTTACATCGAGGTAGTGGATGAAGCGCTTCGACAGGCACGTTTACTAGGACTGACACCATCGGATGTCCACTTGCGTAATATCATTTTGACGCCAAACGGACAGATATTCTTGATTGATTTGGCACGCTTCAGACAAGGGCAACAAATCGATCATCAGTGGGAAGACTTGAAACGAATGTATCGATTATATCGCTATCGTTTCATGCCGAAACAATATGACGAGACATTACTGAATCGAATCGCTTACTTGTATCGCAGGTTCGTGAACGATCCGGATTCTTGAGCCGGGTCGTTTTTCTTTTATCGATTAGGGAACAGGAGTAACGTGTCCGAAATTGCAGAAGAAACGAAAGGGGAATGATGTATGGCTCATCGTATCTATGCGAACGAACTCGAAATGCTCCACGAATGTGTGGAAACGTGCAACTATTGTCTGGAATCTTGTTTAGAAGAAAAAGATGTACAGATGATGGTTGATTGTATCCGACTGGATCGGGAATGTGCCGCTGCCTGTGCGTTTCTTGCGGAAGCGATGACGCGTGATTCGGCATTCGTTCCTGAACTCGCGCGAGCGTGTGCAGTCATCTGTAAAGCATGCGCACAGGAGTGCGGGAAACATAAGCACGCACATTGCCAGGAATGCGCAAGAGTTTGTACAGAATGCGCCTCAATGTGTGACCGCTTGGCCGCATGATTTGAGTGACCGGTTGATGGGACCGGTCACTTTTTTCGTGTCTTTTGAAGAGGGGATTCGTATAATGAAAAAAACGAAAAGGTGGTATGGGGATGATTCGCAATTGTCGACGAGATGATCTTCAAATGATTTTACATATTTACAATGATGCGATTGTAAACAGTACGGCCGTCTATCACTATCAACCGGTGACACTCGAGAATCGAGTGGCATGGTATGAGGAGAAGAAAGAGCAAGATTGTCCAATCATCGTATGGGTAGAGGATGACGTCGTCATGGGGTTTGCGACGTTCGGTCCGTTCCGTCCGTGGCCAGCGTACCATTATACGGTTGAACATTCTGTATACGTGCATCCCGGTTACCGCGGGAAAGGCATTGGCAACAAACTGTTAAAAGAAATCATCCGTATCGCCGAAGTGAGAGGAATGAAAACGGTGATTGGTGGAATTGACGCATCGAACGTGACGAGTATCCGTGCGCATGAAAAAGTTGGATTCGTTCATTCCGGTACGATTCGAAATGCCGGATATAAATTCGGCAAATGGCTCGATTTATCGTTTTATCAACTTGATTTAGAAGGTCCTGCATCGCCTACCGAAGAGTGAACGGTCTAGAAAGATGGAGCCACCATACGATATACTGGAACGAGTGAATCGAATGGAGGAAATAGAATGACTGAGTACCCGAATTGCCCAAAATGCCAATCATCTTATGTGTACGAGGATGGCCCGTTGCTTGTATGCCCAGAATGTGCCTATGAATGGTCACCGAGTGAGGCGGCAGAAGCAGAAGCAGCGTCACAAATCAAAGATGCGAACGGAAACCCGCTTCAAGACGGAGACACTGTCACCGTGATCAAGGATTTGAAAGTGAAAGGAACCTCGCTTGTCGTCAAACAAGGAACGAAAGTGAAGGGGATTCGACTCGTGGAAGGTGACCATGATATCGACTGTAAAATCGAGGGACTTGGTGCGATGAAACTGAAGTCGGAGTTCGTGAAGAAAATCTAAAAAAGTGTTTCGGCGAGTTGCCGAAACACTTTTTGTATTACGAGAAGAACGGTTTGTACTCGCGACGTTCATGCATGATGGACACCCATTGAAGCGTCGTGAACTCTTCGAGTACCCATTCACCGTTGAAGCGTCCGAGACCAGAGTTTTTCTCGCCTCCGAACGGCATGTGCGGTTCATCGTTGACCGACTGATCGTTGACGTGAATCATGCCAGTTTCGACTTTTCGTGCAAAATTGGTTGCACGGTAAACCGAGCCATGAACGGCACCGCTCAATCCGTACGGTAATTCGTTCGAAAGACGAACAGCCTCTTCGTCATCTTTAAACGAAAGGATGACCGCGACCGGACCGAATATTTCGTTTTTCGCGAGCGGCATGTCATTCGTGACGCCACTGAGGACGGTCGGTTCGAGGACGTTGCCGTCCGCTGTCCCGCCAGTATGAACGGTCGCGCCGGCATCAACCGTTTTCTCGATTTGGTCTAAGATGCGATTGACTTGATCGTGGTCGATGAGCGGGCCGACTTGTGTATCTTTTTCATTCGGGTCACCCGCTTTCAACTGTTTAACGCGCTCGACATAGCGCTCCACGAATTCGTCATGAATCGACTCGGCGACGAGGATTCGGTTCGTCGACATACAGATTTGTCCTTGGTGGAAGAACTTGCTATAGACGGCTGATTCGACGGCACGGTCGAGGTCGGCATCATCGAGAACGACAAACACGTTATTCCCACCGAGTTCAAGTGCTGTTTTCTTCAACAAACGACCTGCCTTTTCCGCAATCCCTTGACCGACCTCGGTCGAACCTGTGAACGAGATGAGGCGCGGGATTGGGTGTTCGACGATGGCGTCCCCGATTTCAGACCCTCGTCCGACGACAACGTTGAGCACACCTTTTGGAAGTCCTGCTTCTTCGAAGAGGGATGCGAATAGGAGACCACCCGTGACTGGTGTCGCCGTAGCCGGTTTGACGACGGCCGTATTCCCCGTCGCGAGAGCTGTCACGATTGAACGGACAGCCAAGTGGAACGGGAAGTTCCATGGGCTGATGATGCCGATGACCCCAAGTGGTTTGCGATATACCCGGTTCTCTTTATTCGGAACGATCGAAGGTTTGATGAGCCCGTCCATACGGAAAGGGAACGTCGCGGCTTCTTTGATGATTGCCATTGATGCAGCGAACTCACTCTCTGCTTTGATACGTGTACTACCGGACTCTTTCACGAGCCAGTCGACGATAAAGTCTTTGTTGTCCATCGTCAGCTGGGCAAACTTCTCAATCAACTCACGTCGTGCTTGTGGAAGCATGTCGGCCCAGTCCGTCTGAGACGCTTTCGCTGCTTCATAAGCACGATTCAAGTCCTCTTCATCCGCTGATTGAATCGAGAAGAGAGTCTCGTTCGAGAATGGATTGACGTTGTCGATCGACTTTTCACTTGATCCATTTACCCACTCACCATTGATGTACATGTTCGTAAAATCTGTATGCATATTTGAACACTCCTTTGTTTTTTCTTCACCATAAGAAGTATTCACTTGTTTTAGAAAAATAAACATATCAATGTATTGGATTTGGTAAACTTGAATCAAGTAAATTCAACAAGTTTAGGAGCAGACGATGAAAACTTGCTGTGTGAGTTTATTCCTCTTCGTGCCTTGGGCATTTTTTGTGGCGGCAATGGATTATGTATGGGGTTTTCCATTTGGATATTTGATTGTACCGGTGATCATTTGGTGGGTAACAAAACAATCTTTGAGGCATTTGCAAATACGCTTTGTATTAGCTTTCTTGCTTGGATCGTATGGTGTGTCGGTTTATTTGGCCTACTTGTTTGAGAACGATTGGGGATACTTCTTCAAGCCGTTAACGCTCAGTGGGGTTGTTCACGCATGGTCGGTCGCGATATTGATTGGGGTACTCGTGATATTGATTAATTATGGAGCTCAAAAATAAAACCAGTCATCTAATAGACATTGAGAGGGGGATACGGCATATCTCCCTTTTTTGATGTTCGTTTCTACTTCCTGTACAGTTAAGACGAAGAGAGGGGGTAGAAAGAAATATGAAACGTTATGAAGCGATTTTATTTGATATTGATGACACACTACTAGATTTTAAACAAAGTGAACATGTCGCCTTGGAACAGTTACTTGCATCCTACAACGTCCGGATGACGGATGAAGTGAAGTCGCGCTATGTCGACATCAACACGGACCTGTGGCGTGCGTTTGAGCGCGGCGAAGTGGACCGGGAAGAAGTGCTCATCGGTCGTCACACGAAACTGTTCGATTCGCTCGGTCTCACGGTCGATGGACCATATGTCGAACAGCAATATCGAGACTATTTACATGCAGGCGTGCACATGGTTGATGGTGCTTTGGAGGTCGTGCGAAAGCTGAGCAACGATTATCCGCTCTATATCGTCACAAACGGTGTGACGGAGACGCAATTCAAACGGTTAGAGTCATCTGGACTATTGCCGTACTTCCAAGATGTCTTCGTATCGGATGCGACCGGCTCGCAAAAACCGATGAAACCGTTTTTCGACTACGTCTTCGACCGAATCCCGAATGTAGCGCCAGAGAAAGGTTTGATTATCGGTGACTCGGTCACGGCAGACATCGCCGGTGGGCGGATGTATGGTTTGGATACGTGCTGGTTCAATCCGAACGAAGTGGCTGCGACGATTGAGTCAACGTATGAGATTCGACATTTAAACGAGTTGAAATCGCTACTCTAAGTTCAAGCTGGATTGAGTGAATGAGTTGGCAAACGGTTCGGGAGTTGAGCGAGTATTTCCGGATAAAGCGTGACGTCTTGTAGACGGTCAAGCTTTATCCAACGATAAATCAGGTGATCTCCTTCAGGTCCATAAAAGTCTCCGTCTTGGAGCGGGAGGTCACCGTCTACATAAAAGTACAGTCCAATCTCATGAAACGGCTGATTGTTGTACGTAAATAAGTTCTCGTGCACGAAAGCGAACGTGGTATCAGTCACGTGCATGTTCAACTCTTCATGTAGCTCGCGTGCGAGGGCGGTTGCGGCTTCTTCACCGAGCGTGACGCGCCCCCCGGGTAATGCCCAAAAGTCATCTCGGATGTTTCGGTGAATCAATAAGTGACCGTCTTTCACAAAAATACCAGCAACGCGGTAATTGAAAACGCCGTGTTCAGTAGGAAATACGAGATCCATCTATATCACTTCCAATCATTGTAATCTGTTCTAGTATACCTGAAGGAGGGATCATATGTTTCAACCACATACGCAATATCGAGATGAAAATTTTCGTGACGTGACACTCCGTGACGAAGTGTTGTCACACGTCACGTTCGAGAACTGTCGCTTCACATACGTCGATGCGACGGAACTACAGACGGAACGCTGTCAGTTCATCAACTGCGACTTCACGGATTCAAAATGGAATGCGTCCCGTCATGTCGGGAGTTCATTTTTAAACTGTCAATTCCATGGTGCCAATTTGTTCATGAGTGAGTTTGAGCAATGTAAAATGACGGGATCTTCCTTTGAGGAGAGTCAGTTTGAAGGCGTCCGGGTAACGGAAGGGGATTGGTCATTCGTCAACCTTCGTCACGTGTCGCTCAAGAAGATGGATTGGTCCCACGTTCGTTTGGTCGAGGCGGACCTGTATGGAACGGACTTGACCGAAACGGTTTGGCATCAGGCGGACTTGTCACGGGCGACACTTCAACATGCGGTGTGCCGTGGCGCCGACTTCAGAGAAGCACTTGTCGATGGGGTTGATTTTTCGAACGTGACGTTACAACAAACAAAACTAGACGCGATGCAGGCGATTCAAGTCGCGCGCTCATTGGGGGCGATTGTAGAATGAAACCAGAACAAATCATTGAGCAGTTGACTGCGTTCGCAAAAGAACGTGAACAGATTCGAACGGTCGTCTTGAACGGCTCACTCGTCAATCCGAACATCCGACCAGACCCGTATCAGGATGTCGACCTTGCCTTTTATGTGGAAGACGTCCGAGCGGTTGCGGTCGATCGCTCATGGATTGACACGTTTGGAGAGGTCTTGATCATGCAGACACCTGAAACGACTGATTCCGAACGACATATAACGTTTTTAGTGCAATATGTGGACGGACATCGGATTGATTTGACGATTCGAAGTGTGGATCAACTTGAAACCATGCTTGAAGCCGACTCGCTCAGTCAAATAATCTTTGACCGAGATCATCATCCGGTCGTCACGCCTTCTGACCTGTCGTATCGCGTGAAACGTCCGTCTGCTGACGAGTATGCGGCATGTTGGAATGAGTTTTGGTGGGTGTCACTTTATGTTGTCAAAGGAATCAAGCGACACCAGGTGTTATACGCGCTCGACCACCTCGATATCATGCGGAATATGCTCCGTCAGATGATGGAGTGGAACATTGGCTATGCGACGGAATTCTCCGTGAATCTAGGGAAGTCCGGTGACGGGATCCGCGACCATTTGCCAGAAGAGTTATGGGAGATGCTCACGGCAACATACGCTTCAGCTGAGTTGAGTGCCATTGAAGATACACATGATCGGTTGCAGTCGCTCTTCTTCTTTTGTGCACAACGTGTCGCCGAACAAGGGGATTTCGTGTTTCGAGAAGAGGAAGCCAGACGCGTTCGTGCCGCATGTGCAACACTTCGACATTCAAACGATTAATGACGGCGAGAGCCGGGAAACGCTCCTTATAGAGAAAGGAGCGTTTTTTCATGAATCCATACACGACATTTATTGCCCTACTTGTTGGGAGTCTGGTCCTCTTTGTCGGCATTCGTCTAAAGAAATGGCCGATCATTCTGGTTGCGATGCTTCCCCTTGGTCTTGTTGCATTTAATATGTTTTTACTCATCACGGGACGATAGGAAGATTTTCACTTGTCTTTTTGATAAATCGATTTGATGAAGAAGGCACTCGGTAACAAAATACCGATGGCTCCTTCGATGATAGCGAATAATCGGGTTAAACCGACCGGTAACAAATCACCAAAGCCAATCGAAAGTAAAGTGACACCGCTAAAATACAATAAATTTTCCCAAGTCGGTTCGACGGCATTCATGGATTCGAGTGAAGTCACGAGAATGACTGAATCACGAGACAGTGCATAATAAATCAATGTGAATCCTAACATGACACCGAATAGGCTGACGAACAACTGAGTGAACAATCTTCCATCAAATCCTGTTTGCTTGTACGTTCGACGTTTGAAAAACCAAAATACGTTCAAACTGATGAACAGTAAGGCAATCGTCAATAAAATGGTATTCAATCTCTACACATCCTTTTCAGTATGAACAGAGTCACTTACCCATTCCCGTAACGAAGAATAGGAAACGGAATCAGAAAAGGTTTGCAATTGATGAAAAGATTGATAGAATGTGGTCGAAGACGACTGAATTTCATAATGTTTGCCACTAGGGGAGTCGCGTCACGCGGCTGAGATGGACATGGTCCAGACCCTTCGAACCTGATCTAGTTCACGCTAGCGTAGGGAAGTGGGCGAGACGACTCATATGGCTTCACCTAGATATGATTGTTCGAGACGCCGCTTCCGTTATGGGAGGCGGCGTCTTTTTTATCAGTTTATAAGGGGGAGTTATTATGAAATTTACAGATCACTTACGTCAAGAGGCGGATGGATTGTTTGAGGCAAGCTTTCATCACCCATTTGTTCGTTCACTCGGAGAAGGGACGCTCGATGAGAAGAAATTCAGACATTACGTCATGCAAGACTCATACTATTTGAATCAGTTTTCAAAAGTGCAGGCCAAAGGGGCAACCCTCGCTCCGACGATGGAACTATCGAGCCGCTTTTTGACGCATGCGCTACACACGATTGAGGCGGAACTCTCCCTTCATCGAGAGTTCTTTACGATGCTCAACGTGACGGATGTCGAATTGGCGACATTTGAGCCAGCACCGACCGCTTATGCATATGCCCTTCATATGCAACAGGCAGGACCGACTCTCGGGGACGTATTGGCGTCAATCCTTCCGTGTTATTGGGTGTATTACGAGATTGGAGAACGTCTTAAAGACAAGCGTCCTGATCATCCGATTTATTCGGCTTGGATTGCGACGTATGGTTCGGAGTGGTTCCGTGAGCTGGTGGAAGAGCAAATTGATCGTTTGGATGAACTGGCTGGTCAAGCGACAGAAGAAGAGCGCGTGCGCTATACGAAACTATTCTTGAAGAGTTGCTATTACGAAGTCGCTTTTTGGGAAATGGCGTGGACGCTTGAGTCGTGGACATTGTCGCAGGAGGTCAACCAATGAGACATGAGATTTGGAACGAGATTCGACAGCAGGCGCCATTGATTCACAATATCACGAACACGGTCGTGGCGAACTTTTCGGCGAATGGATTGCTCGCCATCGGCGCCTCTCCTGTCATGGCGGATGCAATCGAAGAAGTAGCGGAGATGACATTCGTGAGCGATGCGCTCGTACTTAACATCGGTACACTTGGAACGATGACGGAAGCGACGATGATTCGCGCAGGTCAGGCTGCGAACGAAGCGGGATGCCCGATTATACTCGACCCGGTCGGTGTCGGAGCGACGTCATTTCGACGAGATGTGGTCGAACGCATTTTGCGTCATGTTCGTGTATCGGTCATTCGAGGGAATGCAGGAGAGATTGCGACATTGATTGGCGTCGATTGGGCGGCTCGTGGTGTCGATGCTGGTGACGGTGCATGCGAGCCTCGACAATTGGCGCTTGAAGCAGCGAGACGATACGGATGTGTCGTGGCCGTGACTGGAAAAGAAGATATGGTAAGCGACGGGAACGTCGTTATGGAAATACATGGCGGGACGAAACGCATGACCGAGACGACCGGTACAGGATGTTTACTCAGTGCAGTGGTAGGGGCTTGCTTAGCAGTCGAAAAGAACACCCTTAAAGCGACGGTGACCGCCATGTCAGGCTACGCCTATTGCGGTGAGTTGGCGAGTGAACGGGCGGAAGGACCGGGAGACTTCCCGATTCACTTTTTAAATGCGCTCCATCAATTGGCACAGCATACCATTCCGACGAATCGAATTGAGGTGTCGACATCATGAGACCGCAAGTATTGACGATTGCAGGATCTGACTCAGGAGGAGGGGCCGGTATTCAAGCCGATCTTAAAACGTTTCAAGAGCTCGGTGTGTTCGGGACGAGTGTGTTGACTGCGATTACCGCTCAAAACACACTTGGGGTCCATGGAATCGAGGCGATTTCCACGGAAATGATTATCCGACAAATTGATGCGGTAGCGGATGATTTTAACATCACCGCCTGTAAAACCGGGATGTTGGTGGACGCTGAACGAATTGAAGCGGTAGCGAAGGGGCTCGAACGATATCGTTTCGAACATGTAGTAGTCGATCCGGTCATGGTGGCGAAAGGTGGCGCTTCCTTGTTGCAAGTTAGTGCAGTCGAAGCACTGCGCACGAAGCTGCTACCACAGGCGACCATCGTGACCCCAAATATTCCTGAAGCAGAAGTGCTGGCAGGAATGGAAATTCGAACCGAGGCAGACCGTATGAAAGCCGCACAGGCGATTCGAGCACTTGGTGTCGATACCGTCATTATCAAAGGTGGGCATACGGATGATGTGGAAGCCGTTGATTTGATTATGAGCGAGACTGAAACGTTCTGTGTAAAAGCACCTCGAATCCAAACGAAAGATACGCACGGGACGGGATGTACGTTCTCTGCCGCATTGACGGCCGAACTAGCGTATGGGAAGACACTACGCCAAGCCGTCGTAGATGCGAAGCAGTTTATTCATCAGGCGATTGCACATGGACTATCGCTTGGACAGGGGCATGGACCGACGAATCATTGGGGACATCGTTTAGCGAAAGAAGAGGTGATTACCGTTGACGTCATGTACGAAACAAGCGCTCGCTAAGCAGCTTCGCCTTTACTTTGTGTGTGGAACGACGGACACATCTGATTTGGTAGCGACCGTCAAAACGGCTCTTCGATGTGGTGTGACATGTTTTCAATTTCGCGAAAAAGGTAAAGATTCATTGTATGGAGATGAAAAAGAAGCAATGGCAAGGACGCTCCACCGTCTGTGTCGAGAAATGGGTGTTCCGTTCATCATCAATGACGACGTCGACTTGGCGCTCGCGATTGACGCGGATGGCATTCACGTCGGACAAGACGACTTACCTGCCAAACAGGTTCGAGAACGGCTAGGACCAGATAAATGGTTGGGGGTGTCTGTCCATACGATGGAGGAAGTCAGAACGGCTCTTCCATTTGCAGATTATGTCGGCATTGGTCCGATTCATGAGACGCAAAGTAAACTGGATGCAGGACATGTGCGTGGCACGGAACTGATTCAACAAGTTCGCCATCACTATCCACTGCTTCCGATTGTGGGGATCGGAGGTATTCGTCCAGAGCATGTGCCTTCAATCATTCGTGACGGGGCAGACGGCGTTGCCGTCATTTCTGCCATTGCTTCTGCACCGGATGTAGCAACGGCTACCCGGCGTTTCGCTTGTCTCTGAATTCATTTTTGAGGAGGAAGACAGATGAACGTATTTGTAATCGGTGCAAACGGTCAAATTGGCCATCAATTGGTGGAGAAGTTACACAAGGAAGGAAAGCATCACGTCACGGCGATGGTGCGTAAAGAAGAACAACTCGAGGATTTTAAGTCAAAAGGGTACAATGCGGTACTCGGTGACCTCGAAGGTTCAGTAGATGATTTGCAAAAAGCGATTGATGGAATGGATGTTATCGTATTCGCGGCAGGTTCTGGTGGAAGTACTGGAGCAGACAAGACACTCTTGATCGACCTAGACGGTGCAGCGAAGAGTATCGAAGCAGCACAAGCGAACGGGAACATCAAACACTTCGTCATGGTCAGTGCCTTGAAAGCGGAGGATCGCTCAGCTTGGCCAGATTCGATGAAGCCGTACTACGTAGCGAAGCATCATGCAGATCGTTTACTCGAACAGAGTGGACTCACGTACACGATTGTTCGTCCGGGTGCATTGACAGATGATGCGGGAACGGGCAAAGTGAACACGAAATTCGAGGGAAGTGGAGAGATTCCACGCGAAGACGTCGCATCATTCTTGGTGCATGTCCTTCATAACCATTCAAACGTGCAGAACAAAGCAATTGATTTGATCAAAGGGGATACCCCAATCGAAGAAACGCTATAAGTGTGTGACATCAAAAACGGGATGAGAAAACCATCCCGTTTTTTGTCGCGTTAAAGAGGGAAAAGAACGCAGGATAACGAAATAGAAGAATACGAACAGGTGAGGAGGTTCCGCATGACCGAGATGTTCATTTATCTGGCGGTCTATTTGTTGCCGTCATTTTTACTCGGCTTTTTAGCACTCAATGTCTTTCAACGAAATCCGAATAAAGTCGAGCATCGTTTGCTGAGCCTGTTTGTGTTCGGTTATTCGATGCTCTTCTTGGCTGAATTTGTCCGCCATCTATCGCCGATTGAATACAGTCCGGCACTCATTGCCTATTGGTTTGGGAACGCTGGGATTTTCATTTTTATCTTCTCTGTTCATTTCATATTAAGTATCACAGGCGTCGGCGCAAAGGCACCGAAGTGGTTGTATCCATGGGTCGTCTATTTACCATTGATTCCTGTTGTGTTGACGTATGTCCGTCAGGAGAATATCATCAACAGTCAACAGTTTGAACAAGTAGGCATTTGGATTTATCCTGAGTTCAACTCATCGTATTTGATTACGTTGACCGTCGGAAACATTTTTCATCTATTGATTATTGGTCTCATTTTTTATGCATTGAAGCGTGCGGAACGAAGAGAACACCAACGCGTGTTGCGCATGCTCTTTTGGACGGCGAATGTCGTATTGTTGTGGGATGTTGTCTTCGGTTATTTTCAATTCCGCGGGTTCATTCCGCCGTACTCTTATATGTATGGAGGACTCGTTTGGGCAGTCGCGTTGGTCATCGCGATGAATCGTTTAGACTTCTTAACCTCTTACGTGAAACGATTTGGGACACTGTATAACTTGAATCCATCTGCCATCTTATTGATTGATCCCGATGGAAAAGTGGAAAGTGCGAATCCTGCTGCGCGAACATTGTTTCATACGGTCCGTGTCGTGAATGAACGGTTTATCGATTTGTTGCCAGAAAAGAAAAAAGCAGAGTGGATGGAACACTACAGCCAACATTTTCGGACACGTAAAAAGTTTATAGAGTTTGAAACGAAGATTATGACAAAGTCTGGGCAAGAGCTTTACGTCGTCATCGATGGTGATTTTGTCGATATCGACCGCACGATTCACGGGATGATTATCATTCGGGATGTCCACTCGTTTAAAGAGGCCGAGCAAACAATCCGATTCTTTGCCTATCATGACCCACTGACGAAGCTGGCGAACCGACGTGCATTTTATGAACGCGCAGACCAGGCGTTGCTTAGTTCCTCGATGCTGTCTTTATTGATTATTGATTTGGACGGTTTTAAAGCAGTCAATGATACGTACGGTCACCAGATTGGAGATTATTTCTTAACTCATTTGGGTGGATTGCTGGAAGCGTCGACACGAGACGTTGGCTTGGCCTCTCGTGTTGGCGGGGATGAGTTTTATATTTATTTAGTGGATTTAACAGAATCGGAAGTGCTTGCATTTATTCACGAACTTCAGATGACGTTAAATCAAAACCCTTACCACACGTCCGATGTGACGATTCCAATCCGTGCGAGTATTGGGGTCAGTCATGCTCCCGACCAAGGAACAAATTTAGACACGTTGATCCATAAAGCGGATCAGGCGATGTATCAGATCAAGCAAGATGGAAAAAATGATTACGCCATCTATGACGAGGCGTTACATGGTCCGAAATAAAGGGAAAATAGTAGTGTTTGATTATGGAGAGGAGGATGCAACATGTCAGAAAGACCATTAGTAACGATGCGCGCCGAAGGAGAAGCCGGAGGCGTTAAGACGACTGTGCGTGTAGGCGATCACACCCCATTTATCGTGGATGAGCCAGAACGACTCGGTGGGACGAACAAGGGACCGAATCCACTCGAGTATCTTCTCGGTGCCCAGTCGTCCTGTACGACCATCATGATTGCCTATGCCGCCCAGGATTTGAACTTTGAGTATGAAGGGGTCGAGTTTGTAACAGAAGGGACGCTCGATCCTCGAGGATTCCAAGGGATGGAAGGTGTCCGAACTTACTTTGAGTCGACACATATGAAAATCGTATTGGATACGACCGAATCGGATGAGCGAATCGAAGCATTAAGGAAGGCTGTCGAGGCACGTTGTCCAATTCATAATCTCATGCATGCAGCAGACGTAGCGATGACGGCAGAATGGACTCGAAAATAAGGATGAGGGCAACCTCATCTTTTTTACATAGAAATCGTGAAAAGAGTACGGAGGGAAGACGAATGCATCACCGACCGATGACGCGTGAATGGGCATGTCAAATTCAAGAATGGACCTATGGAGCTCCTCATGACTTCTATAATCAATCGCCTTCTGAAGAGGGAATCGCCGAGTTGATGACGTATCAGGTGATTGTAGAGGAGCATGAGCTGATTGGATTTTATTGCATCGGTTCCCCGGCTCAAGTGCCCAATTCGACATATCCGTATTGTTTAGAATTTACGGATATCGGGTTGGGGATGCGACCCGATATGACGGGGAAAGGACATGGCCGATTGTTTGTGACGTACGTCATGGAGAGAGCGATGGAACGGGGCAAACCGCTTCGTTTGACCGTCGCCGCTTTTAACGAACGAGCGATTCATCTATACGATACGGTCGGATTTCGCACCATCACATCATTCGAGCGGAATGGTACCCCGTTTAAAGTGATGGTGCGCGATTAACCATATTGTTTTTGATGTGCCTTTTTACGTCGTAAATAATCCTCATCGGCACGAAGTTGATCCCAATACGTTTTGAAGATGCGAGCAGACTCTGCCTTCTCTTCGTCGATTTCGCGCTCATGGAGGTCACCGTCTTCTTTATATTTACGACCGCCTTTATAATTGGCATAGCGTCGGGCCCGCGTGTAGCCCATTTGGATGAACTTTCGGGCCATGTCCATCCCGACGAAATCGTCATTCGCGCGATACGCTTCAAACAATTCCATAATTTCTTCAGCAGATTGCTTCGCAATCTCGGGCGTCTTGAATCGCCAATGTGGCAAAATCTCACTTTTATACGGTTCGACGAGTAGTACGCCTTGTTCGCCACGCCCGACCCGATACAATTCGGGTTGTTGTCGGAAGTTGATTTCATCGAAGTTTAAGTCATAATCAAATGGCATGTTCATTCCTCCTCGCCTAACGTTTCCCATTAGGTCGGTGGAGGAAACAACTTGAAGGAAAAGGACGGGTTGATATGATCACTTTAGAGACAGAACGATTGATTTTACGGGCATTTACGTTAAAAGACGCAGAAGATATGTATCATTATGCAAAAGATGAGCGAGTCGGACCGATGGCTGGTTGGGCACCCCATGAATCGATTGAAGAAACAAGGGACGTCATTCAACTGTTTATCGAGGAAGCAGATGTATGGGCCATCGTCTTGAAAGAGACTGGGCAAGTGATTGGTAGCATCGGGTTACACGACCGAAGGCCAGACCCTTCGATTCAACATGAGGCACAGCGTGAGATTGGTTATGTGCTCAGTCCAGACAATTGGGGGAATGGTTACGCGCCGGAAGCCGTTCAGGCGATGATTCGATTTGGGTTCGAAGCGTTAGGGTTAGAGCGGATTTGGTGCGGCTACTTCAGCTTCAATGACCAATCGCGACGCGTCGTTGAAAAGTCTGGATTCACTTATGCGTTTACAAAACAACAGGAATTGACCCGGCTCGATGGACGAACGGTAGAATGTCTCGTCTATGTTCAACTAAATCCTACGTTCTCTACACATTGAAGCACGATTTCAATGTGTTTTTTCATGAAATCATAAAAATCTCTTGATATGTAACCGGTTACACATTAAGATGGTTTTGTAAGCGTTTCCAGAACGGAGGATGTCAAATGGCGACCATCAAACAAGTAGCAAAACATGCGAACGTCTCAGTGGCGACCGTATCACGCGTTATGAATAAAAGCGGATATGTGAGCGAAGAGGCGAAAGAAGCGGTCGAAAAGGCGATTGCGGAA
This sequence comes from Exiguobacterium sp. s121, assembly GCF_018617245.1. Classification (GTDB taxonomy): domain Bacteria; phylum Bacillota; class Bacilli; order Exiguobacteriales; family Exiguobacteriaceae; genus Exiguobacterium; species Exiguobacterium profundum. The sequence continues at coordinate 61,114 of NZ_JACSJV010000001.1, forward strand.
CTGAATTACGCGCCGAACCGAGTTGCTCGTTCGCTCTATAAAAAATCGTCGAATTTGATTGGACTTATCATGCCAGATATCACGAACCCGTTCTTTCCACAGCTGGCTCGGGCGATTGAGGATGTCGCCAATCAACATGGGTATCAAGTCGTCTTATGTAACACGGATGAACAACTTGAAAAAGAACAGACGTATTTAGTCGCCTTGCAAACGATGCACGTCGATGGCCTGATTATTACAACAAATCATTCGCACAATCCGAATTATGAGACGTTGGATTTACCGATGGTCGCACTAGACCGAATCGTAAAAGCGGGGATCGACGCCGTTGTATCAGATGGATATGAGGGTGGAAAGTTGGCGGCCGACACGCTGTTACAACGTGGTGCGACACGACTGGCACACATTGCCGGACCGGATCATCTCAAAACGGTCAAACGCCGAACCGAAGGATTTGTCGAAGTAGCGGGAGAGAAGCTCGTCGGGATGACCGAGTCGACGTTCACGTTCAAAGACGCCTTGAAAGCGTCCCAAGAGCTGTTCGACCATGCTTGGCCATTCGATGGCATTTTCGCAGCGAACGATGTGATTGCAGCCGCCGTATTACAGGAAGCAGTCCGTCGAGACATTCGTGTCCCAGAAGAGCTACAGGTCATCGGATATGACGGGATCGAATTAGGCGAGATGACGTCTCCGCCGCTGACGACCATCGTCCAGCCTATCTATGAGATGGGGCGAGTGGCGACAGAACGATTGCTCGATTTGATTGAGAAAAAAGACACGCGACCGAAAGAGATGTTATTACCGGTCACGTTACTTGAAAGACACACGACAAAGCGGAAGGAGAGATAAAGAATGAAACGCATTGTTGTCATTGGCAGTATATCGATGGATCTTGTCGTCACATCCGACAAACGGCCACAAGCCGGAGAAACGGTCATCGGTGAGTCGTTCCGCACCGTTCCAGGGGGAAAAGGTGCGAACCAAGCGGTCGCTGCCTCCAAATTAGGCGGCACTGTTCAGATGGTCGGTTGCGTGGGAAGTGATCCGTTCGGTCAACAGGTTGTTGAAAACTTCAAACGACACGATGTCGATGTCACGCATGTTCAGATCATACCGGAGGAAGTGACGGGTACGGCCCATATCGTATTAGCAGAAGGGGATAATTCGATTGTCGTCGTCCAATCGGCGAACAAACGAGTCGTTTTCACGGATGAGGAGCTCGAACATTTTCTCGACGAGCAGGCGTTCGTGCTCCTGCAACTCGAAATTCCAATCGAGACGGTAAAACAAGTGACCGCTTACTGTAAAGAGAAAGGGATTCCGGTGCTACTCAATCCGGCACCGTCTCAACCGCTTCCACCAGAAGTGATTGAGGACGTCACGTATTTAACGCCGAACGAACATGAATGCCGTGACTTATTCAACGGAATGTCCGTAGATGATGTTCTCAAACGTTATCCGAACAAGTTACTCGTCACGGAAGGCGTCCATGGCGTTCGATTCCATGACGGACGAGACGTCCGTCATGTGCCAGCCATCCGAGCAAACGTCGTCGACACAACAGGAGCAGGTGACACGTTCAACGGTGCACTTGCTGTCTCCCTCATCGAACAAGACGATTTGGAGACGGCCGTACGGTTTGCCGTAGTCGCATCCGGCATGAGTGTCGAAGGCTTCGGTGCACAAGGTGGTATGCCGACACGACAAGATGTACAACAACGATTGGAGCGCGTGTGATGAAAAAACAAGGAATTTTGAATAGTCATTTAGCAAAAATCTTTGCCGACCTCGGGCATACGGATCGCGTCGTCATCGCCGATTGTGGGCTACCGATTCCAGACGGGGTCAAGCGGGTCGATCTTAGTCTCCGCATCGGGGAACCTTCCTTTCTTGAGGTGCTCGATGTCGTCGAATCAGATTTGGTCGTAGAGCGCATCACGATTGCTGAGGAAATCCTCACACACAACTCGACGATTGCGGATTCACTGAAAGAACGGTACACGAGCATCGACATGTGTTCGCATGAAGACTTCAAACGGGAGGTCGCAAAAGCGAAAGTGGTCATTCGAACTGGGGAAGCGACACCTTACGCCAACGTCATCTTACATGCCGGGGTCATTTTTTAAGGGGGGATTCGATGCATATTCAGTTGAAAGGCATCCATAAGTCGTTCGGGCCAGTCTCCGTCTTAAAAGGAGTCGATTTCGAACTGTTGCCTGGAGAGATTCATGCCCTTATGGGCGAGAACGGGGCCGGGAAGTCGACATTGATGAAGGTGATGACCGGTCTGTATGCACAGGATGAAGGCGAGATTCTCATCGACGGCGCGAAACGTCAATTCAAGCACCCAAAAGAAGCGGAGCAAGAAGGCATCGCCTTCATCCATCAGGAGCTCAATATCTTACCGGAGATGACGGTGACAGAAAATCTGTTTTTAGGTCGAGAACTGACGGGACCGTTCGGGATGGTCAAACAGCAGGAAATGACCAGACGTGCCCGAGAATACTTGGCTGAATTGAACGTGTTCATGGATGTCGATGAAGTGGCGCGCAATTTGTCGGTCGGTCAGCAACAGATGATTGAGATTGCCAAGGCGCTCATGACGGATGCGAAGGTCATCGTCATGGATGAACCGACGGCCGCCTTGACGGATCGTGAAATTCAGGCACTCTTCGCAGTGTCACGGGCCTTACGTGATCAAGGTGTGTCCATCATCTATATCTCACACCGAATGGAAGAAATTTTTGACTTATGTGATCGGATCACGGTACTTCGGGATGGACAATCCATTTCGACTCGCATGATTCAAGACACCTCATTTGAGGAAACGGTGCGCGATATGGTCGGTCGTGAGATTGGAGAACGCTATCCGACGCGTACCGCTACACTTGGGGACGTCGTGATCGAGGTTGATGATTTAATAGGTAACCGGTTCCACAACGTATCGTTCAACGTTCGTGCCGGAGAAATCGTTGGGTTTTCTGGATTGATGGGAGCGGGGCGTACCGAGGTGATGCGTGCGCTATTCGGAGCAGACACCCACAAAGGGGGAGTCATTAAACTGAATGGGAAACCGATTCGAATCAAGACCCCAGCCGACGCCATCAAGCACGGTATCGCGTTTTTGACAGAGGACCGAAAAGGAGAGGGCTTACTCCTCGATTTCTCGCTAAGAGAAAACCTGTCGCTACCGACACTTGATAAACGAGCAAAAGGATCGGTCATCTCGAAACAACAGGAGGAGACGTTCGCCGAGACATACTTACAAAAATTGCGGGTCAAACATCATTCGATGGAACAAAAAGTGAAGTCGCTGTCTGGTGGGAATCAACAGAAGGTTGTGCTCGGTAAATGGTTAGGTGTCGAACCGGACGTCTTGATTTTGGATGAACCAACCCGAGGCGTCGACGTCGGTGCTAAGAAAGAGATTTACAATATCATGAGCGATCTCGCGGAATCAGGTGTCGCCATCATCATGGTCTCTTCTGATTTACCGGAAGTGCTTGGGATGAGTGATCGGATCGTTGTCATGCGGGAAGGTGTCGTAACCGGAACGCTCACGAAAGAAGAGGCGACACAAGAAAAAGTAATGACGTATGCGACAGGAGGGCAATGATATGGAATTGAAAGCAACAACTTCGCTGAAGCGCCCGGGTCGACTCGGATGGGGACAAAAATTAGGACCGCTGTTCGGTCTACTCGTCATCGTCGTCGTCGTGACGGCGCTCGAACCAGGATTTTTATCATTAAATAATATCTTTAACGTACTCCGCCAAGTGTCGATCAATGCCTTGATTGCCTTCGGGATGACGTTTGTCATCTTGACAGGGGGCATCGATTTATCGGTCGGTTCGATTTTGGCGCTCGCTTCTGCACTGGTGGCAGGCATGATGGTGGACGGTCAACATGCGGTTATGGCCGTTGCACTCGGCTTGATTGCAGGTGCCGTTCTCGGAGCGTTCAACGGGGCGGTCATCACGTACGGAAAAGTGGCACCGTTCATCGCGACATTGGCTACGATGACCATTTATCGGGGATTGACGCTCGTCTATACGGACGGAAGACCGATTACAGGTCTCGGGAATTCCGGTTGGTTTGAGATGCTCGGACGTGGTTATTTCTGGATCATTCCGGTGCCGGCATTGACGATGCTACTCGCATTCGGTGTCCTTTACTTCATCTTGAAGAAGACGACATTTGGTCGTCATACGTATGCGATTGGTGGGAATGAAGAAGCGGCTAAATTGATGGGGATTGGCGTCAATAAAGTCAAAATCATGATTTATTCGCTATCCGGTATGCTTGCGGCACTCGCTGGCATCATCTTGACGTCACGTCTCAATTCCGCACAACCTACAGCAGGAACGTCGTATGAACTCGATGCCATCGCAGCGGTCGTTCTCGGGGGAACGAGTCTTGCGGGTGGTCGCGGCTGGATTGTCGGGACGTTGATTGGGGCGTTGATCATCGGAACATTAAATAACGGATTGAACCTTCTTGGCGTATCATCATTCTTCCAACTCGTCGTAAAAGGTGCAGTTATATTGTTTGCAGTATTGCTTGATCGTCGACAAAACGCGTAACACGCGAAAGGGGAAAACGGAACATGAAAAAATGGACAGCTTGGCTACTCGCACTGACAATGGTACTGATGGCAGCTTGCTCGACTGAACAACCGGGGTCATCGTCTGAAACGGAAACGAAAGATGGCGATTATGAAATCGGCTTATCGATCTCAACATTGAATAACCCGTTCTTCGTCGCACTGAAAGAAGGCGCAGAAGAACAGGCGAACGAAATGGATGCGACGTTGACGGTAGCGGATGCGCAAAACGACGCGGCGAAGCAAGTGAATGACGTCGAAGATATGATTCAAAAGGGGATGGATTTGATTCTCATCAACCCGACAGATTCAGAAGCAGTCGGCGCGGCGGTACAAGCAGCGAACGATGCAGGCATTCCCGTCATCACGGTAGACCGTAACGCTGAAACAGGGGACGTCGTCGCCCACGTGGCATCAGATAACGTCGCAGGTGGACAGTTGGCGGGTGACTACATGGTCGAACTCGTAGGCGAAGGGCAAAAAGTCGTCGAGCTCGAAGGGATTCCAGGAGCGTCTGCGACACGTGACCGCGGACAAGGATTCAACGAAGCGATCGATGGGAAATTGGAAGTCGTGGCAAAACAATCAGCAAACTTTGACCGTGCAGAAGGATTGACGGTCATGGAGAACATCTTACAGGACAATAAAGACATCGTCGCTGTATTCGCACATAACGATGAGATGGCACTCGGTGCCGTTCAAGCACTCGAAGCGGCTGGAATGAGTGACGTGAAGGTCATCGGATTCGATGCGACAGACGATGCCGTCAAAGCGGTCGAAGGTGGGACGATGGCAGCAACGGTTGCCCAAAAACCAGCTGAGATTGGGAAGTTGGGTGTAGAAGCGGCAATCAACCACCTGAAAGGTAAAACAGTAGAGGAAAACATTCCGGTCGAACTCGAATTAATCAAATAAGTAAGAAGAAACCTCACGATGCCTTGATTTCGGGTAGAGCTCGTGAGGTCATTTTTATTTATATGGGGAAATGAGAAATTGTGTATCGTTGTTCATATATTTTAAAGAGTACTGCACTTCTATTAAAATGACGGTTTCGCTTGCTTTTAACATATGTGCTTTTCCGCGTTGAATTGAGATGGCATTGGTCGGTCTTACCTCAAATGATTCTCCATCAATCGTCACGATTGCTGTGCCTTGGAGAATCGTCCAAATTGTATCGGTCTCTTCATGATAATGGTAACTGAGTTCTTTCCCTGCTTGAACGAGCATGCGACGTGTCACACTGTGATGCCCATCGGCGAGTGTCTCATGATGGATGACTTCCGACTGCCCCCATCGCTTCCATTTGAATTTTGGATAGTCGTCGGATGAGGCGAGATAATCTTTCAGCTGCGGGGTCGCCTCTTTCTTCGAGACGAGAATTCCATCCGCGTTGACGGCGACGACAAGGTCTTCTAGCCCAATCCCAATCAAAGGAAGGTTCAATTCATTGATCACATGCGTGTTCGTCGATTCGAACAGTTCGACTTGACCGTGAGTTGTGGACGTCATTTCTTCAGTCAATGTGTTCCATGTTCCTAAGTCTTTCCAATCGCCATCGTAGCGGTGAACGAATACCGACTCTGCATGTTCGACAACGGCATAGTCAAACGAAGTCTTTTCTAATTCGTTATAGCGTGAAGTGAGGTCTGAATAAGTTGTCGGTAAGTTTCGTTCTGCTAGTTCATCAAGTAACAGATGTAACTTGCAAGCAAAGATTCCACAGTTCCAAAGGGCACCTTGTCCAATCAACTGTTCTGCTACATCGACGGTCGGTTTTTCCTGAAATAGGCGAACCGAGGACATTTGGGCCGTCTCGTCTGGAACGATATATCCGTATTTTGATGTCGGATGAAGGGGTGTGACCCCAATTAGATGCAAAGCATCATCGTTCGCTTGGACTGCTTCATCGACTTGAGGGAAATATTCAAAGAAGCGGAGGTCGACGTAAGCATCGACCGGCATCACAAGTACCGTTTCATCCAGAGGCACATGTTGCTCGTTTAAATAGCTTGCCCCGAGAACGATAGCGGGAAATGTATCACGACGAGTTGGTTCGGAAATGATATTAGTATCTGTACCAACTTGATGAATGACACAATCTTTTTGCTGAACATTTGTGATAATGAAAGCGTTAGTGTCTAAATCTTGTGTTTTTAGTTGATTATAAACTCTTTCAAGCATTGATTGTTTCGTTCCATCTCTGCTAGGCAATAAACGAATGAATTGTTTGGCATTCGAATTGTTCGAAAGTGGCCATAGTCTTTTTCCATCACCGCCAGATAATAATAGAATCTTCATCGAATGTCCTCTCTTCAAATAGAGTTTCTCATCTATTTCGCCAAACGTCGGACTATCCCTGTCTAATCAAAAAAGAGACAGCCGATTCCGGCTATCTCTTTACAATATAGGGCGAAGCAATGCGCGAACGGGACTTCCATCCCCTTCGACGATTGGGAGAGGGACGGCATTCAAATCGTAATCTCCCGGTAAGATATTGTCTAAAACGAGTCCTTCTAGGATATGCACACCATTTCGTGCTAACGCGTGATGGCCGCTCATCTCTTTACTGTCAATCGCATCAACGGACGGTAAGTCGAGTCCGATCAAGAAGATTCCGAGTTCTCCGAGACGATCGGCAAGAGCGGGTGTCAGTTCAGGAATCGTCTCTGGGAAGACGCTCTTATCGGACCAACCATCCGTTTTTAAGATGAGGCGTTCCACCCCAGTCAAATCGTGTCCATCCAAATCAGATGCTTCAATCTTTGCCTTATGCGGTAGATGAATCACACGGGCTGGTCCGATATATACGGACGGATTGAGGTCGATCACGCGCTTCCCATGGTCGTCAAAATGAAACGGTGCATCGATGTGGGTCCCGAGATGTAAACTCAATGTCATCTTCCCGACATTGACCGAACCACTCTCTGCCATCGGCCACGAGATTTCATATGAAAATTTTGTATCTCCCGGCCATGTCGCAACATCGGCATGAAGTGGCTGTGATACATCAATCCAAGTCATTTTGTTCAGCTCCTCTTATAGTGATGTCCGGACCGTCCACAGTTCTGGGAAGAAGCGATGATCGAGCACGCGACGTAAGTAGTTCACGCCAGACGAACCACCTGTCCCCATCTTCTGTCCGATAATGCGTTCCACGGTGCTCATATGGTTAAAGCGCCACATCTGTTGCTGACTCCCGATATCGAGTAGCTTTTCACCGAGCTCATATAAGTCCCAATACGTGTCGACGTCTCGATAGACTTCGACCCATGCCTTCTCGACACTTTCATTCCATTCCCAATCCTGGGTGACATCACGTTCGAGCACGCTCGCATCAATCGATAGACCCCGACGATGCATTTCGCGGACGGTCACATCGTAAATACTAGGAGCTTGTAGCGAGCCTTCGAGCAATGGATACAGTTTTTTATCGTGCGCGTAAACACTGAGCGTCCGTGCGTTTTTGAAGCCGAGCGCGAATTCGATTTGTCGGTTCTGGTAAGATTGAAAACCAGAGGACGAGCCGAGTTGGTCTCTGAACTCTAAATACTCGGCCGGCGTCAACGTCGCGAGAACGCCCCATGACTGGATGAGTTGTTGCTGAATCTTCGAGACGCGGGCGAGCATCTTGAACGAACGTTCGAGTTCGCCGTTCGTGATGGCCGTCGTGGCTGCTGTCAATTCATGCAAAATGAGTTTCATCCACAACTCGCTCGTCTGGTGGATGATGATGAACAGCATCTCATCATGATGGTCAGAAAGGCGATGTTGACTTGATAAAATCGGGTCGAGTTGGAGATAGTCCCCGTACGACATGTCTTTTGAGAAATCCGTTTGAATCGATTTTTCTACTTTATGTTCTGTGCGTTCACTCATGACAGTTCCCCCTTATGCGACCACTTCGCGGACGTTCTCGAACGCCTCATATTCTTTGTCGTCCATGATTTTCTTCAACGTCAAGATCACGTGATATACGTCGGTAAACGTATTATATAGTGCGACCGGTGCGAGACGGATGATATTCGGTGCGCGGAAGTCAGGGATGATGTGATGTTTCTTCAACGCTTTACAGATGCGTGCCGCTTCGGGATGCTCGAGGCTCAAATGAGCGCCGCGCTGTCGTGTGTCAGTCGGGCTACCGATGAAGAATCCGTGAGGTGCGAGCATCTCTTCGATCAAATCCATCATATACGTCGTGAGCGCGAGTGATTTTTGACGAATCGCTTCCATCCCGACCTCGTTGAACATCTCAAGCGCGCCAAGTTGAGGAGCAAGACTCATAACGTGTGGTGTTCCGATTTGGAACGCACCGGCATGTTCGGCCGGTGTCATCGTATGGTCCATATCGAACTGTTTATCTTTGCGCGAACCGAACCATCCGGCGAGTCCAGGTGTCGTGCCGAAGTGACGTTCATGAACGAATAAGCCCCCGACCGTTCCCGGACCCCCGTTCAAATGTTTATAGTTGCACCAGTATGCGAAGTCGACACCCCAGTCGTGGAAGTCATGAGGGATGGCGCCGACGGAGTGACAGGCATCGAAGCCGATCAAAATTCCACGCTCGTGTGCCGCTTTCGTTAGACGAGCCATATCTAAAATCTGACCACTCCGATAGAGGACGGTCGGTAATACGATGAGGGCGATTTCGTCAGTCATCGCGGCAATCAAGTCGTCTTCTGCTAAGAAGCGCCCATCTGGACTGTTGACTTGGACGAGGTGCTCTGATGGGTCGAGTCCACGAAGTTCGAGCTGACTCTTCAAGGCGTAAATATCAGACGGGAACGTGAGGGCGTCTGCCAAAATCTTCGTTCGTTTGCCTTCTGGTTTGAAAAACGAAGCGACAAGTTGATGCAAGTTCACGGTCGTCGAACCGGTGACCATTACTTCTTCCGACTTTCCACCGATGAGCGGCGCGTTCAATGCAGCCAGCTCTTCGGACAAGTTGAACCAAGGATGGCGACCGGACATCCAACCATCGATCCCGAGCTCTCTCCAGTCCGCGAGCGATTCAAGGAGCGTACGCTCGGCTCGTTTCGATAAGAGCCCGAGTGAATTCCCATCCATATAAATCCCGTCTTCCGGTAAGTAAAATTCTTCCCGATATGATGCGAGCGGGTCTTGTTTGTCCAGTTGTTGTGCGTAAGCACGTGTGAAATCGTTCATCTCCCCATATTCCCCCTTTAAAGCTTATACGTTGTCAAAATCGTAGCAATCGGACATAAGGAAGTCAACAAACAACGAGATGTCGGCGAGTCAAACTAAAAAACGCTCAAGGATCTTCCCGAGCGTTTAAAAATACAGCTTATTTTATTTTTCGTACGTTCTCTTGTCGGAGTAACTTAAATAATGTGAACACCATCAGCAGAAGAATAATCGTGAAGGGCAAGGCGGAAATCAACGACGCAGTTTGAAGTCCTTCTAAGCCACTCGCAATCAACAAGACGGCAGCGATTCCTCCTAACAGAACTCCCCAAGCGATTCGAACGGGGAGGGGCGGATTCAAGCTACCGTTCGTCGTCATACTACTGATGATATAGGTGGCAGAATCGGCCGACGTGATCAAGAACGTCAAAATCAAGAGAATCGACAAGACGGACAGGATGAAACTGAATGGGAGCTCGGCAAACGTCACGAACAATGCGCTCGTCACGTCCGCATTGACGGCTTCAGCGATGGAAGTCCCTTCGAATAAATCTAGATATAGGGCAGTGCCCCCGAATACGGCAATCCAAAGGAGCGCAATGAACGGAGGAACGATGAGGACACCGACGATGAATTCACGAATGGTACGTCCTCGTGAGACACGTGCGACGAACGCTCCGACAAATGGGGACCAGGCGATGGCCCATGCCCAATAAAAGATTGTCCAATCCCGGACCCACGTCCCTTGTTGATACGGTTGTAGACGAAGACTATAGCGAATGAAATTTTGTAAGTAGTCACCTAGACCGAGCGTCAAGGTTTCTAAAATGAAAATGGTAGGACCGGCAAAGAAGACGAAGACCATCAACACGAGTGCGGTACCTAAGTTGATGTTACTCAACCACTTGATGCCACGATCGAGCCCCGTCGTCGTCGATGTTAAAAAGAGAGCGGTCAAGACGACGATGATGGCGACTTGCATCCAAGCGGTGTTCGGGAGCCCGAACACACTGTTCAGTCCGCCATTGATTTGAAGAACACCTAAACCAAGCGACGTCGCGACACCCATGACGGTGGCAATGACCGCTAAAATATCAATCGTCTGGTTCAACGGTTGTTTGTACGGTCGTTCTTTTATAAGTGGTGACAGGCTAGTCGAGATGAGTCCATCCGCATTACGACGGAACTGGAAGTAGGCGATGATCAGTCCGACAATCGCAAAGACAGACCATTGACTGACACCCCAATGGAAGAACGAATAGGCCATCGCGAGGCGTGCCCCTTCGACTGTCAATGCCTCCGTATCCGCATAAGGTGGCGTAAAGAAATGGCTCATCGGCTCAGCAACACCCCAAAAGACGAGTCCGACACCGAATCCGGCGGAGAATAACATGCCGATCCAAGTAAAGAACGGATATTGAGGGCGATCGTCATCCTTCCCAAGACGGATTTTTCCGTATTTACTGAACGCTAAAAAGACTAAAAAGAGCACAAACAAGAATACGGAAAGTAAATAGAACCAACCGAACGAGCGAGTCGTAAAGTTAAAAATAGATCCTGCGATTGAAGCGAATGTCGTTGGTGCAATCGCTCCAAATAGAACGAGTAAGGCAATCAAACTTGCTGAAATGTAAAAGACGCGATTCAAACGTGGCTTTTGTGTAGAATCTTTCATAGATGTCCCCTTTCAAAAAAAATTATGTAGCATTAATAAACGGTTCCCTAATCTCCACATTGCAAACAGGAGACGCATTTCATCGTGTTTTGTATAGTTGAATCGGGAAAAGAACCAAAGAGGAGGGAACGATATGAAATTGATTGCGATTGATTTAGACGGGACGCTGTTATCGCGCACAGGCGTGATTACAAAGGCAAACCAGGAGGCGATTCGTCGTCGGCAAGAACAGGGTGATATCGTCACGATTTGTTCAGGACGTTCGATTCATGATATCGAGGAGCTGTTGAAGCGAAGTGACCTCGTCTGTCCGATTTTGTCAGGTAACGGAGCAATCGGGTTTTATGAGAACGAGCGAATTTACTATCATGCGATGGATCAAACGGTTGTAGACGAGCTATGGGAAATCGCGAACGCAGATGATGCGTACGTCGAATTTTATACGAATGCGGGAGTGAAAGTACTCCGTTCAGGGAGTGATTTATTAAAACGGGAACTCAATGAGGTGTTGCCACATGATCAATCGTTCACCCGTGAGTGGGCGGAACGTGAGATTGAAATCCAAAATGAGCAGTTCGGTCTGACATATATGGATTCGATGGCAGACATCGACTTTGCACGAGATGAAGTGTACAAGGTGTTTGTCTATTCGTTCGATCGCCGAAAGCTACACCGGTTGCGTAAAATCTATGAACCACGGAACGATATTTTGATTACGACTGCGGGGTGGACGAAAATTGAAATCGGACATCCTCATGCGAGTAAAGGCGCAGCCTTGAAACAGCTAGCTGAGCATTATCAGATTCCGATGCGTGATGTCGTCGCCATCGGAGACAATCTGAATGATGTGTCGATGTTCGAAGTGGCAGAAACAAGGATTGCGATGGGGAATGCTGTGGATCCGTTAAAAGATTTGAGCACGCATATTACAAAGGATGTAGAAGAGGACGGGGTCGCTTATGCGCTGACGCATTATGTATGAATTGGATTATGGAGAAATCGTGAACGAGGATTGAATCTCACTTAAAACGGATATTGTATACATGTAACCATTCACTTTCTGAAATGAGTTGGGAACGGGGAGGCACTTTCGTCACCTGTCGCTTATGGATGAAAGGGATGGGCAAAGTCCATATGAACGTGAATCGTGTATTCCAAACGATGATACGTCGGCCTCTGCTTGCCATCGGAGCAAGCATACCAGACAGACTGTTTGTATACGGAATTCCACATGATCCGCGTCAGAAGTGGACATCATAGGTGCCAAGTCCTCTCGTGCCCATTCGATCAAAATGTCTATGAGTCACCTATTCGATTTCATGTTTTCGAATGAAAAACAATTGGTGAACCAATGGACGATGAACGGATTGGAATGATGCGTCACGTTGGCTTGGACATCTCTAGTCGAACCAAATCATGGATGGGACGGTCAATCGAGCAAGGGCTTGGTTGGATGAAAGTCCGGGGACTAGAGAATCAAGAAAAGCGCCGAGCGAGGGCGCTTTTCTTGTGGTATCCTATTGAGTGAATGCAACCGATGGAGGGATCATATGCCAAAGCTATATTGGTTCGGAACGTTCCTTAGTGGAGTGATTCTTTTGACAACGGGAACGATGGAAGGTCTTTACCGCATACTCCCAATTGGGTTGATGGCTATCGCGGTCATCGGCTATTTCATACAGATTCGATTCGAGCAAAAGAAGCGGCGCCCTTGATTGGGTGCCGCTTCTCTATATTAGGTTATAAAGATTCGAGCAAACGTGTCATCACGTCATCGATTTCTTTTTGCAATGCATCAACTTGTCGTTGTAACGCCATCAATTCATCAAGGTCATCCAATTCATTCATCCGTTGGAGCAGTGCCCGATGTTCTGTCTCTAATTGGGTTAGGTGAGCTTCCTCATCAACCGTAGATGGAGCGACTTTCGTCTGCTTCAGCGATTTTGATGGTTTGACGCGCTCCGTTACAGGTTCATCTTTCGATGCCTGTCCACGCTTGTCGAGGGCATAGGCGACATTACCTTCGAAACGCGTCATCGTCCCGTCGAGCCAATACGTGATGGGGAACAGCTTATTTAAGAAGTAGCGGTCATGAGAAACCGTAACGACCGTTCCAGGGAAACGTTCGAGCGCCTCTTCAAGTGCCTCTCTCGATTCGATATCCAAATGGTTCGTCGGCTCGTCTAGAACGAGGACATTGATTTCTTCATGGACGAGGATGGCAAGCATGAGTCGCATCTTCTCCCCGCCGCTCAAATTTGAGACAGGCTTAAACACACTCGCACCGTAAAATAGAAATTGAGCGAGAAGGTGCCTCGCTTTGCCTTCATCGACTGCGATCCGGTCCCGAAACGCCTCGATTAAGCGATGTGACTCATCGAAGGTAATGTGTTGCGACAGATATCCAATTCTGGCTTGATCGGCTCGTCGGACGGTCCCAGCTTGAGGGATAACTTCACCGAGTAACATTTTCAAAAGCGAAGATTTTCCACTCCCGTTCGGTCCGACGATGGCGACGCGTTCCCCGTGACCTGTATAAAAGTGCACGTTTTCAAATAGAGGACGATCATACGTGAGTGTCACGTCACTCACTTCGAAGACGTCACGCCCGGTTCGCCCGTTCGTCGTGAACTGGATATTCGGTTGCTCGGCTTCGAGTTGTGGTCGCTTGATTCGTTCAATTCGTTCGAGAGCCTTTTCCATCGATTTGGCGCGACGATAGAACTTTTCATTCGGCGGATTGCCCTCGTTGGCCCATTGCCGCAACTGCCGGATCGTTTCCTTCATTTTTTTGATTTTCTTCTGTTGCTCCGTGTAAGCGTGAAACTGGTCAAGCAACTGTTTTTCTTTTTGGGCAACGAAGTCCGTATAATTCCCAGGATAACTCGTCAATTCTCCATCCTCGCACTCGACGATTCGCGTGGCGACCGCATCTAAGAAGACCCGGTCATGGGAGACGATGAGGAGCGCTGAATCGTAATCCTGTAAATAGGATTCGAGCCAAGTCATCGCTTCTAAATCTAGATGGTTCGTCGGTTCGTCCAAAATGAGTAGCTCTGGTTCCTGAAGGAGTGCTAAGGCGAGACCGATTTTTGTACGCTCGCCCCCGCTTAGCGTATCGAACGGTTGGTCCACGAATGAGGTCAATTTGAGTCCATCAATCATTGCGCTGATTTTTGACTCGTAGACATATCCACCCGCATGTTCGAATTGTTCTTGAATGGCACCGTATGATTCGAGAAGGCGTTCGAGCTGTTCGGACGTCGCCATCTCTTGCTCGAGGGAAGACATTTTTTCACTCAGGCGAGTCACTTCCTCAAAAGCAGTATAGAGGACGTCACGACCACTGCGTCCAGGGTAGTCAGGAAGCTGCACCAAATAGCCGATAGAGAGTCGTTGTCGGCGGTAAATCGTACCGGCGTCATGCTCTTCAGAGCCGACAAGGATTCGTAACAGCGTCGTTTTGCCACTGCCGTTTCGGCCGACAAGACCGACTCGTTCGTTTTCGTTCATGAATAAATTCGCATCTGTGAGAACGGCGTGCCCGCCGTATTGTTTTTGAATGTGTTGAAGATCGATCAACATAATAGGTTCCTCCTAAGGTTAGGGCCTATCAAAAAAACCGAACGCAAAGAAGCGCTCGGTTTAGAAAGAGAGAGGCGCTTTGTCGTATATTCAGCAATGTCTAAAAAAGGACAGACGGGTCCCTTGATTAAGCGACATCGTGAAAAATCGCACGCAAAATGTACAAATGTTCAGTTGTCCAATGCGTACGTCCGACAAATTTCACCTTTCTCCCTCCTTTCATTCATCCATATCTTGATTGTAAGCGTTTTTCTTACGACTGACAATGAAAATAAAGGAAATGGAAGCAAGGATGTCGTATATAGTCGCCATCGAGGAGGCGAAGAAATGAGGAAAGAATGGCTAGGAGCACTCAGTTTGACCCTTGCGGCGAGTATATGGGGCGGGATGTATGTGGTCAGTAAGTATGCACTCGCATATATTGAACCGTTCACGTTCGTCTGGTTACGATACGCTGTTGCATTTATGGTCTTATTCGTCGTTTGGTTTCGGTTTGGACGAGAATCGATTCGAAGGGCAGATTGGAAATGGATCGGACTTGTCGGTGTCATCGGATACGTTGCCTCGATTTCGTTTCAATTTATCGGAACGAAGCTATCGGATGCACATACCGGGTCTCTTGTGACCGCAGCGACGCCAGCTTTCATGGTGTTATTTGCCCGAATCCTATTGAAAGAACGACTGACTCCTGTCAAGATTGGAGCACTTGGGCTGGCAACGGTCGGTGTTCTCATCGTCGTCGGTTGGGAAGGGGAAGGGACGTATCGAGTAGGCAGTTTCATACTTGTTCTAGCTGCCGTGACGTGGGCACTCATGTCCATTTATGTGAAAATCGGGACGCAGACCTTATCGACGTTGACACTGACGACGTTTGCGATTGGAGTTGCCTGGTTGTTGATGACGCCTTTGATGAGTATAGAGGTCATGCAAAACGGCTTTCCAGAATTGAATGGTGTCCTTTGGCTCAGTGTTCTCTATATCGGTGTCGTATCGACGGCAGGAGCGTTTTTCTTTTGGAACAAAGGACTCGAGTTGATGGATGCGAGTGTCGGGTCACTCTTTTTCTTCTTTCAACCCTTGGTTGGTGGGACGCTCGGGTGGCTCGTTTTGAACGAAACGCTCCATCTTAACTTCTTTATCGGTGCCGGTTGTATCATGACGGCTGTGACGTGGTCGACGCTCGCGGAACGAAGAGAACAACTGCCGATTTCAAATCGTCATCTGTAATGGCAAAGCGGTCGCCCTCATTTTGGAGGGTGACCGCTTTTGATTAAAATCCATGATGGTCGAGTTTGTCTTGTTCGCGCTTCATCTCGAGTTCAAGCCGTTGGATCGCGAGTTTTTCTTCTTCGATCTTCAATCGTCGTTCTTCGACACTAGCTTTCTTCATCTTGATGATCGTATCAGAACCGATTGCAGTGACAACAATGACCATAACCATAATAAAAACCACAGATACTCCTCCTATTATGAGAATACGTTCGTGACAAGTCGTTGTGTCTCAAGGGCAACACGACCGTCCGTTAAAATCGCTGTATCCTCGATGAGTGCGGAAATGAAGTGGTCAATCGCGCCTTGGAAACCACGTTGCACGAGTGTCGTGTCCCATGAACCGAACGTTTCGACTTCATGCCGACCTTGCTTGAAACGATGTAGCGTGACCATCTCTTCGATGGACAATCGTTCCCCATCCCGTACGATCGAGACGAGCTCATGGTTCACTCCTGCTGAACGGTGCATCGATGTCGTGTGCATTCCGTGCTCATCTTGCCACACGTGGCGGGCGAATCGAAGCTCATGCCTGTCATTGACTTCGACGTGACCCGAGACGAGTGTTAGCTTATTACCAGCGAGGAAACGTAGCGTATCAATGACATGTAAGTAATCATCGAGTAAGGTGAAGGTCGCATCCTTAGGGCCGACGTCATTCTCGCGATGTTTTACCACATCAATCATGTGAGCAGAGGACTCGTTTTGTAGACGCATATACATCGGAGCGAAACGTCGATTGAACCCGACCATCAATTTACGCCCAAGACGTTCGGCTTGAATGACGAGTTGCTCCGCTTCCTCGATTGTTGCGGCGAGGGGCTTATCAACATAAACATCGACACCGTGATCTAATAAATACGATACGATGTCATAATGAGTTTCCGTTGAACTATGTACGAACGCTGCATCGATGGATGAGGCGAGTTCATTCAACGTGTCGAAAGAGGTCATTCGATACGTTTGGCAAATCATGTCTCGCTTAGATGTGTTCGGGGAAAAGGCACCGATCAAGTCGATTCGAGGATGAATCGAAAGGATGGGTAAATACGCTTTTTGAGCGATATTTCCAAGTCCGACAATACCGATTTTTGGTTTTTGCATCCCATTCACTCCTTTGGTTCATCATAACAAAAAACCGGACAGCGGATGTGTCCGGTTCAAGAATTAAAGACTAGCACTTAAGACGATTTCACCTTGTGGCGTTTCATTGCCACGATTCGGTTCTTTTGTGACGGCGACGGTATCCCAGTCGACGTCGACTTCATCTGAGTCGAGTGTGTAGATAACCGTCCCGTTCCCTTTGTCATCGGTGACAAAAGCGCCGGTCGGAATCGGGGCACCATCTTTTAATAGCCATACTTGATATACCTCATTGGCATCGAGTGAGGCTAGACCATTCGTTTGGACGATCAGTTGTGTCGCACCGTCCTGCTCTGCAAGGTAAGCGGTCCCTTCCGATTCGCCGTCGAGTGGAATCGTTTCGGTTAACGCGATGGCAGGGGCATCAGGCTGATTGGTAAGCAAATATCCATTCCCGATTAAGGAGAGGAGGAGTGCCGCTGCTAAAGCGACCATTCCCCAGACCGGTACGTTCCGTTTCTTCTTCTGTTTGAACGGTGTCGCCGGTGGAACTGATGCAGAAGTGTCGGTTGTTATGACGGGTTCATTGTCTTCTTCTTCGAATACACGATCGAGGACACGCGCTTTCATGCCTCGGGGTGGCTCAGTCGGAGTAGACAAGAACGCGACGCCACCGACAAGAGCTTCAAGTTGTTCGAGCTCTTCTTGACAGTCTTTACACGTTGCCAGGTGTTGTTCAAATTTCATTCGTTCTTCTTCCGTTAAATGTTGGTTGAAGTAGTCAATCAATTGGTCGCATGCGTTCATTGTTCTACCTCCTTTCCGATGAATTCATGGGATAACTGTTTCCTCAGTTGCCTTAGCGCCAGTCGAATCCTTCCTTTTACCGTTCCGAGCGGGATGCCGCATGCATCAGCAATTTTTTGCTGGCTCAATCCTTGAAAATACATGAGTCGAACGACCTGCTGTTGTTCGGCTGGTAATGTGGCCATGGCTGTCTCGATTTGGGCGCGCTCTTCTTGCCACTCGACTTCTTTCTCGACGGACGGTGAGTCGGAAGGGATGGCCTCCGCGTAGGACTCATCTAATTGTAAATCCGGTTTACGCTTCCGAATTAAATCAATGGCCACATGACGGCTCATTGTGAAGAGCCAAGAACGAAATTTTCCTTTTGACTCATCGTAAACGCCTCCGCCACGCCAAAGCTTGATGAATACTTCTTGCATGGCTTCTTCGGCCAAATCACGATCTTTTGTCAGTTGTAGGACAAATGCGTATAAAATGCGTTCGTATCGATCATACAATATTTCGAGCGCTTCTTTGTCCTTTTTCCTGACACGCTCATATAACTCTAAGTCAGTCATAACATACTCCTTTGCGCAGAAGGGATGTCCCTTGTATTGATCTAACGTATAAAATCGAAAAATGGATGCCTATTTTGTGTGACTATTTATTGAACATGTCACTGCTTGATCCGGAAGCTTCGAATAGATGAATAATCTTAATTTCTCTGAAAGCTGGTACGTGATGAAGCTTAGTCCAATCGCCGTCATCAGCATCAAGCCAATCGCAGTTAAGGGAGAGCTCATCGTCGTCCATAAGAAGTATGTGCGAATGCCAAAAAGAAAAGCAAATACAATAAAAAATCCGGTAATCAAGCTACTCATTTGGCAATAAGCTCGAGAGATTCGTGAAATCATAAGATGCCTCCTTTGTTTCATTGTACTATAGGAGGAAGAGAAAACGATAAGGAGACGATATCATGAAGCGATTTACGAATGAGGGACACATCCTCATATGTTTTGATTTTGATGAGACCTACTTTCCTCATGCATGTACACCGGAACAATTGGCATCCGTTCGTCGGCTCGAAGATTTTTTGGAACAATATTCCCATCGATTGTCAACGATGTGGGTGACAGGTAGTTCACTCAAATCGCTACGTGAAAAAGTTGAACAGGCAAACCTTCGCTTTTGGCCTCACCGTATCGCTTCAAGTTTGGGTACGGAATTGTATCATATTGACGTAGACGGAACGTTTTCTTTAGAAGAATCCTATCAAGCGTTATTCCCGAGTGATTTTATATCTCGTGTGGAACGTGTTGCGTCACAGATTGAACAGATGCGGATTGAACTAGAAGCGCAACCGGGTTTTGGGACGAGTCCTTGGATCCGTAGCTATTACATCCGTGACCAAATCGGGTCTTGGAGCGAAACGCTTCGCATGCTAGCTGATAAAGAAGGTATTGCTGTCAACATCAGCCAATGCAATCCGCAAGCGGGTGATCCGATGGATGCATGGGATATTGATTTTTATCCAATCCATGCCGGAAAAGAATCCAGTGTTCGATATGTATGCACCACTGTTTCCTTCTTACGCAAAGAAACATATGCGTTCGGCGACAGTGGGAATGACCTTGGGATGTTAGCGCATGTAGGAAAAGGCTATTTAGTGAGCAATGCGACCGAACAGGCAAAACAGATGTATCCGGAGATGACAACAAAACCTTATGCAGAAGGGATTTTAGAAGTATTGGAATCTGATTTGTCCTCTTTCATATAGTGCATGATCTCCTCTAATGAACGGATGAGGGTCGCACGAATCGTTTCGGAATGTGGATTGAAGTGAAGACGTTGTTGCCAAATCCGACAAAATAAATCGGTCAAGGCCGCCTCTGCAGTTGCAGGATGGTCATTCAGATGAAGCGCATATCGATAAAGTAGTTTTTCATAGCGTGAGTATAAATGTTCTAAGGCTTGGCGATTTTTAAGACGAATTTGATCGACCAGGCGTTCATCGAGTGTAGGAAGCATATGCAACTCCTTTCGTATGGAATGAAGGTTTCAACGATAAAAGAATCAGGAACTTTACTCAGATAAAGCATCCTCTCTGTTCTTTCACTCATTTGCTCCCATTTAAACCAAGGAATATGAAGAATTGCGGTCGAATATGCATGCCCCTCAACGATTCAAAAAGTGTGATAACAATTCGGACAAGTTTGTGCGTCTCCCGGCGCGCGTTTGAATGATGTTTTACACTTCGGACAAGTGACGGTTTCACTCTGTTGATTGAACAAACTGCCACGATTGAATAAAATGTTGCGAAGGTTTGGTAACGCGAGCGCAGCGAAAATCATTGCCCCGAATAAAAAGGCAGCCAAGATCAGTAATAATACATAAGTCATCGGTTTTTTCCTCTCTCATTTGATTTCCTTCATCATAATCGAAATTTGAATCAGCGAACAGCTTATCAATAGAAATAGGAACAAATGTTCTGTATAATGAAAATAAAGGAGGGAAAACAGGATGAGAGAAGAATTGTTACGATGGATGCGTTCGGGACAAGTCACAGAAATGGTGTATGTCGATCGACATGGGACATTTTCAGAGCGGCGGGTCAAACTGATTAAAGTGCAAGGAGAGTACGTGGTGGCATGGGATTTGAATAAACAAGCGAGACGAACGTTTCGAATCGAGCAAGTTCTTGCCTGTCTTCCCATCAACGAACGATTTAGAAAGCGAAAGGCGGAGATTGGATGATTGCCTTACCAACGTTAGCAGCGCCAGCTAAAAGGGCACTAGTTGCTAAAGGAATCGAGTCTTTGCATGAATTGTGTCCCTATACACGCCGTGAGGTTGCGAGTTGGCACGGAATCGGACCGAATGCCCTTTTTGTCCTTGAGGCGGAGCTACTAAAGCACAATTTAGCATTCAAAATGGAGGAACCTAGTACGTGAGTGAAACGTCTAGGTTTTTTTTGTGAAGTGATTGCTTTTCTTTGAAAACGGGAAGTAATATATTTGTCATCTCAATTGCCGTTAAAATCTAGTAACATGACGATAAGGTTTTATGAACCTAGCGACACCCATGAGAAAGGACGTACACAGCATGAGAACGAAACGTTTATCCGCCATTTTACAAAATGAGATGGATGACATTTTTGATCCATGGGTGACCGGAGTCGAAACCGATTCCAGGAAGGTCAGTTCAGGGAATGTCTTTATTTGCATTCGCGGTTATACGGTTGACGGTCATAAGTTCGCGGAGGACGCCGTCGCCAACGGTGCGAGTGCGGTCATCTCAGAATATCCACTCGATCTCGATGTTCCGAATGTGGTTGTTGCCGATACGAAACAGACGGCAGGAGAGGTTGCGAGTGTATTTTATGATCATCCCTCTCATCGGATGCGTATATACGGTGTGACAGGAACGAATGGAAAAACTACGACGGCGACATTGACTTATGATTTGTTGCGTCTTTCAGGACGTCGTGCCGGAATCGTTAGTACGATTGGCGCGCGTTTTCATAATCAAACGGTTGAGACAGCCAATACGACACCAGAAGCCGTCGTCTTACATCGCATATTAGCAGAGATGGTCGATGCAGGCGTCACGGATTGCGTACTCGAGGTATCATCGCATGCCTTAATGGAAGGTCGCGTAGCGGGAATACACTTTCATGCTGCTGCGTTTACGAATTTGACGCATGATCATTTAGACTATCATCGTTCGATGGATGAGTATGCCCGGGCCAAAGCGCGATTGTTTGAACAGGTGGAAGTGACGAATGGTGAGGCGATTGTGTTAAATGCGGAAGATCCGGCTAGTCATGTCATGGCTGAGTTTGCGCCGACACGTCAAGCCATTATGTATAGTACAAAAGAGGACATCGAGGCGGACATCCAAGTGATTTGGCGTGAAGAAACGGTACTCGTCAGTATGAAGGAGTTCAAGCTCGAAGTGCCCGTCCGATTCATGGGGGCGTTCAACGCAGCGAACTTAGCGGCGGCCATTGGACTTGTGTCGACTTCGGATATGGCGCTACGGACCATCGTTTCAAATGTTCCAGGACTCACCTTGCCAAAAGGGCGGTTAGAACGTTTAGCTACAGAGGATGCCGAGATATATATCGACTATGCTCATACACCAGACGGGCTAGAGAAATGTTTGTCTACATTGCAACAAGACGACCGTGCACTTGTCGTCGTGTTAAGTGCGGCAGGAGACCGAGATCCCACGAAACGTCAAGATATGGGACGAATCGCAAGCCGCTATTCAAACGAGGTGATTGTCACGGTACATGATATCCGCATGGAAGACCCGAAACAAATCATTCGTGACTTAGTAAAAGGAATCCAACCGGATGTGAAGTATGTGACGTTTGAAGCAAGGGAAGAAGCCCTGCGCCATGCGGCCACGCAAGCGTTAGAAGGAAAGCGTGTCGTGGTCGTCGGGAAAGGACATGACCACATCGAACGGATTGGTCGCCAGTCGATTCCATTCAATGAATCGAACATTTTATTAGAAGAATTGAAAAAGCGAAAAGGGCAGGAACCTGCCGTTTAACAAAACGATGACGTTTGTCATCGTTTTTTAATGTGTGAAGAACAGGAAGGAAGGTAATAACTAATAATGTAGTAGAATTGAAGGAGGAGAATAGACATGTCAGTTTTGTACAAAGAATTTACAAATGATGAAGAAGTCGTTACCGCCGTTCAATCGATGAAAACAAATGGGATTGATGAATCTAACATCTACGTCATCACACATGACGATGATCGAAGTAAGCGTGTCGCGGACAATGCCGATGCGAACACCGTCTCAGCAAGTGACGTCGGTTTGGGGACAGCTGCCAAAAACGTGTTCCGCAAAAAAGGAGATGAACTGCGAGCCGATTTTCAGGAGCTCGGCTTCACAAAAGAAGAATCAGAGCGTCTCGAAGAAAAGTTAGATCAAGGGAAGGTACTCGTTGTCGTGAAAGACGCACCTGCCGGATTCACCATCTGATTTCACACCATGGAGAATAGAGAGGAAAGAGGCTGAATCGTGAGTGATTCAGCCTCTTTTCATGTGCTTAGCGAAGGCGGACGACGGTACGACCGCTCAATTCGCCACGCATCATCGCCTCGGCGTGACGAGGGACGTCGTGTAACGGAATCTCATGGATCATCTCGTTGAGAACTTTCGGATCGATGAGTTCTTCGAGGCGTTCCCATGCGTTCGTACGACGAACCATGGGTTGCATGACCGAATCGATGCCGATGAGCTTCACGCCGCGTAAAATAAACGGATAAACGCTCGTCGGCAACTCGGCGCCTCCGACGAGACCGCATGCGGCGACAGCACCTTCATATCGTATCTGGCTCAAGATGTTGGCGAGTGTATTTCCACCGACCGAATCGATAGCGGCATCGAAGCGTTGCTTGGCAAGGGGACGGGCAGGTCCTTCTAATTCGCTTCGATCGATGATCGTCTCGACACCGAGTGAGCGTAAGTATGGTGAATCTGTTTTACCAGTAGAGGCGACGACATGGTAGCCGAGGCGACGAAGCAACGTAATCGCGAAGCTTCCGACACCACCTGTCGCTCCTGTGACGAGCACTTCTTCGCCTGGACGCACACCAGCGTGTTCGAGTGCATCAATGGAAAGCATGGCGGTGAGTCCTGGTGTTCCGATGGCGATTGCATCTCGCATGCTCATTCCTTTAGGTAACTTCACGAGCCATTTCCCCGGTACTTGCGCATACTGGCTAAATCCACCGAAATGCCGTTCCCCAATCCCGAAACCAGTGGCAATCACCTCATCGCCAACTTTGATGTCGAGGTGGTCTGATTCGACGACAGTTCCAACGAATTCGCATCCCGGAATGAACGGATAGCGATTGACGATTTTTCCTGAAGTCGTCAATCCGAGCGCGTCTTTATAATTCAATGCGGAATAGTGGACTTCGACTAAGACGTTTCCATCCTCTTCTTTCGGAAGGACGTCGGCGTTCACTTCTTTTACTTCGGCATGAAGGCGTTCCTCGTGTTGGTCTAGCACGAGTGCTTGGAATGATTCATTCATCTGCTTAACCTCTTTTCCTATAGATGTCCTCACTCTAACAGTCTTTCCCTGGCAAAATGAAATATATGCACGAATCTTTAGGGGGAAACGGGTAGAGAGTGGTACAATAAAGGGGATTCAAATTGCGTAAGGAGGAATGTAGTATGCGGCACGATGACTATGAGTTTGACGATGTAGAAGTAGAAGAAGGCGAATTGTTCAACGTATACGATATTCTCCCACCAGACGGGACGATCCTGGAGATGGCGACAGCTGAGGAAATGGTTCGAGCGGCCGAATTAGAAGCGAAGCATCATGCGCTCCAACGGCTCCAAGATTCAAACTTCCAGTTAACAGGCGTGTCGTTCAAAGAACTTCTGACAGAATTTGAACAGTATGAGCAAGAGTCAATGGAGTTCTGGACAGGTGTTTATAACCGATTACGCATTCCTTGGGCGTGGACGATTCGAATCGATGTGGCCAATGGTCCGATTCACGTCGTGAACGATCGCGATATCTTTATCGATGAAGACGACTTCGAAGAATATGATGTTGATGATTTATTAGAGGAATACGAAGAAGATTGAATCAAAAACGTCTTTCCCTCATTCAGATGGGAAAGACGTTTTTTTGTCGTGGAGCAGGTCGTGACGGATTCGGCTGAGTTCAGTCGCCCCAAATAATAATCCGACACTACATAAAATTGAAACACCACTCACCATCGCCCCGACGACAGCGGTATCACCAATCATTGTGAACGACATTGTGAGGCTAAACAGTCCAAATAGCAGTAATCCTCCAGCAATGGTTTTCATAAAATTCACCCTTTCACGTATCTATGCATGTAGTGTAGACGGTTTGACGAGAGAAGGGTGTTTATTTTTTTGACCTGGTAAATTATTTGATTAAGTCGTAAATCGAATAGGTCTTGCCATTTTCTAGAGGACGGTCAATCAACTGTTCAGCAAATATACGAGCGACCGTTTCAGGAGAACGGAGTCGTCCTTCTGTTTCGTATGCACGGAATTGTTCAAGGTCAGCGAACGCCTCTTTCGAGGAAGAACGAATCTCCGCCTGCATCGACGTATCCATCACACCTGGATTGAATAGAGCTGCACGATGTGAGGTTCCTTCTAGCTCTAGTGCAAGCGTCTCCGTGAAATGATCGAGTCCTGCTTTCGTGCCACAATATGCGCTCCAACCTGAGATCGGACGTTTGGCCGCGCCAGAGGTCACATGAATCAAATCGGTCGGCTTACCGAAAGCGAGGACCGCATTCGCCAATAGCATCGGCGCAAGCAGGTTGGCGTGGACATGAGCGGTCACTTTCTCACCATCTAATTGTCCGACACGATGAATCGGTTCAATCCATGCTGCATTTTGAACGAGCAAAACCGAATCAGCCCGCTCTAGAAACGGTGTGATCTCCCGAATGACTGCATCAATCCCCGAGACGTTTGATAGGTCGACTGATCGTTGCTGATACGTAACGTCTTCCGCCTGTGAGCGAGAGAGCCCGACCACCTCGTAATCTCTAGCTTGTAGTTCCTGAGCGATGGAACGGCCGAGACCACGCGATGCGCCTGTGATGAGAGCAAGTTTCATATACATTCCTCCTATTCGTGAATCGTTTTCCGAAAACCGTAGAACGGACGAAACCGTAATTTCTCGTAATATGTGTGGGAATTTTGACTTGCGAGCATCTCAAGCCGTGTGTCTGGATAAAGTGTATGGACGTGTTGGAGTAACTGTTCGCCAAGACCACGTCTACGATATGTAGAAGCGACCAACAGTTCACAAACATACAAACTGACTGTCGTATCAGTCAATCCGCGCAAATAAGCGACAATCTTTCCATTTTCAGACTCCATCACATAGGTGACGTTTGATTGACGCCATGCCTCACGGGTCAACGCGTCACGTTCTACCAATTGGCTCCAACCTTCATCGCGATTAAGTTGTTGAATCGAGTCAAAGTCTGATTCCATATAAGTACGAATGTTCATTCAATCCGTTCTCCAATCTGCATTTCAATCTGTTTCATGACGTCGAACGCCCCATCTGATTGATTTGAACAAATGACCGAGATGGTATCGATTTCTGGATAGTAACCAGAATGGAAACTGACACCAGGGTCATAGCCCATCACGTGATATTTATAGACATCTCCCGATGCGTGATGTTGAATCCAAAGTCCGTATCCATAACTCCCGCCGCGGTCATTAACCGTCACGTGTGGTGTCAAAAGAAGCGACGTAGAAGCGGTATCAAGAAGCTGATGTGAAAACAGCGATTTCCAAAATTTAGTCATGTCTTGAGCGGTCACATACGCGCCACCATCTGCTCCTCCTTTGATTGGAATCGCATATTGGTTTGTACGCCATGTGCCGTCCGAGTGGTCAATATAACCGAGTGCTGTTCTAGAAGGCAAGGCATCGAGTGAAAAGTATCCAGAATCAATCATACCAGCAGGATGAAAAATCGATTGTTCGACATAGTCGGTGAAAGATTGCCCGGTCACATCTTCTACAATCAACCCTAACAGAATATATCCTGCATTATTGTAGGAGAATCGAGAACCCGGTTCGTCTTTCATAGATTTTTGTTGAAACAACGGTAAAAAATCACGTAACTGTTGAAGCCGATACATCGGGATATCACGCCATAGCGCTTCAAAGTCATCAGAGACGGATTCATCAAAATAGTCAGGGATTCCTGATGTGTGCGTCAACAACTGATGTACGGTGACGTTTGGTGACAGATGAGTTAAGGCAAATGTTTGAAATGAGTCAAGCGAGGTGGAAAAGGATAGTTTCCCTTGCTCGACTAACTGGCAAATCGCGATTGCTGTAAACAGCTTGCAACCGGACGCAATTCCGAACCGTGTCATCACGTCATGTTGAATCTGTTCTGAGCGATTCGCATAGCCGTAAGACTGGTGGATTGATCCATTTCGATTGGTGAGCAAATAGACACCCGAAAATGTCTCGTCAATCGATGGATGTGTGAAATGTGGCATGAGAAACCTCCATGTATTGAGTGATTCAATAAGTCGACTATATCATGTCCATCACAATCTCTCTAAAATTTACTCAATTTTCAAAAAAACATTTACCAAATAACAGGAATTGAGACAGGTGTCTGACCTCGAACGTGGTACGATATGGGCGAACAGAGAGGAAGTGGATTCAATGACGTTATTCTTCTGGGGGATACTCGTTGGATTTTTAATTGCCTTGTGGCTATATAAACGTCCACAGCCACATTCACAGTCTCTTTCGTTTATGCATTTCGGGAATCAAACGAAAGATGTCATTTACATTTTTGAAACGAAACCGACGTGGCGTTTCCGATACATCAGTCCTTCTTTAGATTTATATCTCGGAGACGGGACGGTGATGCAAAGTTATTCAGATGCACAAGAGTGTTTTCGGAGAATCCACCCGGACGATCGGCGACTATTACTCGATAAAGTGGCGGGACGCGTCAATTATGAAGAAGCGATTCTTCAACGATGGCGCACGAATGACGGCGCTTACGTATGGTTCGAGGAATATACGACGCCAATCTATGAGAATGGTGAAATCGTAGCAGTTCAAGGTGTGATTCGGAACATCGAAGCAGCCATGACCGAGCGTGAACGTCTCATGTATGAAAGTCGCCACGATAGCTTGACCGGTGTCTTCAATCGTCGGGCGTTTGAAGACACGATTGCTCAAGCAGAAAATGCGTGTAACGTCGGAATCATCGTGCTGGATGTGAACGATTTGAAAGTCGTGAACGACATGGAAGGGCATTCTGCTGGTGACGATTTGTTGAAACGGGTCGGGAAGATTCTTCAGGGAATTGAATCATCCGTGTATCGTTTAGGGGGAGATGAGTTCGTCTTGTTTCTAGAGATGATGCCCCGCGATGCATGTGAACGAATGGTTCGTCAAATCGAAGCGGCTTGTCAAAAAGAATCGATTTCTGTCGCCATCGGGTTGGCGTGGGCATCTTGTCCAGAAACGATTGAGGCGCTTTTGCAACGTGCGGACGATGCCATGTATGAACGGAAGCGACAACAAAAAGTAGACCTCCTTGACGTGTAAGTTCAAGGAGGTCTATTGGTTTAGCTGCTTTGTTCTTCTACATCGGACGGCTCTTCACCCAAATTGTTTAGATAGCGTTCATAACGAGAAATACCATAGCGGTAAGATGCCCAGATGAGCCCGGACGTTATGACGATAAGTCCCACTGTCAGTGGAGCAAACCATCCGGAAACGATGCCGTTCGCATAAGCGAGTCCGATTGGCGAGAAGACAAGGTAAACGAAAATCATCGAAGCGACGAGCAAAATGGATGTCGAAAGGGCATGACGCCATGGTTTGACTCTCCCTAGTTCGATTCGGATCGGATTCGCTTGAAGCATTGGTCGCACACGCGCAAATACGAGCATGATCCCCGTCTCGATGACGAAGAGGATTCCGTAAATATGGATAAAGTTGATGCCGATTTCGACGCCGAACCATTGTTTCGTCCCCCATACGAGGAAATAGTAAGCGATGACGTGGAAAAAGACGACGGTCTTCGCGGCGATTGGCGGCACACGTTTAACAAGCATCCCGATTAAAACGATGACGAGAATCGGGATGTTGAAGAAACCGGTGAAGCGACGAATCAAGTCCCACAAGCCATCTGGCGCATACATAAGATTCGGGGCGACAAAGAACGAGACGAGTGCAACGAACGTCCCGAACCATTTGCTGACGCGAATCAAATCTTGGTCAGAAGCATCCGGTTTAAACTTCGGTTTGTAAATGTCGAGTACGAAGAGCGTCGCGATACTATTCAAGAGCGAGTTGAACGAGCTGAATACGGCACCGAGCAAGACGGCGAGGAAAAAGCCCATGAGCCACATCGGTAACAGCTCGGCAATCAAACTCGGATAAGCGAGGTCTGCCTTCTCGACGTTCGACCCGTACAAGTGAAACGCGATGACGCCAGGTAACAACATGAAGATTGGAACGAGTAATTTCAAGTAGCCGGTAAAGAGAACGCCTTTTTGTCCTTCCGCTAAGTTTTTTGCACCGAGGGCCCGTTGAATCACGTATTGATTCAGTGCCCAATAGAACAAGTTCGCAAAAATCATTCCGGTGAAAATGGAGAGAAACGGGACCGAGTCGTTAGCGGAACCGATGGCGTTCAACTTTTCGGGATTCGTCGTCGCAATCGTCTTCATCCCGTCCAATAAATTCCCGTCCCCTAGTGCGAGAAAGCCTAGTGTCGGAACGAGGAATCCAATGATGATGAGTCCGATCCCGTTCAACGTGTCCGATACGGCAACGGCACGAAGACCTCCGAAGATGGCATAAATCGCCCCGATAATCCCAATGAACCAAACGACGAGCCAAAGGGACTGCTCAAAGCTGATGCCGAGAAGGGCCGGCACATCGAACAGTTGCAGGACGGCTAATCCACCCGAGTACAGCATCGATGGAATCGTCACGCACATATAGCCGAGTAGAAATAACAAGACAGTCAATCTACGAACGTCCTCGTCATAGCGTTGACTTAAAAATTCAGGAATGGTCGAAATTCCGATGCCAAGAAAACGTGGCAACAAAAAGAGCGCCATGATGATGGCAGCGATACCGGCCGTCACTTCCCATGCCATCGCTGACATGTTCCCGGCGAACGATTGGCCATTTAAGCCAATCAATTGTTCCGCTGACAAGTTGGTCAACAGGAGCGATCCCGCGATGAAGACACCCGTTAAACCGCGACCAGCCAAGAAGTAATCGTCGGCGCTTTCGACTTTTCCTCTCGTCATGCGATACGAGACGTAAGCGACGAGCGCCATGAACAGGGCGCCGGTCACGAGTATGTAGAGTACTTGTTGAAATGTCATGAAATCCCCTCATTCCTTACTTATGTTTTATATGTATTTTTAGGAAATACCCTAAATTATAAGAAGGTAGTCCTATTGTTTTGATCGAATCATACAGAAACCATGAACGTGGGGACGATTGCGTACTTGTCGTACGAGAGTAGAAAATCGATGAGGATGGATGGACCGATGGGAGGGACCTCGTGAAGAAGTGGATGATTGGAATGTTATCTGTTGTAGTGATAGCAGGTTATATCATGTTTAGCGAAATGCTGAAAGAAGAAAACACGAGTGATTTGGCTGTGACCGAAAGCTTCCGACATATAGACGATTTAGCTACAAGCTCGCCGATTGTCATCGTCGGCAAAGTGAGCAGTGCTCCCAAACCGTTTACACATCAATCGGTCACATTCTTTGAATCACACATTCAAGTGCAGCGTGTCTATCGAGACGTGAGTGGTCAACTGAAGTCAGCCGATACGATCACCCTTTTACAAAATGATATGGAAGAAGACCCGCTCGTCAAACGAGACGAGACCGTTTTGCTGTATTTACAAAGATATGAAGGACCCGTGATGGAGAATGCATATCGGATTGTCGGTCTACAACTGGGACATTTCAGAGTGAATCGGACGGGGACACTGACTTCGGTAGGAAAACCTAACCTTTATCAAGAAAGCGGGCTCAGTGCTGACTTGAGCAAGCTAGAGACATCATTGAAAGACAATCCTTATGTGGAAGAAAGAAACGAAGTGATGACGGATGAGGAAATCAGGGCTTTTAATGAAAATGAAGTGCGTTTGTTTGAGGAGTCTCAACAACATGACGAGTAAAAGCGGCGCTGACAACATCAGCACCGCTTTTATAATCGGATTTTTTTCAAATGTCATAAAAACTGGAGCATGGACGTCGCGACCGTGAAGTAGATGATGAGACCGAGGTTGTCCATCAGCGTCGTGATAAACGGTCCAGAGGCAACAGCGGGGTCTAACTTCAGGCGATTGATGAGAAGCGGGACAATCGTTCCAATCATCGTGGCGACACTGAGTGCGGCGAAGATAGAAACCCCGACAATGAAGCCGATCAGCATATTGTCGTATAGCAGCGTGATGACGCCAAAAATGACAATCATACACGCAATCCCTAAGATGATGCCGGTTCCGAGTTCGCGTCGAATCATCTTCATAACGTTCTTTCGATTGATGGTCCCGAGTGCAATTGAGCGCACAGCGACGACGAGTGATTGCGTGGCTGCGTTCCCGGCAGAGCCCATGACAAGTGGCATGAAGACGGCGAGTAGCACAATCGTCTCAAGGGTGTCTTCGAAACCGCCAATCGTCGAAGCTGTAATCATGCCGAGAAACATGAGGCTGACAATCCAAGGGGCACGTTTTTTCGCTGCTTCAAGCGGACTCATGTTGATATCAGACGAACCTTTCGTCGCGGAGAGTTCTTCAAAGTCTTCTGTCGTTTCGCGCTCGATGACGTCTAATACATCATCGACCGTGATGATGCCAAGTAGCTTTTGCTGATCATCGATAACGGGAAGGGCCAACAAATCGTACTTCTGGACAATCCTGGCCAAGTCTTCCTGGTCGGTCATGACGTTTGCCGAAATGACGCGGAACCCCATGATGTCTTCAATTTTCGCCTCGAGCGGTGCGACAATCAAATCACGTAAGGAGACAACACCAACCAGTTGGTGCGCTTGGTCGACCACATATAGGTAATAAATCGTTTCGGCATCTGGTCCGAGTTCACGCAACTCTTCAAGGGTCAGTCCGACCGTCTTATCAGCTTGAAGGACGACGAACTCGGTCGTCATGAGCGATCCAGCCGTTTCCTCCGGATATTGCATCAAGTCTTTGACTTCTTGTTCCTCGATATCATCCATCTGCTCAAATAGCGTGTCCATGAACGCATCGGGTAGTTCCCGCATCAAGTCGGCCGCGTTGTCCGAATACATTTCATTCAAGATTCGGACGGCATACGGTTGGGGTGTTTCTTGGATGAATGTACATTGCTCTTCTAACGTCAGTTTTTCAAATAGATCGGTGAATACCTCAGGGGAGATGGTTCGATACACGAACGACCGCTCATGTTGAGTCAGTTCGATAAAATGATCCGCCTGTTCACCCGGGTGGAGAGAGAGAAAAAGGTCTTGAAAATCGACCGGGTCTCCCTTTTGAATCAATGTACGAAGCGCTGCTTCATGTTCGTTGTATTCCGTTTCTTCAATTTTCATATGCTCACATCCTGATCTCTCACATTTTCAATTTCATTTACGGTGAATAAAAAAAGTTTTCTACATTTTTTAGGGCGATGCTATACATCAGCCATACATCTTATTTCCCTTTGCCATCGTCCTGATTTCTAGAGCATTGTTTGTTCATTCACATGAGTGAACATTTATTCATATCAATGCGGAATCGACAACAGATGAACTGTCGGATTAGACATTCGCAAATTTGGTAAAGTGATAAGGTAAGGGTAGTCACACACCCGAATCACAAGGAGGAAGCGAGATGATCTCAATGACGAATCAACCGATTTCACAAGATACGACGCTGAAACATCCGATTCATGTGTATTCAGAAATTGGAGAATTAAAAACGGTATTACTGAAGCGACCGGGCCGGGAGTTAGAGAACCTTACTCCAGAATATTTAGAGCGCCTCTTGTTCGATGATATTCCCCATTTGCCGGTCATTCAAAAAGAGCACGATTATTTTGCGAGTGCGCTTCAAAATCGTGGTGTGGAAGTCCTTTACCTCGAAAAACTAATGGCCGAAACGTTATCACTCCCTGGTGTGCGCGAAAAGTTTGTCGCGGATATCTTATCGGAGTCCAAATCAAATATCAACGGTTCTTACGAAACATTAAAAGAGTATTTACTCGATTTTGATAACGAAATGTTGATTGAGACGGTGATGGCCGGTATCCGGAAATCGGAAATCAAGCCAGAAAAACGCCGACATCTGCATGAAATGATTGAAGATACGTACCCCTTCTTTTTGGATCCAATGCCAAACCTCTACTTTACACGAGACCCGGCCGCTGCAATCGGTCACGGACTCTCCATCAACCGCATGAAAGAACCGGCACGTCGCCGTGAATCGCTCTTCACGCAATACATTATGCGCTATCACCCACGCTTTGCGAAACATGATGTTCCCATCTGGTCGGACCGTGATTATCGGTTTGCGATGGAAGGGGGAGACGAACTCGTCTTGTCGAAAGAAGTCGTCGCCATCGGCATCTCGGAACGAACGACCGCGCAAGGCATCGAGCGTGTCGCCCTCAACCTACTCAAGCATGGAGACAGCTTCAAAAAAGTCATCGCCATCGAAATTCCAAAATCACGCGCCTTCATGCATCTTGATACCGTCTTCACGATGGTCGATCATGATAAATTTACCATCCATCCGTTCATTCAAGGACCGGAAGGGAAGATGAACATTTTCGAGCTCACGCTAAACACGGAAGGTGAACTTCAGATTGCTCAGCACTCGGATTTGTTGAAGGTGTTAAAAGATGTCCTCGGCTTACAAGAGGCGACGTTGATCCCTTGTGGCGGTGGGGATCCGATTGCGGCAGCCCGCGAACAGTGGAATGATGGATCGAACACGCTCGCCATCGCGCCGGGTGTCGTGGTCACGTATGACCGAAACTATGTCTCGAATGAGTTACTTCGTAAAGAAGGCGTCGAAGTAATCGAAATCATGTCGAGTGAACTATCGCGCGGCCGTGGGGGTCCACGTTGCATGAGCTGTCCGATTATCCGCCAAGACATCTAAATGTGATAAGGAGGAAGCAGTATGTCTACAACGTTCAATTTTGATTTGAAAGGTCGTCATTTTTTATCGCTAAACGAGTTTTCGGGTGAAGAAATCAACTACTTGATCGACTTGTCTGCTGCATTCAAACGTCAGAAAAAACAAGGTGTTCCACATCGGATTTGTGAAGGTAAAAACATTGCCTTACTCTTTGAAAAACCATCGACACGGACGCGTTGTGCGTTCACTGTCGCTGCCATCGATTTAGGGATGCACCCTGAATATTTAGGCAAGAATGATATTCAATTCGGGAAGAAGGAATCGGTACGTGATACCGCGATCGTTCTTGGACGCATGTTTGATGGCATTCAGTTCCGTGGCTTCGCTCATGAGACGGTCGAAGGTCTTGCAAAAGACGCCGGCGTACCGGTGTGGAACGGTTTGACCGACTTGTATCATCCAACCCAAATCTTGGCCGACTTTTTGACGGTAAAAGAGCAAAAAGGAGAACTTGCCGGAATTAAATTTGTGTACGTAGGTGACGGACGGAACAACATGGGAAACACGTTGTTGATCGGTGGTGCAAAAGTTGGGATGGATATGCGAATCTGTGCGCCGAAATCGCTCTGGCCATCTGACGAGATCGTGAACTATGCGAAGTCGGTCGCCGTTGAAACAGGGGCTGTGATCACCTTGACAGAGAGCATTGAGGAAGCGATGGACCAAGCCGACGTCGTTTACACCGATGTCTGGGTATCGATGGGCGAGGAAGCGGCGTTCGCAGAACGAATCGAACTGTTGCGACCGTATCAAGTGAACATGGACATGCTTCAAAAGAGTGGCAATCCGGACATCATGTTCTTACATTGCCTTCCGGCATTCCACGACTTAGAAACGGAGGTCGGGCGGGCGATTCATGAGCAATATGGGTTGACTGAAATGGAAGTGACCGACGAAGTATTCCGTAGCCGTCATTCGTTCGTATTTGATGAGGCAGAAAACCGGATGCATACCATCAAGGCGGTGATGGCAGCGACGCTCACGGAGACACGCGAATGGCTTGATCGTTGACGAGGAGGGGGTTTCCCCTCCTGCTTCAAAATAAGCGAAAGGGATGAGTAGAATGTCTACGAAGTTGGAGCATGACTCAGGTGGTTCGGCTGGAGTACATCCTGAAAAGAAAGATAAGCGGTTAGGTCTCGGAGCGTTGACGGCACTTGTCGTCGGGTCGATGATTGGCGGTGGCGCCTTTAACTTGGCTGCCGATTTGGCGCAAGGTGCGAATGCGGGTGCCATTCTTATTGGTTGGGTCATCACGGGAATCGGGATTATCGCGCTCGGTCTCAGTTTTCAAAATTTGACGATGCGTCGTCCAGATCTCGATGGTGGCGTATACAGCTATGCACGGGCAGGTTTTGGATCGTTCGTCGGATTTAACTCGGCATGGGGATATTGGTTGTCTGCCTGGCTTGGAAACGTGGCGTATGCCACACTGCTGTTCAGTTCGGTCGGTTATTTCTTCCCGATTTTTGAAGGGGGACAGAATATCGCGTCGATTATTGGCGCATCGATTATGCTTTGGCTCGTGCATACACTCATCTTACGTGGGGTACATGAGGCATCGATGATCAACATCGTCACGACGATTGCCAAGCTCGTCCCAATTTTTGCATTCATTACGATTACCTTGTTCTTCTTTAATCTCGAAAACTTCACCTTCGATTTTTGGGGACAAGGCGGCTTCTCATGGGGAAGTGTTCGTGACCAAGTCGTTTCGACGATGCTCGTGACACTTTGGGTCTTTATCGGTGTGGAAGGGGCCGTCGTGCTATCTGGCCGTGCTCGGAAACGTTCGGACGTCGGGAAAGCAACCGTTATTGGGCTACTTGGAACGCTCGTCATTTATTTGCTCATTTCTATCATGTCGCTCGGTCTCATGACTCCCGAAAATGTAGCGAACGCCTCGCAACCAGCGATGGCATATTTGCTCGAGTCGGCCGTCGGTCCGTGGGGTGCGATGCTCATCAACGGGGGACTCGTCATCTCTGTCCTTGGCGCATGGCTCGGTTGGACGCTGTTAGCGGCAGAAATCCCATTCGTTGCCGCCAAAGATGGAGTCTTCCCGAAATGGTTCACGAAAGAGAATCAAAATCAAGCTCCTGTCAATGCCCTTTGGCTAACGAATGGGTTGATTCAGCTCTTCCTCTTCACATTCTTGATTTCAGATGCCGCATATAACTTTGCCTTTTCTCTCGCTTCGAGTGCGATTTTGATCCCATACGTGTTCTCGGCCTTTTACCAAGTGAAAGTGGCGAAGAACGGAATCGGATACAGTTCCGGTGAACGAAAAACACGCGATTTAGCGATTGGATTGGTCGCTTCCGTTTATGGACTATGGCTCATATACGCCGCTGGAATCGATTATTTACTTCTCACTACACTTTTATATGCACCGGGAACCCTTCTCTACATGAAGGCACAACGTGAAAATGGCATCAAGTCACTCACTAAAACGGAATGGATGGTCGCCGGTGTGTTGACCGCACTGGCCATCTTCGCAGTCGTACGCATACTATCGGGTAATATCTCAGTCATTTGATCGGGGGTATGGATATGGAGAAAAAACGTGTGGTCATCGCCTTAGGCGGGAATGCGATTCAGCAAGGCAAAGATGCGACAGCCGAAGCACAAATACAGGCAGTTGAGGCAACGGCGGAATCTCTCGCTGCACTCATCGCTGAAGGAGTCGAGGTCATCATCACGCATGGTAACGGTCCGCAAGTTGGAAACCTGATGTTGCAACAAGCCGCATCAGACAGTCCAGCCACACCAGCGATGCCGCTTGATGTCTGTGGTGCGATGACGCAAGGGATGATTGGATACTGGTTTGAAAACGCATTGACCAAAGCACTGCGTGCACGTGGCCTTGAACAGCATGTGGCCTCGCTCGTGACACGAAGCATTGTCGATCCGAACGATAGTGCGTTTCATCATCCGACTAAGCCAATCGGTCCATTTTATACGGAAGACGAGGCACTTCATCTCGAACGGACGACGGGTTATGTCTTCAAAGAAGACGCAGGACGGGGATATCGTCGTGTCGTCCCGAGTCCGATCCCTATGAAAATCGCCGAACACACCGTCATTCGAACACTCGTTGAAGCTGGGCACATCGTTGTCGCTTCCGGTGGCGGTGGCATTCCGGTTATGGAGACAGCGGATGGATACGTCGGCATCGAGGCAGTGATTGATAAAGATTTCGCGGCTGCAAAACTGGCTGACCTCGTCAACGCAGATGTGTTACTCATTTTGACGGCTGTCGAACATGTGTATGTCAATTTTGGGCAGCCAGATGAGATGGCACTTCAAGAAACGTCGAAAGAACAGATGGAGACCTATATCGCTGAAGGGCAGTTTGCACCAGGTAGTATGTTGCCGAAAGTAAGAGCGGCGCTTCAGTTTGCCGAATCCGGTACGAACCGTGTCGCCATCATCACGTCGCTCGATCAGGCTTTAGCAGCCATTGACGGGGAAGCGGGCACACGTGTCCGCCTGGCTCCATCGCTCCAACAATAAGAATGTGTCGCAGACGTGAAGCGTTTGCGACTTTTTTTGTTTTCTGCCCGGATTCAAGGGGAAGGAATGTTGTATGCCAAAAATGAGATTGCTATCATATTCAGTGTAAACGTTTGCGCTAATTTCAGGAAGGAAGTGACGGAGAGCGGAATCGCTCGAGTGTATGCGCCTATTCGAAGAAAATCATGTATATGAGTCGTGGATGAGACCAAAAGCAAGGGAAGAGGCAATCGTGCAAGGAAGCTGTTATCGATTCACCGTTTTGACGAGTCAGTTGATTCGGATGGAATACGCGGAAGACGGAATTTTTGAAGACCGTGCCACCCAAGTGGCGTGGAATCGGGAATTTGACGTTCCACAATTCCGAGTGATTGAAGATGAGACAGAGCTCCAAATCATCACAGAACATGTTCATTTGTATTATACGAAAGGTCCGTTCGCACCGAACACGCTCTATGTGGACGTGAAAGGGAACTTTAGTACGTATTATAGCCGCTACATGTTCAACGGTCCGGAGCGGACACTGAAAGGGACGGCGCGGACGCTCGACCATGTGGACGGGGCGACGGAATTAGAAGAAGGGATCCTCTCCAAACAAGGGTATGCGATCATTGATGATTCATCCTCATTTTTGATGACGGATGATCGCTTCGTCGAGCCGAGACGAAAAGGAATTCATGACATTTACTACTTTGGATATGGCCATGACTATAAACAGGCACTTCGAGACTTTTACACGTTGACGGGTCCGACACCGATGCTTCCTCGTAAAGCGCTCGGGAACTGGTGGAGCCGGTACTGGCGATACGACGAAAAAGAGTATAAGACGTTAATGCGCCGTTTCAAGTCAGAAGATGTCCCGTTCTCGGTCAGTGTCATCGATATGGACTGGCACGTGACGGACATCCCCGAAGAGTACGGGAGTGGATGGACGGGCTATTCGTGGAACAAAAACTTGTTTCCCGAACCGAAACGTTTCCTCAACTGGTTAAAGGATGAGGGAATGATGGTAACGTTGAACCTGCATCCCGCGGACGGTGTCCGTGCGTTTGAAGATCAGTACGTGGCGATGGCCGAGGCTATGGGCGTCGATCCGGAATCGGGGGACCGAATCCCGTTCGATTTTTCGGACAAACGATTCATTCAAGCGTACTTCGAACAAATGCACCATCCACATGAGGCAGACGGCGTTGATTTTTGGTGGATCGACTGGCAACAAGGGTCGACCTCGAAGATGGAAGGACTCGACCCGTTATGGATGCTAAATCATTATCATGCCATTGATATCGCCCGTGACGGCAAACGCCCGCTCATTTTTTCTCGTTACGCCGGACCAGGGAGCCACCGTTACCCGGTCGGATTCTCAGGAGATACAATCATCTCGTGGGCATCGCTCGCCTTCCAGCCGTATTTTACAGCGACAGCGACAAACATCGGCTACGGGTGGTGGAGTCACGACATCGGAGGGCATCATCGCGGGGAAAAAGATGATGAACTCGCTGCGCGTTGGGTCGCATATGGGGTGTTCAGTCCAATCATGCGTCTCCACTCGACGTTCAGCACATTTAACGGGAAAGAGCCTTGGCGTTTCGGAATCGAAGCCGAACAGTCGATGAAGCGATTCTTACGCTTACGTCACGAACTCATCCCTTATCTATATACGATGAATTATCGTAACCATGCCGATGCGCTACCACTCGTGTTACCGATGTATATCGAACATCCCGATGACGAAGCGGCTTATCAGGTACCGAATCAATTTTATTTTGGCAGTGAACTCATTGTGTCCCCAATCATCACACCGATGGACCGGAAGCTCCACGTCGCCGGAACGAATGTCTGGCTACCAAAAGGAGAATGGTTCGATTTCTTCACAGGACATCGTTACGAAGGCGACAAGTCGATTCGTGTATTCCGCGGTCTTGATGAACAACCAGTCTTCGCCAAAGCGGGTGCCATCGTTCCGCTCATGCCACATAAACCGCATGAGAATGAGACGGGGAACCCGAGCGAGCTAGAAGTACTCGTCTTTCCAGGTGCCTCGAACACGTTCACGATGTATGAAGATGACGGAGAAAGCCGCGATTATGAGACGGGTGCCTCGCTTGAAACGACGTTCACGCTCGACTGGGAAGCGCGGACGCTTCTCATCGAGATGTCAGGAGACTTGACCCTCGTTCCAGCGAAGCGGACATTGACCATTTTGGTCCGAGGTGTTGTCGGGGAAGGAGACTACGACGCTGAGACGCAGACGCTACACATTCCAATCGGTGAATTGAAGCAAGAGCAGACGGTGGCGCTCCCTGCCAATGTGACGCAGAACGCTCATCGACTTGACCGTCTCTATCGATTCTTAGACCGAGCAGAAATCGCCTATGATTTGAAAGATCGGTTGTACCAGATGGCGACAACGAAGACACGTCTCGAAGCATGGCTGTTTGACCTCCATGCGTTAGAACTCGATCGAGATTTGCAAGACGCGTTATTAGAACTGATGTTGGACTAAAATAAGGGGGGAGACCCCCTTTTGTCATGTCAGAAAACTGTCGGATTTTGAAAGCGTTATCATTTCAAATCATTTTATACTTAAGGTAGGGGGATTTAACTAGAAATGAGGGAATACAGATGCGACACAAGTGGACGATTGATGATTTACGGCAGTTGACACTGTTTGCGAACTGTTCGAGTCGAGCGCTTGAACAGCTCGTCCCATACGTCTATTGCCGAACGTATCGAAAAGGACAACTCCTATTCATGGAAGGAGACCCGCGAGAGCGCGTGTATTTCTTAATGAATGGATACATCAGACTCGAACGGATGAACGAGCATGCGACGCATCAGTATGCGGACTATGTGAAACCCAAACAGTTCTTCCCGTACAACGGTTTATTCACGGAGGAAGACTACCGTCATACGGCTGAAGCGGTGACGGATATTGAAGTCATCTACATCCCGACCGAACGATTCGAGCGGTTTGTGTCCACACAGTCGAACATGCTGCTCTATATCATCGGACAGATGAATCGTATTTTAGATTTACATGAACGACGTGTCCAAGAAATTATTACCCCGAGCGCGAAAGAACGTGTACTCAATACCATCCATTTTTTGATTGAAGATTTAGGGGAGCCGGACGAGCAGGGGGTACGTGTCCGCTGTCCGTTCACGGCGATGGAACTATCTCGTCTATCCGGAACTTCCCGGGAGACGGTTTCTACGATTTTAGCGAAGCTTCGCAAAGAAGACGTGCTTCGAATGGACGCGCACCAACTTGTGATTGAGCATCCTGAATATTTTGATCAAGACTTCGATTGACGCCGCTCGGGAGAGGGCGTCTTTTACATGTCGGAACGAGCGGAGCGTTCGCTTCAAGACGTAGCATATTGTATAATTAGTGATGAATCTCACAAAGCAATCGGATTGTGAATAGAGAAAGGATGAATGCAGTGAAACGACTGCAAGCCCTTGCGTTCGCCGAGCGAGGTCACATCATTGGACTGGTATTGTCTGCGGTCATGATTGGACTATCGATTTTGGCGCAAGCGTATTTAATCGTCGACATTGTCGACCGAATCTTTTTAAAAGATGAATCATTTGAAGCCGTCATTCCGGCGTTACTTTGGCTCGTCGTCGCCCTATTGGCACGAGCACTTTTTGGATACGTCTCCGGGCGAATCGGGGCGAGTTTATCGGAAAAAGCGAAACGGGCGTTACGTCTGCAATTGCTAGATCGCTATGCCACGAGCCCGGTCGAGTCCTCTTTGACGGGACAATCTGGGAAGAAGGTCAGTGTGTTCATGGATGCTGTTGACGAGGTTGACGCCTACTTCAGTCAATATTGGCCACAAGTGATTCAAACCTCGATTATCCCGCTTCTGATTTTGGTTGTCGTCTTCAGCCAACATTGGATTTCAGGTGTCATCATGATGGTGACGGCACCGTTTATCCCTTTGTTCTTTATTATCATTGGGATTGCGACACAGAAAAAATCTGAGGAACAGATGGAGAAGATGAATCAATTTTCCGGAAAGTTTTTGGATGTCTTACAGGGTTTGACGACACTTAAACTCTACAACCGGACCGAACAGGAAGCGAAAGCGATTGAGAAGAGCAGTCTCGACTTTCGGGATGCGACGATGGTCGTCTTAAAGACGGCATTCTTATCTGGCCTTATGCTGGAATTCATTTCGATGCTCAGTACCGGTGTCGTGGCACTGGAAGTCGCGCTACAGATGGTCGTTTGGGAGAACTTGACGTTCTTCTCTGGCTTCTTGATTCTTGTGTTGGCGCCAGAGTATTACTTGGCCATCAAAGACCTGGGCAGCGCCTTTCATACGGGACGTGGCAGTATGGGCGCAGCAGACCGGATCTTTGACGTATTAGACGCTCCGGATGATCGCATTCAGTGGGGGACGAAGTCGCTTGGTTCACGGAAGCCGGATCTTGAGCTTGAAGAGGTATCGTTTGAGTACGCTGGTGGACGCTTTTCCCTTCAGCCATTGAGTGGTCGCATCTCGTCGGGCACCCACCTCGCGTTAGTTGGTGCGAGCGGTTCCGGGAAGACGACTGTCCTCAACGTGATTTCAGGACTTTTGCAGGTGAAATCAGGTCGTGTTCTCGTAGATGGTGAACCTTTGCATACGTATGACGAATCTACCTGGTATGGAAATATTGCATATATCTCTCAAAATCCGTATCTGTTCGCCGGGACACTCGCCGAAAACATTGCCTTAGGTGAGGTGGCTGACGAACATGCGTTACTCGAAGCAACCGAGGCAGCTGGACTATCCGAGGTGATTGACCAGTTGCCGAACGGGATCTGGACAGAACTCGGAGAAGGTGGATTTGGACTATCCGGTGGGGAACGGCAGCGCCTTGCACTCGCACGTGCTTTCTTTAAGCGACCTGGTATTTTATTGTTTGATGAACCGACGACCGGTCTCGATTTGAAAACAGAGCGGATTGTCAGACGCTCGATTGAAGAGCTGTCAAAAGGTGCAACGTTAATCACGGTTGCGCATCGTCTGCATACAATCAAAGAGGCAGACACGATTTGGTTCATGGATGATGGGAAGCGAATCGCAGAAGGGACGCATGAAGTGTTACTCGCTGTCCCAGAGTATGCGGAGTTGTTTGCACTTCAGAAAGGGGTGAGCCGATGAACTCGCTTTGGACGATTACAAAATGGATGATGCGCGAAAAGAAAGACATCCTCCTCTCCATCTTCTTTGGATATGCAGCAGGGATTGCGGCGGTCGCCCTCTTCGCGGCAAGTGGCTATCTCGTATCACGCGCCGGGCTCGTCCCGCCCCTGTATGCGTTGATGGTACCCGTCGTCTTGATTAAACTGTTCGGTGTCATCCGGGCAGGAAGCCGTTATCGGGAACGTCTCGCATCGCACCGAGCAACGTTTACGATTTTGAGTGAGTTGCGCGTCCGGTTCTATCGTCAGTTAGAGCCGCTCGTTCCGTCCATCTTTGCGAAATATCGGAGTGGGGATTTGCTCGCACGCGTCGTTGGGGACGTCGAGAGTCTTCAAAACTACTTTCTTCGCGTGTTTTATCCGCCAATCATTCTCGTACTCGTCTTTTTGAGCACCATCTTCTTTGTTACCTTTTACTCGTTTGCGGTCAGTCTATGGATCTTGTTTGGTGTACTCATCACGGGGTTCTTGATCCCGCTCGGCTTTGCACGAATCCGCGCCCGTCACGATGAGACGATTCGTGGATTGCGCGGAGATGTGTCGATTCAATTGACAGAGATGTTGTTCGGATACCGGGATTTAAAACTTCATCACCAACTCGATCGCACGAAACAAGCTGTCTATTCGTACAGTGAACGTTACATGGAGGCGGAGCGGAAAGACACAACGAATCAATTCTTT
Organism: Exiguobacterium sp. s121; assembly: GCF_018617245.1. GTDB lineage: Bacteria > Bacillota > Bacilli > Exiguobacteriales > Exiguobacteriaceae > Exiguobacterium > Exiguobacterium profundum. Next base: position 104,405 of record NZ_JACSJV010000001.1, read on the forward strand.
AATTCTGCGCTCGTCGTTGCCGCTTCCTTACTCGTCTCATGGGGCGTCTTGGCCATCGGTGCGTATCAGGTGGTAAATGGAGACCTGAACGGGTTGTTCTTGGCAATGCTGATCATGATGTCGCTCACAGCGTTTGAGAATACGACGCCGATGGCCGTGTTCCCCGGTCACTTTGCAGACAGTAAGCAAGCAGCAGATCGTTTGTTTGAAGTGACGGAGCCGAGTGAAACGATTGAGGAGCGTGAGGCGAAACGTCATGATGTGACGTTTACGGCCGCACCGTCTATTTCATTTGATCATATTCGCTATCGCTATCCAGACACGTATCGAGATGTGATAGATGAGGTAACGTTACACATACCGAGCGGTTCGAAGACGGTAATCGTCGGACCGAGCGGGTCAGGGAAGTCGACGTTACTTCAACTGGTAATGGCTTTCGTTCGGACGGAAGACGGCACGATTCGATTGGATGATTACAATATGAACGATGTCAAACAAACATCTATTTGGCAACATGCAAGTGTTGTCTTGCAAGACAATCATTTCTTTTACGGAACCGTACGGGAAAACCTGGCGTTAGCCGGTGACTTCACAGATGAAGCGATGAACGTAGCACTTGAGCGCGTCCGTTTGTCATTCTCGCTAGACGAACCGGTCCTGGAGAAAGGGGCAAACTTGTCAGGTGGAGAACGTCAGCGCCTCGCCATCGCACGGGCACTTCTTAAAAACGGACTTCTTTGGTTGCTTGATGAACCGACATCGGCACTCGATGCAGGAACAGAGGCCCATGTCTTTTCTGAATTGCTACAGCAAGCCGGAGGGGGCACACTCATTCTTGTCAGTCACCGTTTGACGGGTCTCGAAACGTTTGATCAGATTATCGTCATGGAAGCTGGACGGATCGTCGAGGTCGGTTCTTATGAGGAATTGATGACGAAACGTGGCATGTTCTATGAATTGAAACAAATCGAACAAGAAGTGTTCGCATCATGAAAAAGACGAGCAGCCCCGTCGGTGGGCTGCTCGTCTTGTTTATGGCAAATATGGGTGCAACAAATGGGGGTTGTCGCAATGCTTTCAAAAAGAGTGTCGTGGAGGGGAATCCACGTGACGTGATATGTTTGGGGAACGTGCACGCCAAGCTTTTGGGAAGCTACAACTAGAGTATAGTTGATAACGATTCTCATTGTCAATAAGAATAATAAAAAAATCCATACGTGCGAACACGCATGGATTGGGTCATGAATTAATTCGAGGCTACGCCTTTTTGAACCGTGAATCGAATCAAACTGAACAAGTATCTCGTGAAGAAGAGAGCGAACGCATAGAATAGCGCAATGAACGGTGACTGAAGATCAATCCCCGGGATGTTCATCAAGAACTCTAGAACGAGAATAGAGAGTAAGAATACGTAGAGAGCGGCATCTAAATAAAGTGGCATAAGACGACCGCGTTGATGCCAAAACGTGCGGATGAGTGGTGCCACGGTCATCCCGATAATCCGTTCCGCAAAGCCGATACTGAGAACGGCGATGATGAATGCTGGGATCGTGTTAAAGGTCACCAAATCCGAGAATACGAAACCTGAAATCAATAAGAGAGGACCGATGATAATCATCATCGAAAGTGAGGTCCGGAAGAAAATCCACATGTTTTTCTGAATCGAACGAATCCCACCGATTGCCGATTGTTGAAGTGTCTTTCCACGTCTATAATCAATCGCGAACGAGCCGATAAACATAATTCCAAATAAAGATAACAAAACTGACATGAACGATGTTTCCCCTTTTCTGAATAAATCATGATGTATCGATCTGAATCAAAGTCTAGCCTAGTTTAACGATTCATTTCGAGAAAGTAAAGCGAGAAAACGCGCTCAAGTGTGAGGAGTTTGACACATTAAGAGGCGAGGATGAAACGATTCCGACCGGACTCTTTTGCGTGATATAACGCTTCATCTGCATGTTTTAACACACTGTCGATTTCAATATCATTCGAATGGCAAGCTCCAAGCGAAACAGTGATGTGGAGCGTACCGGCACTCGTCTCGAACGGGAACGTTGAAACCTTTTCTCGAATAGATTCAGCAAGCTGCGATACTTCTTCTCGATTAGCATGGGGCATGACGATTAAAAATTCTTCGCCGCCGAAGCGACCGACTAAATGGCGCTCATTGCTCTCATTCACGAGGAGCATGCCGAGCTCGCGCAAAACATCATCTCCGACGTCGTGACCGTATGTGTCATTCACCCGTTTGAAATGATCGATGTCGACCAAAATCAATGCGTATTCTTCTGCCTCGACCGTCAAGTTGGCCATGGCTTCGTTCAAGAGACGCCGATTGGCAATCCCGGTGAGCGCATCTGTCCGCGCCAGTTGCTGTTGATGTTGGACGTTCTCGAAGTGACGGCGTAGTTCGAGCAGTAATCGATAGGCGGCGCACGCTCCCCCGTAAGACATTAACGTATAGACGATTAAGACGGGATAGAACAAATTTAGTGGAAGCGCGGTATAAATCGCTGCCCCAAAAATGGCAATACTGATTGTAGTGAATACGAGCAAAGTGGGCCGAGTATTATCCATGCGTTTCCGTAAAAGACCTGTTAAGACAATTAACGTAACTATTGTGGCGATGGCTAGATAGAGACCGAGCATGGTACCGTCTGTAAAGAACAGAACTAGGGAACGACCGATTAATAATATGATACCTGCGACAGCACCACTCACCCATCCCCCGAATAGAACGGCAAGCAAAACGGGAATATTACGTAAGTCGATGAGTATCCCCTCGAGCGGTAAGGCATTTACTAAAAGGAGGATGGCAATCAATCCGGTCTGTACCCCAAGTAAAATCCTTCCTTTGAGAGGAGACTGTGGCGTCAGACGAGGGCGGTTTCGAAACGGTAAAAAGGAAATCGTGAAGAGCGTGAACAAGATACACAGGTTGATAAAGAACGCATTTATGATTGTGAGCATCGGAGCTCCCCCTTATCCCGTATGGAAATATTTAGTTACAGTATATAGCATCTAGTTGGAAACAAACAGGAATAACCTGCTTGCGGAAAGAAACTCTCTTGAATGATTATTCAAGCAAATCGTTTTGGAATCCTTTTGGATTTGTTCAGGTTCTCCTCATCTTTTAGAACTTTCGTTATGGAAAATCGAAAGTTTGGTATGATAAGAGAAAAGGAGGACTGTCCGTGCGTTACTGGGATCATTTTAAACGAGCGTTTATTCCGATTGCGCTCATTTTGATTGGATTAGCGATCTTTTATACTTTATCGGCTCGAGATAATATGGTGTTGACGCTATTAGGGGCTGCGATTGTTGGAGTCATCTTATTTTTGGTGATGCGTCATGTGAATCAGGTGGAAGAGGACTAAAGCGAGAACACATTTTGTGGTTCTCGTTTTTTGTTGTCTTGCCACATTTTTGGGTACACTACAAAGTAAGGAGGGATTTATCATGGCAAAAGCTACATTTGCGGGAGGCTGTTTCTGGTGCATGGTCAAACCGTTTCATAAATATGAGGGAGTGGAGCGTGTCATTTCTGGATATACAGGAGGACATGTCGACAACCCGACGTATCAACAAGTCTGTTCGGAGACGACAGGACATTTAGAGGCGGTTGAAATCACATTTGATCCAGAAGTCATTTCGTATGAGGAGTTGTTACGCATCTATTGGCGTCAAATCGATCCAACAGATGGCGGAGGGCAGTTCAATGACCGCGGTGAATCCTATCGTCCAGCCATCTTCTATCATTCAGAAGAGCAACGGGCTGCAGCAGAGCGTTCGAAACAGGAAGTGGAAGATTCGGGTCGGTTCGATCGCTCGATTGAAGTCGATATCCGTCCTGCGAAAACGTTCTGGGAAGCGGAAGACTATCATCAAGACTACTATAAAAAAAATCCGTTCCGTTATGAGATGTACCGTGTCGGTTCAGGGCGCGCGAAGTTCATCAAAGAGGCGTGGAGTGATCGCAAACAACAACAAGCACTTCGTGAACGCTTGACACCGATGCAGTATAAAGTGACTCAAGAAAACGGGACAGAGCCACCGTTCCAAAATGAATATTGGGATGAAGAGCGGGAGGGGTTGTACGTCGATATCGTCGACGGGACACCACTCTTCACATCTCACGATAAGTTTCAGTCGAATTGCGGATGGCCGAGCTTCTCACGCCCAATCGAGGAGAAGCGAGTCGATTTGAACATGGACACGACGCACCACATGGTACGGACAGAAGTCCGTTCAAAACAAGGGGACAGTCACCTTGGTCACGTGTTTGATGACGGTCCGAAAGAGCTTGGCGGCTTACGCTATTGCATTAACTCGGCCGCTCTCCGATTCGTTCCTGTAGAAGAGCTTGAAGAGGCCGGGTACGGGGAATATAAACACTTATTCAACAAGTGAAGGGGAGAGCCGTATGTTCACAGCCGTCAAACAACAAATTCGATGCGAGACGATCGGGACCGTCCTTGATTTTTACGACCAGTCGATTCGACAGCTTTCGGAAGAGGCGAGACAAGAAAAATATGCGAAGATGAGTTCGAGCCCGTTCTCGTTCTTTCGGGGTAGCTCACACTTGTTCTACTACGACTTTGCGAAAGTGCCAATCGCGTTTGACACAGGTCCCGATCATCCGACGTTCATTCAAGGAGACTTACACTTTGAAAATTTCGGTGTGTTCGAAGACGGGGCCGGTACCATCATCTATGACGTGAACGACTTTGATGAGGCGTATATCGGTTCATACCTGTTTGATTTGTTGCGGATGGCGGTCTCTGTCGATTTATTCGCCGCCGAGTCCGGGTTCGATGGCAAAGCAGCCATTCAAGCGTTTGCTGAGTCCTATGCCAAAGCCATTGAAAAACATGCGCTTGGACGAAGTGAGCATATTCAATTCACGAAAGAGAACACGTGTAAAGCGGTCAAAAAAGTTATTAAAAAAGCGGAGAAGAAGAAAGATGAATTCATGTCCGAACGGACGGAGGTAAGAGACGAGGAACGTTATTTTTCAACGAGTGACGACTTGCTTCCCATCTCCTCGGAAGTACGGGAGAAAATTGAAGCGGCATGGGGCGATTATCTGTCTTCTTTGTCAAATCAACACCGACATCATGCCGATCACTATGAAATCAAAGATATCGCCATCAAACTTCAAAGCGGAACGGCTTCTATCGGATTAGAACGCTACTATATTTTGATTGAAGGTGCCGATGAAGAGCATGATGAAGATGTCATTTTAGAGATGAAACAAGCACAATCTGCCGTCCCGTCTCTCTTTCTTCCGACACATCCGCTGTTTGAAAACGGATTGTCGCATCAAGGCGCTCGTGTCGTCGCTGCGCAACGGGCAATGGTCCACAGTCGTGACCCGTATCTCGGCTATTTGACGATTGACGACAAAGAATATTATGTGAGGCAACGTTCTCCGTATAAGCGAAAAGTGAAAGCGAAACATATGAAAGATGAGACGTCGCTCATTGAGACGTTGAAGGTGCAAGCGCAAATCACGGCGAAGATTCATGCACGGGCCGATGCGACCTCCAATGTGCTCGATTATACGGCAAGCGAACGAATCGCGGCGGCAATCGGTGACTCTCCGTCCCTGTTTATTCGACAGTTATCGAGATGGGCTGATTTTTATGCAAATCAAGTTCGTTTTGATTATGACGCCTTTTTAAACTGGGTCGAGTCAAGGAATCGTTAAGGAACTTGCGAATTGAGGATGAAATCCTGCACAATGGAAGCGTAAAGGATGTGTACGGACTATGATTACAGAACAACAAGTCATCGCCCAAATGCGTCAGGTGATGACACAGATTGAGTCGTCAACCGGCGAAGCGCAAAAGCGTCATTTGGCAAAGTTAATGGGTTTTTGTGAACTCTTGTTAGCGGAGACGTCTGAAGCAAAAAGCGTTGGGGCATCACAGTCCCCGACCGTGACAAGTGAAACGAAACCTCCGCTTGATCGTCAGATGGCCGCTTTTCTCGGGATTCCCATGGAAGAAGACGAACAACCTAAATCCGATTCATTGCTCGATTTTTGAACCACATGTGATGCACATGTGGTTTTTTTGTGGATTCATTTTCATTGACTTAAATACCATAGGGGGTATAATGGGTACAAGAAACGAAATGCAAATGGAGGCGTGAATATGTTGGACTTTCTTTTTGTGGCAGTCGTCATTGGACTTGTGTATTTCTGGTGGAGTCGTCGAAACAATATAAAAACAGTCTCGACGGATGATTTAAAACGAAGAATCGCAGAAGAACGGAACATTCAATTGTTGGACGTACGTGAGCCGCATGAATACCGTGGGGGACATATCAAGCAAGCGAAAAATGTACCTTTATCCGGATTCGGTAATGCTCAAGCGAAATATCCGAAAGAAAAAGAGCGTCCAGTCTATGTTATCTGTCAGAGCGGGATGCGTAGCCAACGCGCGGCAGCGATGCTGAAGAGTGCCGGATATACCGACGTTTATTCTGTAAAGGGTGGAATGAACTTCTGGCGTGGATAATAGATGCGACTGGACGAATCGGTTCAGTCGTTTTTTGTCACCACGTTTTCTCTTTTGCATTTTCGGGGATTCTGCTACGGTAGGGAGAGAGTGAAAGAGAGGAGATCAATCCAATGGCAGTAATTTTATTTGATATCGATGGCACGTTAGTAGATACGACCGGACCGATGACGAAGGCGATTCATGAGGCACTCGAGGAGCTTCCTCATCTTCCGAAACCGAGTGAAGAGGCGGTCCGTTCAGGATACGGCTTGGCAGGTAACGCGTTTTGGGAGCATGTCATCCCAGAAGCGACGCTTGAGGAGATTCGTCTCATTCGCAGACTCCGTCATACGACGCTTGAGCAAACGATGGAAGGACAAAATGTCTTATTTGACGGAATTCGTGAGATGTTGGAGACACTTCACGAGCAAGGTCATACGCTGACGACAGCGAGTAACTGCGGTGTTCATTATATGAATTTGATTTTAGATACGCAACAGATTCGTCCATATATGACGGCACCCGAATGTTTAGAATCTGTTGGGGGCGAGAAGAAGGCAGACATTCTGACAGCGCACCGTGTCCGGCACGGAGAGGCGGACTATATTATGGTCGGTGATCGTAAATCGGATGTCGAGGCGGCTCGCGCTCATGACTTCCCCGTCGTCTTGACAGGATTCGGGTTCGGTAATGAAGAAGAGTGGGCACTTGCAGATCACGTGATTCAATCTCCACACGATTTAGTCGAGTGGGTCAACCGATAAGAAAAGGCTTGTCGCATATCAATGTCGACAAGCCTTTTTGTATACCTATACTCACAATCCGAGAGAGATGTATTTTACTTCTAAAAATTCCTCAATACCGTGATGACCGCCTTCACGACCGAGTCCGCTCTCTTTCCAACCACCGAAAGGCGCTTGCGGCGTTGACGGAAGTCCGTCATTCACACCGACAATCCCATACTCTAACGATTCAGCTAAATAGACCGCTTCATTGATGTCTTGCGTGAACAAGTAAGCGGCTAAGCCGAACGGCGTGTTGTTCGCCCGTTTGATGACTTCATCGAGCGAATCGAACGTTGCAATCGGTGCGACGGGTCCGAACGTTTCTTCGTTCATGCAGAGCATGTCTTCATTCGCATAACGGATGACAGCAGGACGGATGAATAAGCCGTCTAGCACCTCGCCACCGTATACTTCACCGCCACGAATCTGCGCGTCCTCGATATGCTTTTCGACTTTGCTGAGCGCATCGTCATCGATGAGCGGACCGATGTCGACACCTTCCTCTAGTCCGTTCCCGACTTTCAACGCTTCGACCTCTTTAATGAAACGCTCCGAGAATTCATCGACGACGGCGCGTTCGACATAAATTCGGTTCGCACAGACACACGTCTGTCCACCGTTTCGGAATTTCGTGGCGACCGCTTGCGGAACAGCCTTATCTAAATCCGCTTTAGCTGTGACGATGAGCGGGGCGTGCCCACCCAGTTCAAGCGAAATCTTTTTCATCGTGTCCGCAGCATCACGCATGAGCATTTTCCCGACTTCCGTGGATCCTGTGAACGTCAACTTTCGGACACGTTTATCTTGTTGCCACGCTTTGACGATATCTGACGCTTGTCCTGTGACAAGGTTGATGACCCCTTTTGGGAATCCGGCCTTCTCCGCTAATTTCACCAATTCGATGGCGGTCAACGGGGTCGCCGATGCTGGTTTCATGACGACCGTACAGCCCGCAGCGAGCGCTGGAGCAACTTTCCGTGTGATCATGGCAGCCGGGAAGTTCCAAGGTGTGATGGCTGCGATGACGCCGACCGGTTGTTTGATGGCAAAGATTCGTTTTTGGTTCGATGAAGCAGGAATCGTCTCACCGTATACACGACGCCCTTCTGCCGCATACCAGTCGATGAATCCATTTGCATAGTTGATTTCGCCGATCGCTTCTTTGAGCGGTTTTCCTTGTTCCTCGACCATCGTTCGGGCAAGCTCTTCCGTATGTTCTGCAATCAAACGATGCCATTCAGTAAGTAGCTCCCCTCGTTCTTCTGCTGTTTTTTGTTGCCATTCTTCTAACGCCTCATGCGCAGCGTCGACGGCTTGTGTCGCTTCTTGTGTATCACTTTTTGTCACGACGGCCATCACATTGCCTGTGGCTGGATTTCGTACCTCGATCGTTTGTCCCGTTTCTGTCCATTCCCCATTAATGAAGTTTTTCTCTTCTCGCATCTTGATTTCCCCTTTCCAAAAAGTGCACAGTTAATTAGAGGATACCCGTTTTTCTGAAACGCACACAAATTTACAAAAAAAAGAGGGGATACTATGTGGATCATCGTCATTGGCTATTTAGTCGGAAGTCTGCTCGGGGGCAGACTGTATGGGGTGCTAAGTGGACATGATTTAGCGACAACTGGTTCGAAGAATACCGGTGCACGCAATGCGCATCGCATCGGTGGAGTAAAGGCGTTTCTAATCGTCTATGGATTCGACGTGCTCAAGACGATTCTCGTCCTACAGATGAGCGGACCATATTTTTGGCAGACGGCGTTCGCGCTCACGCTCGGGCATATTTATCCATTTTGGCGAATCCGTGCGGGAGGGAAGGGATATGCCGTTTTTTCTGGAATCATATGGGCATATGAGCCGTGGTGGTTTATTGGGGGTCTTGTTATCTTGTTACTCTTAATCAAATTAACGGGGAACTCTCGCGAGACGGGATTAGTCATGCTTACGTTATTACCGTTGGCAGCTTTCGGAAGTCTCGAAGATGTCATCTGGGCCATACTCATCGCTATCGTGATTACGTATCATCATGTGAAGGAGGAAAGAACATGATTGTGTATCGAAAAGCCGAAATATCAGATTTTGAAGCGATACATCGGTTAAATTACGAAACATTCGTTGAAGAGATTCCACAACATCCACCAAATCCGGAAAGGCGACTTGTCGACCGATTTCACGAAGAAAATACATATTGGATTGGAGAAGTGGATGGGGAAGTGGTCGCCATGTGTGCGTTACGTGGCAAACGGCCGTTTTCGTTGGAACAAAAAGGAGTACGCATTCCTGATGGGAATTGGCTTGAGATTCGCCTCCTCGCTGTGACTAAACCTTATCGACGCAATCGGACGTTCGCTGGATTGATGCGCGCGGTCATCGACGATGCGACAGAGCGTGATGTCGATGGTATTGTCATCAGTGGAACGACACGTGAACAAGTGCTCTATCATCGATTCGGGTTTGTGCCGTTCGCGGATCCGATTGGTCCTGACGAAGCGAGATATATTCCGATGATGTTGACGCGTTCGGCTTTTTATGAATCCAAATCAGCATCGATCCTACGTCCAAAAAGTTTACTAGCAGGACCCGTTGAATGTTCGGACCGTGTAAGAGAACGACTCTCGATGCAGCCGCGCCCACATCGTTCAAACGAAACGGGACGAGTGCTTGAAGCGGTACAACGAAAACTGGCGGAACGAATCGGACTCCCTCATGTCTATACGCTCCTTGGAAGCGGGACCGTCGCTAACGATGCGGTCGCGGCTCGATTGGACGGACACGGCCTCATTTTCAATGCGGGTGAATTTGGAGAACGCTTGATTGACCATGCCCGGCGTGTCGGTCTGTCTTTTGACGTGGTCGCAGTGGACCAAGAGGGACAATGGGATATTTCGCAACTTGAGCGCATTGCACCAGACTGGGTATGGACGGTTCATTGCGAGACATCGTTAGGGATTTTAATCAACCTTGCCCCGCTTCATACATGGCAAGGCGTTGTCGCCATTGATGCGATCAGTGCCGTCGGAACCTTCGTCTATGACTATTCGTTTGCGGACTACGTGACCTTCTCTTCAGGAAAGGCGTTACGGAACGCCCCGGGTCTCGCGTTCGTGGCAATGAAGCATCCAGCGATTGCGACACCACATACAGCGCGCTATTTGGATCTATCCCTCTATCAACCGATTGCCTTCACACAATCGGAACCGCTTCTCTCAGCGATGGCGATCGCGCTGGATGAGTTGAAAGAAGATGAAGTCGTTTCACATTCTGTAAAGATGAATACGTTGCTTAATGCCTTACAAGAGAACGGTTTATCGGTCGATGTGTGTCCCGCCCAATCACCTGGCATCATCACGATTCCAGTTCCGTGCGAGCTATCCTCGGTCGAGCTCGGGCGCCAACTGTCCTATCAAGGCTATCTCGTCCAGTATGAGAGTGACTACTTAAAGCAGGCGAACGTCATTCAAGTATCGACCATGGGTTGGACGACACCTCGCATGATGCGTGACGTCGGTGCTTATATCGCACAATGGATTCAACAAAAAACCGCCACTGCTGAGAGTGACGGTTCGCTTATACTCGAAAGTCTTGGCGTGCCAAATGACGAATCTTTCGTCCGAGGCGTCTCCAATTGAAATAAGCTAAAACGGAGACGACGCCACCTGACCAGAAGAGCCATTCATCCGGTCGAATATAGCCGAGTAGGCCGACGAGCAAACCGAGCAAGATGACGATGGCATTGAACGTCTGACGGTGCAAGAGTTCCTTGGATTCAAGGTTTCGTTGGAACATCGCTTGCTCCGACAGACGTTTTCGTGTCGGTTCTTTTAAGTAATTATCCAGAAGTGGAGGAACGTTTAGCAGTTTCTTCGCGTAGTTGATTCCGGTCTTCACGTAACGATTTTGAAGCGTTGTCCCGTCTTCCTCGAGCCATTCGATGACAATCGGTTTACCGAGTGTGAACAGATCGATTTTCGGATCGAGGATTTGCAGAATCCCGAGCAAGGTCGAGGCGGCCCGACCGAAGAAGGCAAATTCTGCCGGGAGCTGAATCGGTTCGTTTTTGACAAGCAATTGAATGTCCTGTAACACCTTCTCAATCAATTTCGTATCGACGGTATCGATGTCCGTTTCTAGGTAGAAAGTGACCGCTTTCTCTAGTGCTTGGCGAATGTTTTGTTTGTTTGCCGTCGGTAAGAGGAAGCGCAAGTCTTCTAATCCATCGACGATGCTATCATAGTCGAGCGAGATGAACGCCTGTAAGATATTCCGAATCGTGGCCATGTCTTGCGCCGTTGTCTGTCCGACCATACCGAAATCGAGTAAGATGATGGTGCCATCGGCTCGAATTTGGACGTTTCCGGGGTGTGGATCGGCATGGAACTGCCCACCAAACAATAGCTGTTCGGCAGCGAGTGTGAAGAGTCGTTCAGCTAGGGCGGAACGGTCGATTCCATTTTCTTTTAAAAAGGCGAGGTCGGTGATTCGGCGTGCGTCGACCCAGTCCATCGTCAAGACGCGGTTCGTACAGAGATGTTCGTGATAGTCCGGGATGTAAACGTCTCGGTTATCGGCGTATTTGGCTTTAAAATACAGGGCGTTTTTTAATTCAGTTTGGAAATTTAGTTCATCCCCGATGACAAAAATCATTTGGCGATATAAGCTATCTAAGTCGGTTGATTTAGCGAGGGATGTCCGCTTTAACATCGATGTGACAATCCGCATCGCACGGAAGTCGGTTCGGATGATTTTTTCGATATTCGGACGCTGGATTTTGATGGCGACCCGTTTGCCGTTTTCAAGAAGCGTGGCACCATATACTTCTCCGATGGAAGCCGAGGCGACGGCGTCGATGCCGACGTCTTTGACGACTTGGGTATATGGGACGCCCCATTCTGCCTCTAGAATCGCGCGCGACTTCTCCCAACCAGACGTCGGGACACGGTCGACGAGCTCTGACAGCTCGTTCAAGACGGCGGGTGGTAGCAAGTCTGCACGAATTGATAAGAATTGTCCGAGTTTGATTAACAAGCCCTCGAGTCGTAGCGCGTTACGCTTATACTCACGCGCGAGCTTGAGCATCAGTGCTTCATATTCTTCTGTCGTGGCGACACCTTGTTGTTGTTTGCGTGAAAAGGCGTACAGCCGAATGATGAATCGGGCGAACATGGTGACGATAATCCATATGCGGAACAAAGCGATACGTTTCATTGTAATACCGACATCCTTTACGACAGTCGCACGACTGACCTGAATTTTTGTAACTATACTTTACCATACAATGCGTTGAAGAAAGGGCAAGGGATGTTCATGGAGTGGGAATTGCTCAACGTCGTCGGAACGATTGCGTTCGCGGCGAGCGGAGCCATCATTGCGATGGATGAAAAATACGATATTTTTGGGGTTTGGTTACTGGCGTTTATCACCGCCTTCGGAGGCGGCGCGATCCGAAACGTCCTGTTAGGAAACCCCGTCAGTTTAATTTGGCAACAGAATGATTTATTTATTTTATGTTTTCTGGTCGCACTCCTCATCTTCCTGCTCCCGAGTGTCGTATTGCCACATTGGGAACGCTGGGGTGTCATTGTCGACGCCATTGGTCTCGTCGCTTTTGCCTTTCAAGGGGCGCAGGTCGCAATCAAGCTTGATTTACCTTTATCTGCTGCGATTGCGGCGGCTGTCTTGACTGGCGTTGGCGGAGGTGTGGTCCGGGACTTATTGGCAGGACGTAAGCCTCTCGTCTTACAATCTGAGGTGTATGCGATTTGGGCGATTCTCATTGCGGTCATTACGTATTACTTCAAACTCGAAGGCGGTCTTGCTGTGTACGCGCTTTTAATTGTCGTCGCGACACTTCGAGTGATATCCTACTATCGGAAGTGGAATTTACCAGCACGAAAAGTCAGATAAGGGGGAACGGAAATGAAGATCTTATTAATGATCGGTGCCGGATTGATGGCACTCGGTGTGGCACTTGGTGCATTCGGCGCCCATGCGCTAAAAGAGAGATTGGCGCCAAACATGTTGGCAAACTGGCAGACAGGTGTGCTCTACCATATGGTGCACGCGCTTGGAATCATTGGGATTGCAGCGCTCCTCATGCGCGTGAGCATCAGCCAGTTCAACGTGGCCGGTTGGCTCATGTTTGCGGGGATCGTCTTCTTCTCAGGAAGCTTGTACGTCATGGCATTGACGGGAATTACAAAACTCGGAGCCGTGACACCGATTGGCGGCGTGTTATTCATCGCTGCCTGGATCTTTGTCATCGTCGGTGCGATGAAACTATAACTTGAGAATCCATTTATTCGATATCCATGCTTTTGCTCATGTTCACATGCAGCGACGGCATGGATTTTTTTGATGAGTCATCCTATTAATTGGAAAAGGGATATGCAGTTCCATGCGCTTATTATTTTAAAATAGGGTAAATCGTTCTCTATTTACATAAAACATTACAGAAAGATGTCAAATCGAACAGTCTGAAAAGGTATTGGTAAATAATAAGTTCTATGCATTCATTGTCCGAACCTTTGTTCTTGCGTAATAAAATTGAAATATAACTTTAACAGGAAAATATCTATCAGTTAGATATAATTAGTCGTGTTGAAACTCAACCAAATGATCGTTTTTGTTACATACTGAAACGGCTTTAAATATGTAGTGTAGTAGGTACTCACGTTTGTCATTTAAGAAAGGATGTACCCCATTCATGAATTGGAAACGCACAGTCTCGACGTTGACGCTCGGTGTGATGCTCATCAGCACACATACAGTTGCGGATGCATCGACTTCGATTAAAGAGAAGCAAGAACAACAACAAAAAGTAAAAGAAAAGCGCGACAGTGTGAAAAAAGACCAGTCAGAAACATCTTCAAAAATTGAAGGAAACAAGGAAGAGATTTCAAAAGTTCAGGCTGAGGTCAACAAAATGGACGCACAATTGCAAGACATCATCAATGATGTCGCCATGAAACGCCAAGAAATCAAGCGCACCGAGATGAAGATCGAGGATCTTGAAGCCGATATTAAAGATTACCAAGAAAAAATGAAGGCGCAAGAAGCGATGATGAAAGAGCGTATGGCCACGATGCAAAAGAACGGTGGCGGTTCAATCAACTGGGCTGAGTTCATCTTCGGTTCAAAAAATCTCTCTGATCTCGTGACACGTATGATCACAGCTGGAACGATTCAGCGTAGTGACCAAGAGTTGTTTGATGACTATGAAGCGACACAGCGTTCGTTGAAAGAAGCGCAGGCTGACTTGAAAGCAGAGCGTGCTTCACTTCTTGAACAACAAAAAGCACTCGAAGTGCGTCAAGCCGAGCTTGAGAAGAAAATGAAGCAACGTGAAAAACGCATCAAAGAGCTTGAAGAGAAGAACATCAAGTTCGAATCGCAAATCTTTGACCTTCAAGAGATTGAAGCAACATTAGTCGCTCAAGAACAGGCAATCGCGGCTGAAATCGAAGCGCAGCGTCGGGAAGAAGAGGAAGCCCGTCGTCGTGCGGAAGAAGCAGCTCGTCAAGAGGCGGCACGTAAGGCGGAAGAAGCCCGCCAAGCAGAAGCTGCACGTCAAGCTGAGGCTGCCCGTCAGGCAGAACGAGAAGCGGAAGCAGCTCGTCAAGCTGCTCAACAAAAGCAAGACAATAAATCGAATACCCCGTCTTCGTCGTCTTCAAACAACACGGCGGCATCAACGCCAGCTCCAAAACCGGCACCGGCTCCAACGCCAGCTCCGAAACCAGAGCCAAAACCGGCGCCGACGACATCGACGCCAGCTCCGTCTAGTTCGATGTTCATTCAACCGGCTTCAGGACGCTACTCACAAGGATGGGGTCCGGCGAGCGGTGCGTTTGGTTACACGTTCCATAACGGTGTAGACATCGCTGGTCCAACAGGGACACCGATTCGCGCATCTGCGACAGGTACGGTCATTCGTGCAGGTTGGGGTGGCGCATACGGGAACCACGTCATGATCGCACACGTGATCAACGGTCAAGTTTGGACCACGGTCTATGCGCACATGAACTCGGTATCTGTCAGCTCTGGACAGCGTGTGACGCAAGGGTCGAACATCGGGACACTTGGAAACACAGGGAACTCTTCAGGTCCGCACTTGCACTTTGAGATTCATAAAGGCGGCTACTCATACTCGGCAACGAGCGCAGGTAGCACGGTCAATCCGCGTCAGTTCTTCTGATGCATCAACCAGAAAACTCCTTTCGATTGCGAAAGGAGTTTTTGTGCGTAAAAAATCCCTCCGCGATTGCGAAGGGATACTCGTTAGTTGGCTTGTTCAATATCGCTTGGACGATCTTGTTTTTTACGCATTTGTTCACGCACGTAATAGATGATCGTCAATCCGATCAACCAAGGTACGCCGAATTTCAGCAAGATGTTGAAATCCGTGAACCATGTCGTGATCATCAGGCTGAGCAGTAAGACCGCCCCGAGCAATGGGAGGAATGGATATCCCATCATGCGGACAGGGAGTTTTCGCCCAGTCCATTTCTTACGGAAGAACAAGTGGGAGACGAAGACCATGAACCAAGTGAAAATAGCTCCGAACATCGAGATTCCCATCAAGAATGGATACGACGACTCCATGAATACTTGTAGCAAAGCGGCGAGGACGATCCCGCCTGTTGAAACGAGTAGCGCGAACATTGGAATCCCATTTTTGCTGATTTTTTTGAACGCTTTCGGTGCATCGCCGGCTTCCGCGAGCGAGTACATCATACGTGTCGACGCGTAAAGTTGCGCGTTCATCGCAGACAAGGCGGCGATCAAAATCACAAAGTTGAGGATGCCTGCCGCGAACGGGACATCGAACTGTTCCATGACGAGCACGAACGGACTTTGGTCGATCCCGGCTTGCTGCCATGGGATCAGCATGAGCATGATCGCGAGCGTGACGACATAGAAGAACGTCAAGCGGAACACGGTCGCGCGTAAAGCGCGTGGTACGGCCTGGTCCGGGTCTTTCGCTTCTCCCGCTGTCACAGCGACGAGTTCGGTTCCAAGGAAACTGAAGAGGGAGATGAAAATCGTCACCCACATTCCGTAAAAGCCGAACGCGAAGAAGCCTTCGTTTCCTGTCGTGATTGACTCAATCGGTGATCCTGGTTCGCCGAACAATGTGGCGGCACCGAGGACGATGAATAAGATAATGGCAGTTACTTTGATGAAGGATAACCAGTATTCGGTCGTTCCGAACGTGTGAACGTGACGGGCGTTGACGTAAATGAGTAGTCCACCGAAGAGGGCGACCCAAACGAACCCGTTCACATCTGGGAACCAGTAGCGCATGTAGATGGCGATGGCACTGACTTCAACCCCTACAGCCAGTACGTTCGCGACCCAGTAAGAGTAACGGACGAGAAAACCGGCGAGTGGATGAACGTATCGCTCGGCAATCGTTCCGAATGATCCGGATGTTGGATGGGCGACCGTCATTTCGGCGAGAGCACCCATTAGTAAGAGGACGATGAACGCCCCGATGGCATAGCTGACGAGCACACTCGGGCCAGCGGTTTGAATCGCGAGACCGCTTCCGAGGAACAGCCCGGTTCCGATGGCGCTCCCGAGGGAAATCATCGTAAGTTGCCGGGTGGACAGCTCGCGCTTTAGTTTATTTGTTTCCAAAATCGATTCTCCTTTAGCTGAGTGAAATGTTGTTGTGGACGACTATAGCAGACGAAAAAAAACAATGTCAATTCGAAAAATCGATGAAGGTTTCTCATTTTTGGATGCACATATAGAGGCAAAGTTTTTATAATTTTTTTATTTGACATGGATTCATCTGCCCTGTATAGTACGAATTAACTTAACTGAAACGAATAAAGGCGTCGACGAAGAGAAGTAACGACGAATCCTGTATGACAGAGAGCTGATGGTTGGTGCGAATCAGTATATGGGACGTCGCGAATGGACTTCTGAGCTCTAAACCGAACTTTGAGTAGGCTTTAGCGGGTTACCCACCGTTATCACGGGGAAGCGGATGATTGTCCGTGAAGTGGGTTCTTTGGAACCAACGAAGGTGGCACCACGGGGTTACTCGTCCTTCTTATAGCGCAGGCTATGAGGAGACGGGTGACCCCTTTTTCGTTTCAATAATATAAATCGAGGATTGAGAAGAGTAGCGCGAGAAGACGTTTCGTCCAGAGAGTCAGGGATGGTGAGATCCTGACCGAGGCGTCCGCGTGAATGGGCTCATGAGAGCATGGCTGAAGAGAGTAGGTCGTGACGGTTTCCCCCGTTATCGGGATACGATGTGATTGCATCGGAGAGTGGATTCTTTGAAATCAACGAGAGGTGGCACCGCGGTATTGAACCGTCCTCCATACGACGACTGTCGTATGGAGTTTTTTTATACACATTTTTAGAGGGGGAACAGACGATGATTCAACAATTGGAGACAAACGCATTATCAACAGCAGATATGAAAGTGGCAGCGAGCGAGATGTTCCAAGCGGATGAAGCGCAAATCGAACGAGTGCTGCTGGCGATGAAAGAGCGCGGTGAGACAGCAGAAGAGATGGCAGGACTCGCAGCATACATTCGTGAAGCGGCACAGTTCCCCCAAAGTGATTTACCCGTACTAGATGTTTGTGGTACCGGCGGCGACGGGGCGCATACGTTTAATATCAGTTCGACCGTCGCCTTTGTCCTGGCGGGTCTTGGGATTCCGGTCGCCAAGCACGGGAATCGAAGCGTCTCGAGTCGATCAGGAAGCGCGGACGTCTTAGAGGCATTGAACGTTCCGATTGTGAAGACGGCAGAAGAAGTACATGCTGACTTGAAACGGACGAATCTCAGTTTTCTATTCGCCCAGCATGTCCACCCGATCATGAAGCATGTCATGCCGGTCCGGAAACGGCTCGCGACGGCGACCATCTTCAACCAAATCGGACCGTTAACGAACCCGCTTCGTCCGAAACGACAACTTGTCGGTGTCTATCATCCATCGTTACTCGAGAAGATGGCGACCGCGATGCGTCATCTCGGGGTGGAGCGCGGTATGGTCGTCCATGGAGCAGGTGGACTCGATGAAGCGAGTCTCGCCGGTGTGAACGACGTGTACTTCTTTGATGGGGAACAGACGGCGCGTTATGCGGTCGACCCACGAGATGTCGGCTTGATGCGGGCACCGCTTGAAGCGCTACGTGGAGGCACACCAGAAGAGAACGCTGCGACACTTCTTGCCGTATTGAATGGAGAGTCGGGACCGGCACGCGACGTCGTCTTATTAAACGCGGCACTTGCCCTTTGCACGTATGGTACGACCGCAACGCTTCGTGCAGGAGTGAAAGAAGCAAAACGTAGTATCGATGAAGGGCACGCCTTACGCGTATTACAAAACTTACAACGTACGGAGGTCGAAGCATGAGTTATTTAACGAAAATCATCGGAACGAAAATAGAAGAGGTTAGCGGCATGCAGCCCATCGATGTCCCCGTGACGAAGTCAATCTCTCTCTTACATGTGATGAGCGAGGGATTCCATATCATTTCAGAGATCAAACGGTCGTCCCCCTCGAAAGGAATGATTCGGGAGACGGTCGACGTCGCTAAAAGGGCACGTCAATATGAAAAAGCTGGTGCGACGATGATCTCCGTTTTGACAGACACGACGTACTTTAACGGTTCTTTTGACGACTTGCGACAAGTTGCCGATGTCGTCACCATCCCGGTGCTCTGTAAAGATTTCATCATCGATGAACGACAACTCGACTATGCGAAGCATTACGGAGCGAGTGTGGCACTTTTGATCGTGGCGGCACTCCATCCGACACGTCTTCAGGAGTTGACGCGATACGCTCGCTCCATCGGTCTCGACGTCTTAGTCGAAGTACATGATGAGGCGGAGTTATGCATCGCCCTCGAACTTGATGACGTGTTAATCGGCATCAATAACAGAGACTTAAAAACGTTCGAGGTATCCCTCGAAACATCGATTGATTTGATGAAACGCTATCCTGAGGTCACATTCGTCAGCGAGAGCGGGGTCAGTTCGGTCGAGGCGGCTGCACGTTTAAAAGAAGCTGGGGCAAGCGCCATTCTCGTCGGGGAAGCACTTATGCGTGAAGAGGACCCGACCCGGTTACTCGAGGAGTTGAAAACATGTTCGTTAAAATCTGTGGACTAAAAACAAAGGAAGCTGTTGAGGCGGCGGTCGAGGCGGGAGCGGATGCAATCGGGTTCGTCTTCGCCCCGAGTTCTCGACAAATCGACGTGACGACTGCGAAGAGATTAGCTGCACATATCCCACAATCGGTTCGGATCGTTGGTGTGTTTTTAAGTCCTTCAATGGAAGAGATCGAGGAAACGCTGGACGTAGGGCTGACGGATTTACAAATTCACCATCGGACGCAGTCAATCGAACAACTCCGTACCTTCGGATTGCCCATCATCGATGCGTCGACCGAGGAGACGGCAGATGTGCGTTTGATCGACCATCTGACCCCAGGGAGTGGACAGATTTTAGATTGGGGCACAATGGACCGGCCGCAACGTCCGTTTTGGCTAGCGGGCGGGCTATCCCCTGACAATGTCGGACAAGCAATTCAACTCATCCAACCAGACGGCGTCGATGTCTCGAGCGGTGTCGAGACGGACGGTGTGAAAGATATCGAAAAAATTCGTGCGTTCATTCAACGCGCCAAGGAGGAACTATGATGTATGCACAACCAGTGAACGGGAAGTTTGGACAATATGGTGGAAAGTACATTCCGGAGACGCTCATGCAGGCGGTCGAAGAATTAGAGGTCGCTTATGAAGAAGCGAAGCAAGATCCTGAGTTTCAAGAACGCTTCTCTTCTTTATTACGTGAATACGTGGGACGTGAGACGCCACTTTATTATGCGTCGAACCTGAGTCGCCGTCTCGGGACGAACGTCTATTTGAAACGTGAAGACTTAAACCATACCGGTGCCCATAAGATCAACAACACGATTGGGCAGGCGCTCCTTGCGAAACGGATGGGCAAACAAAAAGTTGTTGCCGAGACGGGAGCGGGTCAGCATGGTGTTGCGACTGCGACAGTATGTGCATTACTCGATTTAGAATGTACCATCTTCATGGGTGAGGTCGATGTTGAACGCCAAGCATTGAACGTGTTTCGGATGGAATTACTCGGGGCGAAAGTCGTTCCTGTCAAATCAGGCAGTCGTACGTTGAAGGATGCCGTCAATGAAGCGCTCCGTTACTGGGTCAAACATGTCGACGATACGCACTATGTGATGGGTTCCGTTCTCGGACCGCATCCATTCCCGCAGATGGTACGTGATTTCCAAAGCGTGATCGGGACAGAGACACGTCGGCAAATCCTTGAACAGACGGGACGCCTCCCGGACGCCGTCGTCGCTTGTGTCGGCGGAGGGAGCAACGCCATGGGCATGTTCTATCCGTTCTTGAACGATGAGTCGGTCGCGCTCTACGGTGTCGAGGCGGCTGGAAGTGGCATCGATACGGATAAACACGCAGCGACCCTCACAAAAGGGGAAGTCGGTGTCTTACACGGGTCGCTCATGTATGTCTTGCAAGACGCAGCGGGTCAAATCGAGGAAGCGCACTCCATTTCAGCCGGACTCGATTACCCAGGGGTAGGACCGGAGCACAGTTTCTTGAAAGATATTGAGCGGGTGCGCTATGCGGCCGTCACGGATGACGAGGCACTCGACGCGTGTCTCGCACTCAGCCGACAAGAAGGAATCATTCCTGCATTGGAGTCTTCACACGCCCTCGCTTATGCAGAGACGCTCGCGAAGACGATGGGAGAAGACGATACACTGGTGATTTGTTTATCAGGGCGCGGAGACAAAGACGTCCATACAATCCGAGAGAAGGTGGCGACACGATGAAACTAGAGACAGCGATTCGACAGCGAGAAGGAGCGGCGTTCGTTCCGTATATCATGGCCGGTGACGGCGGGATGGAGCGACTGATTCCGACCATTGTGGAACTAGAACGGATGGGGGCGACGGCGATTGAACTCGGTATCCCATTCTCCGATCCGGTGGCGGATGGACCAATTATTGAAGCGGCAGGAATGCGCGCGCTTGAAGCTGGTGTGACGCTTGAAATGGTATTGAACCATTTAATAGAAGGAAAAGATCAATTTAACGTTCCGATTGTCTTGATGACATACTTGAATCCCGTGTTTCGGTTCGGGGTCCAACCGTTCTTTGACCGGGCGAACGAATGTGGTGTGAGCGGGGTCATTATTCCTGACCTTCCGTTTGAGGAGAGCCTCCAGTTATTCGCAGATGTCAATCGGCATGACGTCGCCGTCATCCCGCTCGTCACGCTGACGAGTAGTGAGGCACGAACGGCATCCATCTTAGAAAAAGCAGAAGGATTCGTGTATGCGGTCACGCTCAAAGGAACGACCGGGAAAGCGGATGTATTCCCAGACGAGCTTCTCGCCTACTTAACTCGATTGACTGAGCAGTCACGGGTTCCCGTCTTAGCAGGATTCGGAGTCCATCGTCCGGAGCAAGTGCAGACGTTGGGGCAAGCGTGTGACGGTGTCGTCGTCGGGAGCTTTATCGTCGAAGCGCTTCATGAAGGACGGACAGAGGATGTCGAGACGCTCATTCGATCGGCAAAGCAAATCCATGCATAAGAAAATCAGCGCTTCAGGCGAAGCGCTGATTTTCTATCTTCTCATAATTCGACTCGATCGAGTCCATCTTCACCAAATGTTTGGTCGAGTTGATCATGACGATACATCGAGGCGAGCACGTATAAGAGGTCACCTTCTTCGATGGCTGTCTGACCGTTCGGTGGAATCAAGTATTCGTTTCGGACGATGGCGTTCACGACGGTGTTCGGTGGGAGTGTGATGTCCGCGAGCGTTTTTCCAATCATGGATGAAGTTGCTGTGACCGCGTAAGGTACGAGTTTGTGTTGAGACTGTTTGCTCGAGACAAGGGCGATCGTATACGGAGAACGAATTTTATCCGGACCGAGCAACCCTAACTTCTCAGCAAGTGGCGTCAACGTCGTCCCTTGGATCAGGGCGCTCGTCACGACGACGAAAAAGACGGCATTGAATAACAGTTGGCTATTTTCGGTACCGGCAATAAGCGGGAAAGTCGCAAGGACGATCGGCACGGCGCCTTTTAGACCAGCCCATGAGATGAACAACTTTTCTTTTCTCGTAAATGACATGCCAAGTGTCGATAAATAGACGGCAATCGGACGTGCCAAGAACATAAGGACGAATGAGATGAGTAGTCCTTTCCAAATCAAGTCCGGCTCGATGAGTTGACGAGGGAAGACGAGTAACCCAAGGATGACGAACATGATGATTTGCATGATCCACGCGAGCGCTTCTGAGAATTGGACGATTGTCACTTCATGCGCTGTATCCGCATTTCCGACAATCATGGCGGCGATATAGACGGCGAGTAATCCGCTTCCCAATAAGTAAGCTGTGACACCATAGGTAAGAAACGCCATGGAAATCATGAGGACGGCATGTAATCCGCTCGAATCAAGTCTCAAGTGGTTCAACATGAGGCGAGACAGTTGTCCAAGGATGAAGCCGATCAATGCCCCGACAACGATTTGAAGGGCGAACATCCAAATTCCGTCCCAAATGGTCGTATCCGGCTTCATCATGAAGTCGAGGGCGAGAATCGTCAAAAACATCGCCATTGGGTCGTTCGTGCCGGACTCGGCTTCGAGAGTCGCACCGACTTTCGGTGAGATATTCTTTCCTTTAAATGCGGCAAAGACGGCCGCTGCGTCGGTCGAACCGATGATCGCACCGAACAAGAAAGATTCAATCCAATCGAAACCAAATACGAAACGAACGGCCACGGCGACTACTGTTGTAGTAATCAATACCCCAAGCGTCGCCAGCGAGGCAGAAGGGGCGAGGACGCTCCGGATTGATGACCATTTCGTTTGAAGACCCCCTTCAAACAAAATGACAATCAAGGCAGCGACTCCAATCAGCTGCGCTAAATTCGAGTCGTCAAAGAAGATGAGACCAGTAATGTCACTTCCCATGATCATGCCGATTCCCATAAATAAAATCAAGGCGGGCAAGCCGAATCGAGTCGAGATTCGTGTCGCCATGACACCGGCAACGAGAAGTAGACCGAAGAGTAAAATGAGTACATCAGTACTTATAACAGGTACGGGCAAACACAACACTTCCTTTCTGAAACAATACTCTTAAGTTCATTATACCATGAAATCGTCTGATATTTCAGAATTGAGGATTAGGCAAACCATACACATTGGAATTGTCGGTTATGAATATGGTAAAGTAAACACATCATAGAAGGAGGAATGATGATGTCTAAAATTCACGTCATTCATGAAAACGAAGAATGGACGAACCACCTTGTCCACCGTTTAAAAGAATTGAACTTGCCATATGAATTGTGGCACTTGGACCAAGGGACGATTGATCTCGAAGCAATGCCCCCGGAAGGTGTCTTTTATAATCGGATGAGTGCCTCCTCGCACACACGTGGGCATCGGTACGCACCAGAATTGACGGAAGGCGTCCTCGCTTGGTTAGAGGCAAACGACCGGACCGTGTTCAACGGCACACGTGCCATCCGCCTCGAAGTGAGTAAAGTCAATCAATACACGGCGCTTCGACGTGAAGGGATTCGCGTGCCGAAGACGATTGCGGCAGTCGGTAAGGCGCAAATCATCGAAGCGGCTGAGCAGTTAGCTTTGACGCCATTCATCACGAAACATAATCGTGCCGGAAAAGGACTTGGGGTCCAATTGTTCCATACGATCGAAGGACTCAAAGAATATGTATATGGTCCCTCGTTCGAGGAATCGGTTGACGGCATCACGCTCATTCAACAGTATATCGAAGCCCCGGAACCGTATATCACCCGTTGCGAGTTCATCGGCGGAAAGTTCCTTTATGCGGTCCGTGTCGACACGTCGGAAGGGTTCGAGCTCTGTCCTGCTGATGCCTGCTCGATTGAAGACCAGTTCTGCCCAGTCGGGGAGACGCCGCCGGCGAAGTTTGAAATCGTCGAAGGGTTCGATGACCCCATCATTCCAAAGCTCGAACAGTTCTTAAAAGCGAATGCAATCGATATTGCGGGGATTGAAATCATTCGAGACCAAGACGGCAACGTCTACGCATACGACGTCAATACAAACACGAACTATAATTCCGATGCTGAAGCGAAAGCCGGACGCTACGGAATGCTTGAATTGGCTACTTTCTTAGGCGACGCACTTCACGTCACTACGACAAAATAAGGGTCAGGCGCTCGCCTGACCCTTTTGCTGTGTATGTTTGAGTTGCTCTTCAAATCGATGTTGGACTAATTCTGCTGTCGGTGCCATTCGTTCGATGAACGAATCTAAACGTTCCGCAGTGTCACGATCGGTTTCTTTAAACACGCGCATCGTTGTTCACCTCGTTAATCAGGATAACTTGCCTACATCATCCTTAATTCCCGAGGTGTTATACGCGTAAACCTTTTACACGCTAAAGAATGTGCTCAAATTTTCTTTTGGTAAGATGTTCCCAACGTAGAAGTCGCCGAACTCTCCATACTTCGCACTTACTTCGTCGAAACGCATCTCGTAAACGATTTTCTTAAACTGAAGTGAATCTTCAGCGAAGAGCGTGACGCCCCACTCCCATGCGTCGAATCCAGTCGACCCACCGATGAACTGTTGAATCTTACCGGCGTAGCTACGGCCAATCATGCTGTGACGATACATGAGGTCTTTGCGCTCATCCATCGACAACATGTACCAGTTGTCGCCATCGCGACGAGCTTTACTCATCGGATAGAAACAGATGTGTGCGGCTTTTGGAAGTGTCGGATAGAGGCGTGAGCGGATATGAGGATTTTGATACGGGTCCCCGTCTCCAGATCCGCGATACATCCCGAGCTCGATGACCGACACGTATGAATACGACGGAATCATATAGTCGTATAGCGCCGTTTTGCGGAAGGCGCGCTCGACATCTTCAAGTTCGTTGAATGTCGGACGAAGCACCATCAAGACGAGGTCTGCCTTCTGACCGAGAATCGAGTAAAAGGCGTGGCTTCCTTCGCCTTTTGCTTCAACTTCTTCGAGAGAAGCGAGGAGCACTGTGAACTCATCAATCATCTGTTGACGCTTTTCAGCATCGACGAGTTTCAAACGAGCCCAATCAATCGTGCGGAAATCATGAAGTGTATACCATCCGTCTAATGTGGCGGCGGCATGTTGTGTATCTGTTGTAGGTACTGGACGTTCTGACATAAAAAAATCTCCTTTCGGGACTTGGCTTCGCCGTCTATTTTACCATACACGCTTCACTGACTGGCAACTTTGAGGCACTGTGAGGGTTATCACGATTCATGGCGGGTAAAGAACAGAGGACAGAAACATGAAAACGGCTACAAAAATGGCTGTATCAGTCGGTTTGTCAAAACTGTTCTATTCATATAATGATTGATTCTAAGCGATTTATGGCGAAATGGGCAGAATAGTTTATTTTGAAAAGGGTACTGTGTATAATTGAAATCGCGTAAAGACACAAGTCAACGGCAAAACCATTAGCAGTCATGCTGTAAATTGAGAAAAGGGGTTCATTCGTTATGAAATTATTTGAAACGTTGAAGCAAAAAGTTAGCCCGGTTCGTCCGACCATCGTCTTCCCGGAAGGTATCGATGAGCGTGTTCTTGGAGCCGCTGTTCGATTGAAAGCAGACGGTATGGTAGAACCAATCGTCGTCGGTGCGAAAGCAGATCTCGAAGCGGTTGCGGCGAAACACGGTTTCGACATCTCAGGTTTGACACAATATGACCCAGCGACATACGAAGACATCGATGTCCTCGTCGAATCATTCGTCGAGCGTCGTAAAGGAAAAGCAACGGCTGAACAAGCGCGCGAACTCCTTACATCAGACGTGAACTACTTCGGAACAATGCTCGTTCACACAGGCAAAGCAGAAGGTCTTGTCTCAGGCGCGATGCACGCGACGGCTGATACGGTACGTCCGGCACTACAAATCATTAAAATGCAACCAGGCATCAAAAAGACGTCAGGTGTGTTCATCATGGTACGTGACGACGAGCAATACGTCTTCTCGGACTGTGCGATCAACATCGCACCGGACGCGGCAGATTTAGCAGAGAACGCGTTCTTGTCGGCAGCGACAGCGAAGACGTTCGGTATCGACCCACAAGTCGCGCTTCTTAGCTTCTCGACGAAAGGTTCTGCGAAGTCACCTGAAACAGAGAAAGTCGTGGAAGCGACACGCCTGGCAAAAGAAAAATCACCGAACCTTCCAATCGACGGAGAACTTCAATTCGATGCGGCATTCGTCCCTAGCGTAGCGGCGAAGAAAGCACCGGGTTCTGACGTTGCTGGTAAGGCGAACGTATTCGTCTTCCCAAGTCTTGAAGCCGGTAACATTGGCTACAAGATGGTTCAACGTTTCGGTGGATTTGAAGCGATCGGTCCGATCCTTCAAGGTCTCAACAAACCAGTGAACGACTTATCACGCGGTTGTAACGAAGAGGACGTCTACAAATTGACGCTCATCACAGCGGCGCAAGCAATCGACGAGCGCAACGAAGCGTGAGTCCGGAGCATTCTTCTTATAGAAGGATGCTTTTTTTGATGGCTCGTTATAAACTATTCAAGAAAGGAGTGATGAAATGGACGAACTAGATGAGAGTGTTTTATTACCTGAAGGACATCGTTACGCTATGTTTGGTGGCGGGGATGATGATTCGATTAAGACGTATTATGAAGGGGTATTTGAAACGGTCTTCATCGTGTTTCATCCATTCCTTGCTCCAATAGGTCACCCCACCATGATTGATTGTTATGCCGATCTGGACAAAAACGAGGTCGAACAGCAATTTCGGTCCGTTACATGGGAAGAGATGAGGCGAAGACTAGGTTTTCGTGACGTGAGCCGTATCGACCACGCGCTCCGAACGATGATTGGGGCGCTGAAACTACACGCCGAAGATCGAGAAGGGGCGAATCGAATCATTGAATATTGCGAACGTGAGAATGTGCTCCCACCAGGTGAAGGGGAACTGTCGGATCTGCTAAAGAATCAAGTGTTGCGTGTACTTTTGGAGATGGGAGAAGGCTGGATCTGGACCGGAGACGAATTTTGTACGGAACGGCATCTCATCCATCTCAGTGAGACGCTAGCCGCTGATACGTGGGGCATGCAACATCGGACGTTTTTCGGTTACCATCATGAGTGGCTCATCGTACCACCTTGGGATAGCCATTTCACGTTGTTTTGTGGCAATCGCTCGTTGATCGAACAGGTCGTCGAACGATGCGAGCTCGAGGGATTTTATTGTGACGCTGAGACGACCATCAACTGGAGTTTGTCGGAGCATAAGCTGAGGTAAACTAAAAGAGGAATCCATGATTGAAAGGGGAACTATGTATGCAAAGCATCCATGCGACAGAATTAAGAGAAAAATTAGAGAACGGGGAGTCTCTCCATATCATCGATGTGCGCGAGCAAGATGAATATGAGGCAGGGCATATCCCGAACGTACCACTCTACCCATTATCGGAATTCCCACAAGTGACAGAAAAGTTGGCACAAGATAATGTCTATCACGTCATTTGTCGTTCAGGTGGACGGAGCCAGACGGCGTGTGATTACTTAGAATCGCAAGGTTATAAAGTCGTCAACGTTGACGGCGGAATGCTCGCTTGGGATGGCGACATCGAGGCGTGATGCTAGAGAATCCTTGGGTCGTTGTACCCCTTCTCATTGCGCTTTATCTCACTGTTTATGCGGTGATGAAGCGATTTGACTGGGAGAAGTGGCGACTCGTCTGGGCAGTGTGGGTGATGCTCATCATCATCCTATTGACGATTGAACTCATGACAAGTCTATAAAAAATGCGGAACCTTCTTTAACAGAGGTTCCGCATTTTTTTATCCGTCTTGGCGCTTATCGAATGTGATCGATGCGATGGCATCGTGTTGGTGAATCGACTCTTCGTTACGGCATTCGACGAAGAAGTTCACGACTTGTTTCATCTCGTACAAGTCAGCCGCGATCAAGCGGACCATGTCCTCGACGAAACGTGGGTTTTCGTACGCGATTTCAGTCGCACGTTTTTCATCCGGACGTTTAAGGACCGGGTGGAGTGGTGCTGAGGCGTTTGACTCTGCTGCATCGAGAAGTGCTGCACGCCAGTCGAATCCGTCCATCGATGTCTCATCAAGACCGGCTTCGATCGTGATGTACCCACGTTGGTTATGGGCACTGTATTCACTGATTTCTTTTGAGCATGGGCAAAGCGTCGTGACGTTGATGACGAGACCGACTGTCACGTTTGCAACACCCGTTTCGAGGTTATATGTCACACGGTGCATGACGTCCGCGTTCATCAAACCGCTAAGACCTGTCGCAGGTGCTTTACGCGTGAAGAACCATGGGTAACGGATTGTCAATTGGCCTTCTGTTTGTTCCATACGCTCGGCGAGCTCTTGCGCGAACTCGATTAACGAACGGTTTGATACCGTCCACCCTTGTTGATGGTACGCGTCGAGCTGCTCTGTCAAACGAGACATGTTGATCCCTTTACGGTCTTGTACGAGCGATGTCGTTAATTCAAATGTGGCGACCGTTGACTGGACCCCTTCTGGCGTCTCGACGTTCACGGGGTGCTTCACGTTTGAGATGCCGACACTGTCGAGGGCGAACAAGAAGTTTTTCGGTGTATTTTGTAAATCGACCATTTGTTCTTTTTCGGTCGGCTTTGTTCCTTTAATCGGTGGGACCGACCCGAACAATTTATGTCGTTCTGCTTTAGTAGGTAAAGCGACATGGCTTGTAGACATAATCGGATTCTCCTTTTTTCGAGCGGTTTAAAGCACCACTCGTTCTTGTTAGGATTTTATCACGAAATGATGGCTGAACGGGTATGATTTTGCTCTCATAACATGTTTTGAATATGCAATCGGAAAAAAATCCTTCAGATATTGAAGAAAGAGGATTGATTTACTTTGTGAACGGGAATAAAATGGTCCTGTGAACTTAAAAAATAGATCACTATTAAATATGAAGGAATTGAAAGAAAAAAGGAGATGTTTTTATGGATTGGCAGTTAGTCCTGCAGTATGCCTGGATCGTCGTCGTACTCGTCGGTTTGGAAGGCTTGTTATCTGCAGACAACGCGCTCGTCTTGGCCGTTATGGTCAAGCACTTGCCGCGTACAGAGCAGAAGAAGGCATTATTTTATGGACTCCTCGGGGCATTTGTTTTCCGATTTATCGCATTGTTCTTGATCTCGTTCTTGATTAACGTATGGCAAGTTCAGGCACTCGGTGCGCTTTACTTAATCGGGATGAGTGCGCGACACCTGTATATGACCTATAAGGCGAGAAAGATGGAGCCGAAGCAAGATTTGGCGGCCGAGGCGAAGGAAGAGACGGCTGTCACGGAGAAGCCGGTATCGAAAAAAGAATTTTGGCTCACTGTCGCAAAAGTCGAGTTTGCGGACATCGCTTTTGCCGTCGACTCAATCTTGGCAGCTGTCGCGCTTGCGGTCAGCTTGCCACCACTCGGTCTAGGTGAAATCGGTGGGATTGACTCGGGTCAGTTCTTCGTCGTCTTGACAGGTGGACTCATCGGGGTCGTCTTGATGCGATTCGCAGCTCGGATTTTCGTCAAGTTGCTTCATCATCGTCCGACACTTGAAACGGCCGCTTTCATCATCGTCGGTTGGGTCGGGGTCAAGTTGACGGTGCTCGTACTTGAACACCCTGGTTTCAAGGAATTGATTGCCGGAACACCATTCGAATTCATGGGACTCCCAGACGGGTTCGTCCACTCGACAGCTTGGACGATTTTCTTCTGGTCGGTCATGGTCGGGATTGCGACATGGGGCTGGTTCTCATCGAAACCGACAGCGGTCAAACAATAAAAAGTGGTCTCTCGTTTTTAAGCGAGAGACCTTTTCTTATGCAGTTACATTCTCTTTGTCGTAAATCGGTACCCAGCCTTCAGTCGTCACGAAAATACGAACGGCGACGACTTGGCGGTCTTCTTGTAATGTGAAGTAATGACGTGTGTTGACCGGCACGGAGATGAGATCACCTGGATTGAGTTCGATATTGAAGTATCCGCGTTCTGCATCGTCAATCGCAAAGATGCCGTGACCACTGACGATGAAACGAACCTCGTCATCTGTATGATGATGCTCTTTTTGGAAGTTGACGAGCAGTTCATCTAAATTCGGTGTCGCATCGGATAGCGAGATGACGTCAGCCGTCTTGTAGCCACGTCGTGCTGATACATCTTGAATCTCGTCACGGAACGTCGCCAAGATGGCTTCTTTGTCTTCGTCTGTCAGTTGGTAATTTTCCTGAAGAGAAGCCGGTAACTTTGCGATGTCCCATGCTTCGTAAAGGATGTCTCGTGATTCTAAAAAGGCACGTACCTCTTGTTGGTCGCTGACGCGTTCTTCTGTTTGTTGGAAATAAATCGTTGCCATGTTGAATTCCTCCTTATGAATGAACGCCTAAGGCGCGTAATTTTAATGAATAGCTGAACAAAAATTCATATGCTTCTAAATAACGTTTTGCCGCAGCTGGCGTCTCGCCCCAAACGGTGATTCCATGGTTCCGAATGAGGACGGCACCTGCATCGCTTGTGACGTGTGTGGCGAAAGCGCGAGCGAGCATCGGGATATCCGCGTGGTTCTCGATAATCGGGATTCGTACACTGGCCGTCTCTTCCCAATAACCGAGCGCTTTGATGATTTCTTGACCTGTGAACGTAACATGACCTTTTGCAGCATACAGTTCCGAGATGACGTTATTGTCGACCGTATGCACGTGAAGCGAACATGTTGCGTTCGTATTGTTGAAGATATCGACATGTAACAACGTCTCAGCCGACGGTTTGCCTGTCTGCTCTCCAATCAATTGACCGGTCGCATCAACGAGGACGAAATCTTCATCGGTGCGCTTTCGTTTATCACGACCGCTTGCCGTCACAAGGAATGTCAATGGGTCATCTGATACGCGGATCGCCAGGTTCCCGCTCGTTCCGGGGAACCAGTCTCGTGCGGCGAGCTCGTCTTTAATGTCGGCAAGTTCTCCCCACCGTTCTTGCACAGTCATACGTTCACTCCTTTCATATGAGCTGAGATATCGTAGAATGTCTCGAACGGAATATGTCGAATTCCTTCCGCCTCACATAGCGAAATCAATTGCCCCCGTGCATACACGACGTCGGCACGTTTGGCGATTTCAAAGTCGGTGACGGAGTCCCCGATGACAATCAACGTGTCGGTAGGTGAGACAATCTGTCGGGCAATCGTCGGCTTGCAGCATCCACAATCGTTCGAACAATGGACATCGCATGTATGAGGCCAGGTGACGTGTGCCGTCTCTCCAGAGAAATCAACATGATTGCAGTAGATGTGTTCCGGTTCGACGTAACCTTCTAGAATCGGATGGACGAAAAAGTCCATTCCGCCACTGACGACATCAAATCGAAAGCCGCATGACTGTGTCTCCTGTAAAAACTCGATAAACCCTGGTCGAAACGTTATGGTCGACTGAAGAAATTCACGGTACTTCAATTCCTGTTCACTCGGGAGCAAGCTGAACATCTGACCGACGCCTTCGCGAATGGAAAGCGTTTGGTTCAACACACCATCTTTAAGTTCGACCCATTCAGGTGGGGCGAAGCGTCGCATCAATGCGATGATGTTATCTTCTTCCGTGATGGTCCCGTCGAAATCACAGATGACGTGCGTACTCATCGTGCACCCCACGCATCTAAAGCAGTCGATAACGCATCGGTCTCGCTCGTCTTACCAATTGCTTGATCGATCGCTTGGCGGAACGCTCTCGCTCCGTCAGCCGCACCGTCTGGATGTCCGTGAATCCCACCACCCGCATTGATGACGACATCTGATCCGAAGTCACGAATCAAATCTGGTACGAGTCCAGGATGGATACCGGCAGACGGGACCGTCAGAATCGGTTTCGTCCAATGAGGTTCTGTCGCGTACGTCTGAATCTGTTGTGCCTCGTCTTTCGGTGTCGACAGTGAACCGTATGGCGACGGGAAGAGTGTCAAGTCTGCCCCGGCCAAGCGAATCAGTTTCCCGAACAGTAGGGAATGACGAACCGATCCGGTCAACGCTCCGGCAAAAGCGGGATGTGCCAAAATCGGGACATGAATCTCAGGATCTTTAGCGAGCTCGCGCAATGCGTCGAGCCCATACGTATATACGTTGAATAAGAGTGCGGTCGCGCCTGCCTCAATCAATCGCTTCGCCTGGTCGCGTAAGGTGAAAACGGGTCCGCTCAACGTGACGGCGTATAGAACGGAGCGACCGGTCGTTTCTTTATGCTCCCGGATGACCGATGCCCCGATCCGTGCCCGTTCGAGCGACGGGGTGAGCGGATTGTCATATAGAATTTCATCGTCTTTGACGAGGTCGATGCTGCCTGCGAACTGGTCCCGGAGTTGTGTCGCCAAAAAATCAAGGTCTCGTCCGATGACGCCTTTGAAGATGCTCATCGCGAGCGGGCGGTCGTGTACACGAAGGATGTCCCGGACCCCTTCAACTCCGAATGCGGCACCCGGAAAGTCCGGTGCGAGTTCCTCTGGAAGCGAGAGGTCGACAAGTTGAACGCCTGGGTCGAGGGAGAGCTTACCGAATGTCGTCGTCAGAATGGACGAAAAGTCCGGTGTCACGTTATGTAGCGGGTAGCGAATCGAGAAGCGACTTGTCGTTTCTTGTTGGGACGTGGCGATGACCTCACCTCGGAACGCTTGCAGTTGATATTGTTCGAGATGGTTCAACTCGGTCCATGTCCCGACGGTCAGCTCATGTGCGATTTTCTCAGCTACACGCTCGACGTGATCGGTATGTTTGATTTCATAAGTAGCGATGATTCCCATAAGTTCCTCCTTTCAGGTCAAACAAAAAATGACCTCATGCCAAGGCAAGAGGTCATTCAAAAAAACAATGAACTCTTATCTCTCAGCGTTAGCTGCAAGAATTAGCACCGTGCCATTTCTGGTCGGTTGCTGCGACATCATCGGGCTTGTCCCTCCGTCTGCTCTTGATAAGAATAGTTGTGAAGTTGTGAAATTTAATTGAATTTTTACATAGAATCGCTCACTCGTCAATTCCTTTTTTTGAGAAAAAAAGTTTAAAAATAATGTTTCTATATATGCGTGTCGAAAATAAGTGGGCGACTGAAAATAGAGGATTGACAACTAGCATGCCTAGTCCGTAATATTCGTCTCAACACGTCAAACACAATTACATCATTTACTCTTATCGCGAGTTGGCAGAGGGAATTGGCCCTAAGACGCCGCAGCAACCGACCATTTGGCACGGTGCTACATCCACCAGACACATGTCTGAAAGATGAGAGGAACAACCAATTTGGGTGTGCCTCTTTCTCGCGGAGAAAGGGGCTTTTTTCATGCATAGATCCAAGAAAGGGGAAAACCATCATGGCTTATGAGGCGTTTACAGAACAGAGTGTCGTCGACCACGTTCGACAGTTAGGGTTACTAGAAGAGGGGATTGCAGAATGCGAGGAGATCGGGGATGGAAATTTAAATCTCGTCTTTCGCATTCGTCAAGGAGAGACGTCATTGATTGTGAAACAAGCGTTACCGTATGCAAAAGTCGTGGGGGAGAGCTGGCCGCTCACGCTTGATCGGTCTTGGATTGAACAGCTGGCTCTTCGTGAATTTTCAAAAGTCGTGCCTCAGTTCGTCCCGAGTGTCCTCGGGAGTGACCGTGAACTCGCCTATACGATTTTAGAAGATTTATCATCGTTCGAAATCGTCCGCACCGGCTTCCTAAAAGGAGAGAGCTACCCGAACTTAGCCCGCCACGTCGGTACGTTCCTCGGGGAAACGTTGTTTGCGACGTCTGACTACGCGAACGGACCACTCGTGAAGAAACAAATCGAAAAAGAGTATTACAATCCAGAACTATGCGATATCACGGAGAAACTGATCTTCACCGACCCGTATCGCGACGCAGAATCGAATCAAATCGAGCCAGTCCTTCGTCCGGATGTGGAGCAACTCTGGTCAGACCTCGCTTTGAAAATTGAAGTGACCAAATTGAAGGTTGGGTTCGTGACGAAGCACGAAGCGCTACTGCACGGGGATTTACATACAGGAAGCATTTTTGCGACCCGTCAAGAAACAAAAATCATCGATCCCGAATTTGCGTTTTACGGTCCGTTCGGCTTTGACATTGGTCAAATCATTGCTCATCTGGTGTTCTCAACGTATGCGCATCCGTTGAAACGATTCGAACGCTTCACAGAAGTACTCACCGTCTGGGAGACGTTCGAGAAAACGTTCCGTACCCGCTTTACACAGGCCGCAGAGCCGTTCAACACAGTAGGATTCGTGGACGAACTGTTGCCATCCATTTTGAGTGACGCCATCGGCTACGCAGGCTGCGAATTGATTCGGCGGACTGTCGGTCTGGCTGGAGTCGCCGACTTAGAGACATTACCAGACGACCTTCGCATCGAACGGAAACGCCACGCCTTAGAGCTCGGTACGCGTCTCATCAAACAGCGCCATCAAATTCAATCCATCGATCAATTGATTCCAGTCTTGTCGGAGGTGCGCGTATGAGTGTGCAAAGTATTCATTTCGATGCCGACACGGAAGTGTTGACGATTTTAGATCAGACGCTGTTGCCGCAAGAAGAGCGCTATGTCGAAGTGTTGACGCTTGAACAGGCCGAGCAGGCAATCAAGTCGCTTCAAGTTCGCGGTGCACCGGCCATCGCTTATTTCGGAGCGTTTGTCCTTGCGAAAGAAGCGTCACGTCTGCAAGACAATCCATATTTTCATCTCCAATTGAATCAAGTCGGTCAACGGTTGATTGCGACAAGACCGACCGCGGTCAACTTACAGCATGTCATCGAATCACTCCTTCGATTGAATGTGGGGGAGGACTTTGAACAGATTGCAAAAGCAATCAAGCAGCGTGCGATTGAAATCTTTGAACAAGACGTGGCTACGTATCGCACGATTGGGGAACATGCGCTCACCGTGTTACCCGCTGGTGGCAACGTATTGACGATTTGTAACGCCGGTGCCATCGCGACGTCACGATACGGTACCGCGCTCGCGCCGTTCTATGTCGGGAAAGAGCGTGGCATCCCGTTTCGGGTGTTCGCGTCCGAAACGCGACCGCTGCTTCAAGGAGCACGACTGACCGTATGGGAGCTCGACCGGGCAGATATCGATGTCACACTGATTACAGATAACATGGCGGCCTGGACCATCCAGACGAAACAAATCGATGCTATCATCGTCGGGGCGGACCGCATCACCCGTACCGGTCATACAGCGAATAAAATCGGAACACTTCAGCTTGCGATTTTGGCGAAGCATTACGGCATCCCATTCTATGTGGCTGCTCCGCATTCGACATTCGATTTAGAGGCAGATGACACGATTCAAATCGAAGAACGGGACGCGCATGAAGTGACCCATATCGGGGGACATCCGACGGCACTCGTAGGCATCACCGTCTTCAATCCGGCGTTTGATGTGACACCACCCGAACTGATTACCGGTCTAATTACAGAGACAGGTGTGCTCGAACCGACTGAGTCGGTCATTGTAGAACATGTAGGAGGAAACACATATGTCTAAAAAAATCATCTTCTTCCTGTTGACCGTCATCCTGGCACTTGCCGGATGCACGAATGAACAGGCTCAACCGAAAACGACTACGACAACAAGTAAAACGGAAGCGAAAACCGTCAACGTCTCAAATGAAACGCTTCCGAAAAATCTAGAAGTCGCCCTCGTTATGCAGATGTCGATCGGGACGTTCTCTTCGCAGTATATCGAAGGGGTGACCGAGCAAGTCGAAGCGTTCGGTGGCAACGTGAAAGTGTATAATGCCGAAAATGATTTGTCGAAAATGGCGAGTTATGTCGATACGGCGACGACGCAAGGAGTCGATGTGATTTTGATTGACCACGGACGTGCCGATGCCTTGAAAGAACCGGTTCAACGGGCGCTCGACAAAGGCATCAAAGTCGTTGCATTCGATAACGATTTGACGAACGAAGGCGTGACGGTCATCGACCAAGATGATTATTCACTAGCATGGCGCTCGCTAAAAGCACTCGCGGAAGATTTGGACGGGGAAGGGAACATCGTCACGATTTGGGTCGGTGGATTCACCCCGATGGAACGTCGACATACGATTTATGACGCGTTCTTAAAACGCTATCCCGGCATCCAGGAAGTCGCAAAGTTCGGTTCGGCGACGAACAACACGGCGCTCGATACGCAAAGCCAGATGGAGGCGATTTTGAAGAAGTACCCGGAAGGCGAAATTGATGCGGTGTTTGCGATGTGGGATGAGTTCGCAAAAGGGGCGAGCCGTGCCATCAAACAGGCAGGACGTGACGAGATTGCCGTCTATGGAATTGATTTGAGTGACGAAGATTTACAACTTATGCAAGAAGAGGGAAGTCCGTGGAAAGTGACAGCTGCCACAGATCCAGCCGAAATCGGTCGCATTCAAGTCCGTTACGCTTATCAAAAAGTAGTCGGGGACGAAACGCCTTCAATTCATTCGGTCGACCCATATCTAGTGGATCGTGATGTCTTGCCGGACGAGGCTGTCACGATGGATGACCTTGGACAGTACGTTCCGGGTTGGGGCGAATCAAATGCGGCATGGTCGGATTGGATGAAGGAGACGGACTGATGATTCACTTGGAACGAATCACGAAACAGTACGGTGACGTCACGGTGCTTGATCAACTGTCATTCAGTTTGAAGCCTGGAGACATTCATGGTCTCCTCGGTTTGAACGGGGCCGGTAAGAGTACCCTCATCAAACTGCTAAACGGAACGGTCGAACCGACGTCCGGCGAATTGTCCATTGATGGAAAACCAATCTGGCTCACACCAGCGGAAGCGATTCGTCATGGCATCATCACGGTATCGCAAGAAGTCGATGATGCGCTCTATTTGGACTTGCCTGTGTATGAGAATGTCCTTCCATGGCAGACGGTGAAATGGATTCGCCCGCAACGTTTGAAAGAGCGAGCGCAACGCGTGTTGTCCCGAGTCGGTTTAGAGGTCGATCCAACGATTCCAGCCGGTCAATACCCGCTCAGCGTGAAGCAGCGCCTTCTCATCGCCCGAGCACTCGAGAGCGATGCCAAGTATTTACTCCTCGACGAACCGACCGCTGCCTTATCAGAAACGGAGGCCGACGCCTTACTGGAATTGTTACAGAAGCTTGCGACAGAAGGAGTCGGAATTGTATTGGTCACGCATCGTTCAAACGAGCTCACACGGGTCACGTCGACCTCTACGTTTCTTCGAGACGGACGTGTTGTGTACGATGGACCGTACCAATCGCTCTCCTCGGAAGCGGTGCAGACATTTTTGAGTGGGACGACATTTGATGCAGTGTTAGAAAAGGCAGTGCCTGAAAATGAGATTTTCTTGTCTGCGCAGTTGCCCCTTCCAGTCTTCCAATCTGACATTTCGATTGAAGCGTATCGCGGGGAAGTGCTCGGGATTGGTGGATTGACGGGAAGTGGGAAGACGGAACTGATGGAAGCATTGTTCGGTCTTTCTGGAATTCGTCAATCCATCACAATCGAGGGGAAAGAGCACGTGATCAAAGAACCAGCAGACGCCGTACGTTTAGGGTTTGCACTCGTTCCAGAGGAGAGACGTCGTCATGGATTATTTTTAGACGAGACGATTGAACGGAACGTGATTGCTGTCGCAGGAAAGACCGATGATGTCTCGGACGTATTGAAATCGCTTCGCGTCCGCTATGCGAACGTGAGACAACCGGTAAGTGAGCTGAGTGGCGGAAATCAGCAGAAGGTCGTCTTCAGCAAATGGTTGCTCGATAAACGAGACATCTATCTGCTCGACGAACCGACAAAAGGAATCGATATCGCAGCGAAACAAGACGTGTATGAACGCGTCATTGCACTCGCGAAACAAGGGAAGACCGTATTGTTCACGTCAAGTGAGCGACATGAACTTGAACGGGTCGCCAATCGGATTGTTTGGCTCGACCGTGGACAAATTGTAGAGAAAGGAGGCGTGTAAGATGGCACAATTGGTGGTCAAGGAACGAAAACGAATCAGCGGTCATATCGGTCAGTATGGGACGTTACTCGCAATCCTTGGTTTGATTGCGGTCTTTACCGTGACGAACGATCAATTTCTGACGTATGCAAATTTTAGTGACATTATCAAATCGGTTTCAATCGTGTCGTTACTTGCCCTTGGCGTCACATTCTCGCTCATCGTAGGAGGATTTGACTTATCAGTCGGATCAACGGCGAGTCTTGCGACAATCGGGGCGGCAGCAAGCCTCGTCCTTCATCGACAAGAGCTACTCGTCGCTCTGCTGATCCCACTTGCACTCGGGATTCTCGTCGGGCTGTTAAATGCGCTCGTCACAATCAAGTTTCGGTTGCCGGATTTACTAGCGACACTCGCCATCATGTACGTCATTAACGGGATTCAATTGACGTATACGAAAGGATTCTCGATTTATGACAACATGCCGATTGAAGGGGGGACGGCGCCAGGACGTTTCATCCCGTCGTTTCTATTCATCGGTCAAGGGACAATCGGTCCGATTCCGTTCGTCGCCCTACTCATGCTGGTATTCTTTATCGGAGCGCATCTGTTCTTGACTTATACGCGGACTGGGCGTGAGTTTTATTACGTCGGATCGAACGCCGAAGCGGCCCGTCGTTCTGGGATTGCCGTGAATCGCATTAAACTTTATGCCTACGTGCTCAGTGGGTTGTTTGCGGCCATCGGTGGGATCATTCTTGCATCTCGGATTGGGACTGGTCAGGTCTCGGCTGGGGCACCCCTCTTGATGGATGCCGTCGCGGCTGCTTACATTGGTTATGCTGTCTTCGGAACAGGGCGTCCGAACGTCATCGGAACATTGATTGGAGCTATTTTGATTGGGATTCTTCTAAACGGACTGACGATGTGGGATGTCCCGTATTATGCGCAAGACATCGTCAAAGGGACGATTCTCATCGGAGCGCTCGGTCTCTCATATATTCAAAAGAAGCAGCGGACATAACGAAACCCCGGACATCAGTTGTTCGGGGTTTTGCTGAGTTCATGTGTCATCGAAAGAAAAGGATACACTCCACCGTTCGTCTCCTGCATAAATATTTCCTGTGGGGTGAAACCGAGCGATTCATATAAACGGATCGCTCGCTTGTTGAACGTGGCGACAGTAAGACACACATTGCAAGTCCCATATGTCGCATCAATCCAATTTAAAATCGATGTTAGAAATCGATATCCATTGCCGTTGCCCGTCAAATCAGGGCGCATGCCAAGACCGATGGTAACAGTTCCTGGTGATTCGAATTGTAACGTGACAAAGCCAATCATCTCATTCGTTTCAAGGACGGCGAACGTCGTATCGCCCCGTTCATCTGCATCTAAAAATGAGGTGAGGTCTTCCTCGTCGGCGTCCATATTGTAAAACGCGTAGTCGCCTTCATAACGCCACTCAAAGGCGATACGTTCGGCTTGCTCTTGGGTGAGTGGTTGAAACGTATAATTCATTGAAATTCCTCGTCTCTGATGGAAGTGGTCGTGCTACACTCAAATCGTATCATGAAAATAAAGGGAGGGGACAAGATGGCAGTCAAGTTGGATATGATCGGCATCGTCGTGAAGGATATGAAGCGCTCACTCGATTTTTATCGTGCGCTCGGGTTTGAGATTCCGGAAGCGATGAATGGAGAAGCGCATGTGGAAATCGATGAGGGGGGCGTGCGTCTCGCGTTCGATACGGTGGAAGTGGCCGAATCGGTGTACGGGGAATGGAAACAGGCAGAAGGACATCGGATTGAGCTTGCCTTCTTATGTGAAAGTCGAGAGTCGCTGAATACTTTGTATGATTCAGTCCTTGAACAAGGTTATGCGTCACACAAAGCACCGTGGGATGCGTTCTGGGGTCAACGTTACGCCATCCTGTACGATGCGGATGGGAATTTGATTAGTCTGTTCGCCTCATAAAAATAATCCCGGGCCATGTGGCTCGGGATTATTTTTTGTCGTGGCACTCTCCCCATGAACAAAGGGCATTCATGGCGGGTTGCAGTCCGAGGGCGTCTTCGGTCAATGAATATTCGACGTGCAGGTGCTTCTCGGTCGAGTAGTCGACACGGCGAACCATGCCGAGCTGCTCGAGCTCGCGCAATTGGTCGGTCAACACTTTTCGGCTGACGTCCGGAATCGCTCGTTGAATATCAGAAAAACGAAGCGGTCCATCTTGAAGCGTGCAGTACACTTGGGGGCGCCATTTGCCGCCGATAATCTCAAGTGCGCGGTTGACGGGGAACGATGTGGTCATGTTCAAGGAACCTCACTTTCGGGTAGTTACTTCAATGTGCGTACTTTTTTTCTTGCTTCAATGACAGTATCTTATCGTTATCCGCTAAATTGAGCAAACAAAAAGGAGTAGATGAAACATGACATATCCAAGAACGTTTTCACACATCGGTCTTTCTGTACCGAGCGTCGCTGAGGCCGTAAAATTTTATGAGGACGTGATGGGGTGGTATACGATTATGACACCATCAGACGTTGTCGAGGATGATTCGCCAATCGGTGTGATGTGTACCGACGTCTTCGGACCGGGCTGGGGCAAATTCCGAATCGCTCATATGTCAACGGGAGACGGAATCGGGATTGAGTTGTTCGAATTCCCGAACAACGAAACACCAGAAGACAACTTCGAGTTTTGGAAGACAGGGATCTTCCACTACTGTGTACAAGACCCTGACATCGAAGGGCTCGTCGAGAAGATTGTCGCTCACGGCGGGAGACAACGGATGCCGATTCGTGAATACTACCCAGGTGAAAAACCGTACCGCATGGTGTACTGCGAAGATCCATTCGGCAACCTCGTTGAAATTTATTCACACTCATACGAACTCACGTATTCGGAAGGAGCTTACTAAACATGAAAGCATGGCTACTCGATCAACCTGGTCTTGATCATCTGCATATTGGAGAAATCGACCGACCGACACCAGGAGCGGGAGAACTGTTGATTCGTGTCGAAGCGATCGCCTTGAATCCGGTCGATTATAAAGTCGGATCAAACGGAAACCCGAATTGGTCATATCCACACATTCTCGGTGTCGACCTCGTCGGAGAAGTCGTTGAGGTCGGTTCGAGTATCGCCAACATCATTACGGGTTCGCGTGTGGCTGTTCATACGGATCTTTCGAAATATG
Organism: Exiguobacterium sp. s121; assembly: GCF_018617245.1. Taxonomy (GTDB): domain Bacteria; phylum Bacillota; class Bacilli; order Exiguobacteriales; family Exiguobacteriaceae; genus Exiguobacterium; species Exiguobacterium profundum. Next base: position 145,982 of record NZ_JACSJV010000001.1, read on the forward strand.
GGGGATTCGCCGAGTATACGGTCGTCGATGCCCGGGCGTGTGCGGTCGTTCCGCAAGGTGTAAGCGATGAGGCAGCGGCTTCTATCCTGTGTGCGGGGATGACAGCATATGAAGCGGTCATGCAGAAGCTGAACACGCGAGATAAGGAGACGATTCTCGTACACGCAGGAGCGGGCGGTGTCGGTGGATTTGCGATTCAGCTCGCAAAACGGCTCGGTCTGAAGGTATTCACGACGGCATCTCCTGAGAACGTTGAGTGGGTAGAATCACTCGGGGCGGACGTGGTGATTGATTATAACGTCGAGGACGTGACGGCACGGATCATGGAAGAAACAGATGGACGTGGTGTCGACCTGATTTTGAATACAGTCGGACGAGACGTTGCGACAGCAGACCTAGATCGTCTCGCATTCAGCGGACACCTCGCCTACATCGCCGGGCCACCAGACATGACGAACATGAAAGGCTTCACGTTATCTCCTTCGATTCACGAAGTGGCACTCGGGGCGGCGCATGCGAGCGAGGACGAACATGCGATTCGCAACTTGGCGTATATGGCCGAAGAGATGATGAACTTGCTCGATGCAGGTGAACTGAACGATCTCGTCACAGAAGTGTTGTCGTTCGACCAATTGAAAGAAGGTCTCGAAAAACTACAAACGCGAAAAGTGCGCGGTAAACTCATCGTCCGCATTCGCGACTGAAGAGAGGACTCCCTGTTATACTGACAGGGAGCTTATTTGTCGAGGAGGGGAAAGAATGGAGCGATTGGCAGACACGTATCGTCAGACGAACGTTCAATTGAGCGGTCACGGCAAACGGGAAGCCGGGGTATTGAAACGCGCATTTGAGCATGTGCGTGAAGATGAGCCGAGTGATCAGTATGGACAGGGGAAAACGATTCGACAGTTCGAAGAGAAGATGGCACAGGTTCTTGGGAAAGAGTCGGCAGTTTTCTTTCCAAGCGGTACGATGGCACAGCAGATTGCGCTACGCATTTGGTGTGATGAGACAGGGAAGAAAAAGGTCGCATATCACCCGCTGTGCCACCTTGAAATTCATGAGCAGGATGGTTTAAAAGAGTTGCATCACATCGAACCGATTTTAGTGGGGGACGAAAACCGATTGATGACGCTCGAAGAGATACAAGCGTTACCGGACATCGCGTGTCTGTTGCTCGAACTGCCACAACGAGAAATCGGCGGGGAATTGCCGACGTTCGAGGAACTTGTGGCAATTCATGAACACTGTCGTGAGAAAGCGATTCATCTACATCTGGATGGTGCACGACTGTTCGAATCGCTTCCGTATTATGAAAAAGAGGCATCTGAGATTTGTGCGCTCTTTGATAGCGTATACGTCTCGTTTTATAAAGGAATCGGTGGCATTGCCGGTGCCATCCTTGCTGGACCGAAGGCATTTTGTGACACGTCGAAAGTATGGAAGCGACGCTACGGTGGTGACTTAATCAGCTTATATCCATACATCCTGTCTGCGGATTATTATTATGAGCTACGAAAAGACAAGATGGCCGAGTATCGAAACGAGGCCGTCCGCTTGGCAGCGCGCTTCAATGAACTCGATGGCGTGTGGACGACTCCACGCATCCCGGTCACGAATATGTTCCATCTTCATTTTCAAGGGGAGAAGGAAGAAATTGGTGAGAAAATTGCGCGCATCCAAGAAGAAACAGGAGTAGGCATTACGGGGTATCTTGTTGAAAAAGACGGACACTGTTCAACCGAAGTAAGCATCGGAGATACGTTTGAACGGATTACGCGAGAACAGCTTGATGGATTGTTTCGGCAGTTCAGATGAATCAAAACATGCACCATTCCTTTTCGGGAACGGTGCATGTTTTTTACTGGCTTACAATCGCTTCGAGACGATCGAGTTGGGAATTGAACCCTTCGACAGCGCCCATTTCGACGACTTGTTGGAGAGCCTCTTCATTCGGGAATTCGGAGCGACTAATGAATAACGTGCCTTCCGATGTATCGAGAAATTCATTTGTGATCGTCATGACAGGCAAGTCCGGATTGACGTGTCCGTCCGCATCCGAGAATGCATCCGTATAGACGATTCGGGAGTATGGATCGACGTCGATAAAGGTTGATTTGCCCCATGATTCCATACCATAAAAGTCACCTTGTTCTTTGTCGACACAAGTCATGCAATAATGCCAAATCCCCCCCGGTTTGAAGTCGAAGCTGTATACTTTCGTCTCCCATCCGGACGGTCCCCACCATTTCTCTAAATGTGCAGGTGTCGAGAATGCTTCAAATACAAGTTGGCGTGGTGCCTTGAACAGACGTTCCATAATCAATGTCGTGCCCTCTACATGTGATTTGACCGTACTCATGATCCATTCTCCTCTCGCTGTGACTCCGCTAAAAACGTCTCCAATCGATCGAGTCGCTCTGTTTCCCGAGCCATATACGTCCGCCAAGCATCTAACGGTTCGAGTGCTTGAGACTTGAGTGCATAACGTCTTCGATTGGCATCAATGGTTACTGTGACGAGACCTGCATCATACAGAATTCGCAAGTGCTTCGATGTCTGCGGTTGACTGATTCCAAGCTGATTTGCCATCATTACGACCGTCCACTCTTGTTTCCGTAACAATTCGATCATCCGCAACCGGTTCGGGTCGGCTAACGCTTGAAACAAAGAAGCCAATCTCTCTTCCATTTTTCGTCACCGTCCTCTTATTTTGAATATTCCCAATTAGGAATATTCCGAAACAGGAATACTCAATATTTAAACAATAAATCAAGTAGCATCTCACCAATCGGTCGTTCTTTTCCTTCATAAGGAAAAGCGTGGATATGGATGGCGGGATTAAAATTCAATTCGATGATACCGTATTCGATTTGCGCATCATCGAGAGAGGGAATCATCATATCGACACCACAGATGGTTGCCCCGACTGACTTAGCGGCATCGACAGCAATACGCTTATAGATGTCAGAAATTTGATCCGTATAGTCGATACTATCTCCGCCGGTACTGATATTAGAGTTTTCGCGTAAGAAGACACGCTCATCGAGAGCGGGAATACTATCGGGGGTCTTGCCTTGAGCACGTAAAAATGAGATGACGACCTCGTCGATTTCGATTTTCTCGAGCGGTGTCTTGTATCCTTTTCCGCGTAACGGGTCTTCATTTTTTGTCGCAACGAGTTGACGGATCGAAGAGGTGCCATCTCCAGTGACGTTCGCCGGGACACGATGGAGGATGCCCGCGACATCATCCCCGATGACGAGGAAGCGATATTCTTTTCCGGGTAAGAATGTCTCAAGTAAAACGACATCATCAAACGTTTTCGCATACTGAAATGCAGACAGTGCTTCCTCATACGTCGCTCCGTCTTTAAAAATGTGAATACCGACTCCGAAGTTTGTAGACTTCGGCTTTAAGACGATGGGTTGTTTTGAAAATGAATGCCATGCCTGAGATAAATCCGATTCCTCTTGAAGTTCTACCCCTTCAGGGACACGAATGCCATGCTCTGCGAGTACAAACTTTGTCACCGTTTTATTCTCCATCATTAAAACGGAAACATAATTGTCTTTTGATGTTTTCGTTGCCTGTTTGACGTATTCTTCGTGTTTGCCGTTTCGAATCCGAATGAACTGGTCAGAACGATCGATGACATCGACACGATAACCACGTTTAATTGCGGATTTCATTAAGATTTGAGTAGACAGTTCCAGGTCGGCATAACCGTGAATGCGAAAACGATTTGCATAGGCGTCCTCATAAAAGTGTTCTGCTTGGGCGAGGGACCATGCGTGATAACCTGTCTCGATCATAATCGTCTTTAATCGGGAAGCATACGTCCTGTCCACGTGATCAATTTTTTCGCGTACAGCGGGAAAGACATCTTCGAAGCCGAGGTCATAGTGTGTGTTGAACGAATCGATGGCGTCGAGAAGTTCTGTCGCGTACGTGTGTAAAGGGATGGCGTAACCATCTCGAGTCAATATGCTTGCGGGAGACATGCCTTCTTTGGCGACACGTTGTTGATTATTGTACGCTTCAGCTTGCCAATCGACATGAGATGTCTCCTCAGTAAAGGTCAAGTACAACAAAAACAGATGAAGGAACCGTAAATCTGAACGAGCAATTCCGGTCTTTTCAAACGGATTCAAATCGATATTGCGAATTTCAATGTAATCGATACCGTGTGCCTCGAGTTGATTTAAGTCGTTACCACCTTTCGATGTTTTCAATCGGATGGGGGAGTAGAGTTCGTTCGGATTGGCAATCTCGCCTTTGGCAATGAACCATCTTACATCATCTATATAACTAGAGAGTGTCGCATAATTTGGATAAAGTGGTTCAACATTCGTGTACCCACAGTCGCTATTCCGATATGACAATGCTTGTTTATTTGAAAAAGTGTCTACATGAAGCGCTTGCATCTGGCTGACACATCGTTCTTCATAACTCGCATGTACGGCGGGGGTAGCACCGAGCAAATAGACGATGAGCCAACGCATTCGTAAATATTGACGAACTAACTTCAAATATAGGTGATCTTTGAAGTGTCGATATTGTTCAGGGGATCCTTCGTATAATGCGGATAACATCTCATCGGAAAATGAAAAGTTGAAATGGATTCCAGAAATGAGTTGTTTTTTCGCACCATATTTTTGGAGCAGATGCTCACGATAACGGCTAGCCTCTAGTCCGGACACACCAAAATCAGCGAGTGGAATCGTACCACCTTCCGGCAAGGCACATGGCATCGATTGCGGCCAAAGGCGTTCATCGCCTATGTTTAGCGCCGTGATGTCGTATAGCGTTTCTAAAAAATGATGTGCCGCCTCAATCGTCGGAAACGTCGGGGTGACGAGCTCAATTTGACTTTCAGAAAAGTCGGTCGTGATATATGGATGTGTCGCTTTATGACCGAGTGCTTTTGGATGCTTCGTAACAGCTAGTGTGCCTTCTGACGTGACTCGTAACATTTCTCGCTCGATGGCAAATTTTCCACTTGTGATGAGATGGTGGGGTAGTTGATTAAACTGCTTCTGCAAGGGAAATCACTTCCTTTTTCGTTAGTCGGACAAAGAGGGCAGAGACAAGCCCTTTTGTGATACTTGAAATGGCGATACTCCACCAGATGGCATCGATTCCGAGATAAGGCTCAAGAAAAAATGCGAGCGGGATACGGGCCACTGTGAAAATAATCGAGATGGTCGCGGGGATTTTCGGTAATCCGAGTCCTGAGAAGTAACCGTTTCCGATCATTTCAATCGATGAGAAGACGAGCGAAATGCCGATAATTCGCAAGTAGCTCGCCCCAATTTCGATGGTTCGAACGTCATCGACGAATAGACCAATGAGTAAATCTGGGACGAATAAAAAGAACAACATAATGAATCCTGTGTAAATCATCCCGAGTCGGGTCGTTACCCGGTAACCTTCATAAACACGATCTACTTTTCGTGCCCCGAGGTTTTGACCGGTATAGCTAGCCATTGCTCCGTTCAAGCCACCAATCATCATGTAGGCAATCGATTCGATTTGAAGTCCGATGCGCTGTGCCGCAATCGCTTCCGTCCCGTATGAGCCAATCATGCGGGCAAGAAAAATACTGATTACCGTGAACAAAATCCGTTGGGTTGCCATCGGAAAACCAAGACGGATGATTTCTTTATAGTCAGCTCGAGTCGGCTGAACGACTTCATCCCAATTGAATAATGTACGAGCGCGGTGCCGAAACAATCCGAACATCATGACGTTGGCGACAAGTGTTGCAAGAGCAGCCCCGATCACACCGAGTTGGAATGGATAAATGAAAATCGGGGAGAGAATCATATTGAGGATGACACCTGTCGCATTGATTCGCATCGCTGTTGTCGTATTGCCATATGCACTGAATAGACGAGCAAACAGCAAATTAAAGAAAGAAAAGATGAGCATCGGCGCGCTGACGAACAAATATTCATACGCAAGCTGCTCCACAGCGGGGGCACCCATATTCAAAAAGCCGATGAGGGTATGACCGAACATAATTAGTAGTGAGGCGTACGAAAGACCGAGTGTTAGATTCAGACGCCTGCCGGCCCGGACATAGCGCTGAACCGAATTGAGGTCACGTCTCCCAACAGCTTGTGATACTTTGATGCCGGCGCCAACGACAATCAACGATTGAATCGCCTGTCCGAGCATGATATAAAAACTAGCTGCACCGATACTTGCCACAGCATCGCTCCCGAGCGCACCGACCCAAAACATGTCGACGAGACTATACGTAAACTGTAATAACGAGCTACCGACGAGCGGAAGGGCAAGAGCCAGAATGACGCGTTGCACGTTTCCGATCGTCAAATCGACGGTTTTCACAAAGCAAGACTCCTTACATTCTTTATATAACCATTTAGTTATATATAAGCATGGTGTAATAGAATTGGCAATCATGATAGCCGAATCGATGAAAAATGGACACAAAAAAAAGGAATTCGTGATGAATTCCTTAATGTCGATAGCCGCGAATCCAGGTCGTCATATAAACGAGTGTCGCGATGACCAATGTAGAAGCAAGGGCGTATATTGGATAGGCAGGGAGCGTCTCTTCAAATAACGGATAGAACATGAACGATCCCATAAGAATTGGGACTGAAATACCGAACGAGACGTAGGCAGCTTTTGTCGCTTTCGCTGTGATGATTTGTTCACGCTCATCGACCTCACTGAACTCTGTCATCCGGACGGACCATTGGGCAAAGCTCAACTGTTTATTCGGCCGGGTGTTAAACGAATAGACTGTCCAAACGATGCCAAAAACAACGAGTAAAAGTAGTGGAAGTAGATTAAATTCAACTAAGAATCGGTCAGACTCGATGACTGTTTTCGACATATCAGATAAAAACGAACTGAATAGAAAAGCCATCAGGACATACAGGATGATACTTGAAATAGATTGAATGACGACATGTTTCATTGTGATTCCTCCTCGATTGTGAATATAGATTCGACCGGTTCCTCAAACACCCTTGCGATGTGCATCGCCAGCATGAGCGACGGCGTGTAGCTGCCTTTCTCGAGCGAGATGATCGTCTGTCTCGTCACACCAACTTTTTCGGCCAGGTCACCTTGGGTTAACTGGTGCCGGGCACGCAGTTCTTTCACGCGGTTGATCAATGGCATCGTGCCACCTCATTTCTAGTTTCTACCACTAGTGTAAAACAAACTTTACATAATGTAAAGAGGACTTTACTCATTTGGGGATGATACAATAACGATATAGTCGAAAGGGGAGATGAGGGATGAAGGTGATTAGTGGACAACATCACGTGTCAGCGATGACCGGGGATGCTAAGAAGAACTTGCGATTCTACACGGAAATACTAGGGATGCGGCTCGTCAAAAAGACGGTTAACCAGGATGACCCATCGATGTATCACTTGTTCTATGCAGACGAGACGGGTACGCCTGGAACCGATTTGACGTTCTTTGAGTTACCGTTTCTCGGACAGACGTATCGAGGGTCAAGCAGTATTTCTCGGACAGCACTCAGGGTGCCGGATGGAGCGCTCGCGTACTGGCAGGAGCGTTTTGACGCGTTCGATGTATCTTACGGAGAAATCGAGTTGGTTTTAGGAAGGGCGACCCTTTCGTTCGAAGATCATGAGGGTCAACGTCTCTGTCTTGTAGAAGGAGGGAGCGGGACACCTTGGAGCAAAGGTCCAGTGCCAACGGACCTCGGCATCTTCGGTCTCGGATTCAGTGAGTGGACGGTACGGCGGATTGACAAGACGGCACGGGTGCTGACAGAAGTGCTTGGCTATCGATATGTAACGACATTTGAACGGGATGGACATGACGTGCGTGTCTTTGAGACGGGCGAGGGTGGTGTGGCAACAGAGATTCATCTCGTCGATCGGCCGGATTTGCCATCGGAACGACCAGGGCGAGGGAGTGTGCATCATGTGGCGATTCGAGTGGAAGAAACAGACGATATGACGAAGTGGATCGAGAAGCTTGACGCACATGGAATCAGCCACTCTGGTCTTATTGACCGTTACTATTTTCAGTCGATTTACTTCCGCGAACCGAGCGGAATCTTAGTGGAACTGGCAACAGATGAACCGGGATTTGCGATGGATGAATCGCTTGAGAGACTCGGAGAGCGATTAGCCTTGCCTCCGTTTCTTGAGTCAAAGCGAGCAGAAATCGAATCAAAACTAAAGTCTTTGTAAGCGGAAAACCCGACGGACCATTTCAGTCCGTCGGGTTTTGTACGCCTAATAACATGGCGAGTTCGTTCGTTCGGTTGACGACGAGATCCGCAATCGTGTAACGATCGAGTACATGAAGAAACGCCAACATGGCTTCATTCAAAACACCTCGTAAATCACAGGCAGGTGCGATGACGCATCGGCCTTCCCCGAAGCATTCCACGAGTTCGAACGGTTCCATCGTCCGAACGACTTCCCCTACATTGATGTCATCCATCGGTCGTGCGAGTCGAAAGCCGCCGCCTCGACCACGCACCGATTCCAAATAACCATGTTTCCCAAGCTCATATACGACCTTCATGACATGGTTTTTGGAGATGTTATATTGGTCTGCCACTTCTTGAATCGTGACGAGCCGATGTGAAAACGTAGCGCTATACATCAACGTTCGCAGTGCGTAGTCACATGTTTGCGTGAGTCTCATCCATCATCACCTCTCGTTTCATTGTACAAGACAATCCAAAAAAGTGCGATTCGAACAAATGTGAAAGGGTGATGGCGAAAATAAGTCAGAAACGTGAAATCTACTTTAAACAAGTATTTAATATATTGCTTTAAAGTGACTTGACTCACATAATGAACGTGTACAAAACAAAAGGGGGAAATTCACATGTTAGATCAACAAACGATTGAGATTGTAAAGGCGACGGCACCAGTTTTGAAAGAAAATGGTGTGACGATCACGAAGCATTTTTATCAACGAATGTTTGAACAAAATCCAGAAGTTCGTCACTTCTTCAACCATACGAACCAAAAGCGAGGACGTCAGCCGGAAGCACTCGCGAACGCGGTCTATGCGGCTGCGCTTCATATCGACCGACTCGAAGCGATTCTTCCTGCCATCCAACCAGCACTTCATAAACATAAAAGTTTGAACATCCGCCCGGAGCATTATCCGATCGTTGGTGAGAACTTGCTTGCGGCGATTCAAGACGTACTCGGTGAAGCTGCAACACCTGACATCATCGATGCATGGGCAAAAGCTTACGGTGTGATTGCCGATGTCTTCATCTCACTCGAGAAAAAAATGTATGATGACGCGCCATGGGTCGGATTCAAACCGTTCGTCATCGAAGAAATCATAGTAGATACACCTGAAGTGAAACGATTCCGTCTCGTCGCGAAAGATGGAGTTATTGGCACAGCCATCCCAGGACAATATGTCTCGGTTCAAGCGCGCATTGTAGGAGAGGACATCCTACATCACCGTCAATATAGTGTCATCGAGACGACAGAAGACGGCTACTGGATTGCGCCGAAAGCGGAGGGACTCGTCTCAAACTGGCTTCATGAGCAGACGGTCGGAACAGAAGTCCCGATGAGCGCACCAGCAGGAGAATTCATCCTTGAAACGTCTAAACGTCCGCTCACACTCATCGCGGGAGGAATCGGGATTACGCCCCTCTTCAACATGGCGAAGACGGCACTCGAACAAGGACGTCCTGTCACGTTATTGCACGCGGTTCGGAGTATGGACCTTCGTCCACTCGGAGACGAACTCGATGAACTCGTGAAGGAAGGGCTTCATCTGCTCACACATGCAGATGACGTATCGGGTTGCATGAATAAGTCACACCTTGAGGAACTTGATGTGGAAGGGCATGATGTTTATACGTGCGGACCGAATGCGATGATGGAAACGGTCGTTCGCGCTATTCCACAGGCACGATATGAATTTTTCGGGCCGTCTGGAGTTCTTGCGACCAACTAAAAAAGACGACTGGAAAAAGTCGTCTTGATGCACAATATAGGTTATTCCGTGAGTTTACTTGAATGTATGACTTGTTTGTTGGCATCCAATGTTTCAAGTGACCACGAACCATCTGACGGTCGTGATGTTTCAATGACATATGTCATGGTGTAGCTTTCAATTTCGGGATCGTTGACAAGAAAATCTTTTGAGACATCGTCACCGTTTAACCGTAAATAGACGACATCTTCCGGTCGCTCTTTAAGGTGAACACCGATGTACTCCATGTCTTCAACTCGAAGGATGACGAAATCAAAAGGCTGATTCGGCTCTGTTTGTTTCGTGACAGACCCTAAGTTCCCTGTTTCGACATCAATCTCAGCTAGACCGATGACGGAGCGGTCTTCATTTGTGTAAAAAGAGAGAACGGACTGTTCCATATTATGAATTTCAAACGTATACCAATTGTTCGTCGTCATATAACGATTCATTTCTTTTTCGGCATTTTCGTATGAGTCACCAGCCTGAATGTTAGTGTAGGTGTAAAGTCCGACACCGACTGCGATGGCTACGATGATGAGACCGGAAACGATTGTGAGTAAGATGATTCGCTTCGACATGATTGTTCCTCCTGACTTTTATAAATACGAACACCCCATGCTTCGCAAATGCGTGCATGGGGTGTTTGATTAGTACGTCAAGCTCGCGGCGACGATGATCCCGACGACGAGTGATGCGGCGAACAAGCTGAAACCGATGGCCATGTTGCCATTCTCGACTTCTTTTTCTAAATTCACGCCTGGTGTAAGGATGTATTCAAACGTCCAGAACGCCAATACTTGGGCGGCGATACCGACGAGTCCCCAGATGAACGCATCGAGCAAGTTGACGCTGTTCGCCCAGACTGTATAAATGACGATGGCGAGTCCTAGTGCTTTCCCCCAAAGTTTCAACGCGACAGCCATGTTGCCTTCTTTGATTAACTTGCGTTCCGAATATTTGGTCGTTAGTGCGAAGATGATGAGTCCCGCGAGAATGAGACCGAATCCTGTCCCGAGGTGGGCCAGGAAGCTTAAGATTGAATCGAGTGTGATGAATGTCATGAGTTCGTCTCCTTTTGTATAGGTGTGCCAACGGCTAAGTAATAAGATTGGTTGTTCGTGATCATGCTACCGGCGCGGACGCCGAGTGCGGATGGGTGTCCGTTCAAGCAAAAACATCCGACCATGTAATGTGTCTCCATACGACCTTTGACGGTTGTCGTCATCCGTGTCGGGAGTTCGATGAACTGTTGGTACACGGCCGTTTCTTCCGCATACGTTTGTAATGTTTCGCGATGAAACGGTTGGCCATCTTTCGTATACAAGATGACGGAGTCCCCTTCACGTCCGAATGCCGGCTTTTTGACATAGTCCGATTCACCGAGAAACGGTGTGTCTTCTAAGTAAGTCGGTAAAAAATATGTTCCGATGATGTCGCGCTCGGCTTGATCGAATAGTGTCTCGGTCTCATACAATTCCCAAATCAGCGCCTGTACGCCTTTCGATTGCATGAGAAACGCAGAGAGGGGATTGAGCAGTGACACGTATTTTTGTTGATCGAGTTCAAGTAACCGAATGCCAATCAAGTCTCCGTCTGGAGCCCGGTCGTCCACAAGGTGCTCAATCGGATATGTTTGGCGATATAAGATGTCAATTCGCTCACCCGATGGTGTGTAGACGCCGTCTTCGTCGACGAGTAAAGTGTGCAACGGTACGAATTCAGACGGTACGTCGAGCGTTTCTTGTAAAAATCGTGCCGTCCACTTGTCTTCGATGTTATCATCATGTGCCGTAAAAACGATTTTCGGTGTGCCTTCTCGTTTGAGTCGATTCCACGCGGCGACGATCGCTTTCCGCAGCTCAATTTTCAGTTGGGGGGTGGCTTCCCTGTTCGGGTCGAGTAGACCAAACTCGGAAGCGACCACGCCGTTCACATCAAACAGCTCCTTAATGAAGGTCGGCGTATCTGCATTGAACTCCATCAACTTGAGTTGATCATCTTTCATGATCCAGTCGTAACGACCGATGATCGTCTCCTGCGGTATCGTCTTCTCCCGTAAGAACGGCAGACTCGCCTCAGGGTAACCAAGCAGTCGGAGCGTTTCGTCAGGTAGGGTGCGTAATAATTGATTCGTCTTCCGAAAAATCGAGTCAACCGCCTCGGTTGCCTCTCGGATAGAGGCAACCTGCGAGGCGGTCATCTCAAAACAATCATATAAGGCATATTCTTCATCGTTTAAATCGGGCCAAAAATAAGGGATTTGACTGTAAAGTTCGTCACGCGTCATCCGCCGAATCCACCTTTAGAGCCACTGCCGAGTCCAGATTTTGACGATCCTGAATTTGAGCCGTTCGATACGGCACCGGTCGCACCACCGTTGGCTTTATACGTCTTATACGACGAAGAGCTCTTCAACGCATTTTTTGAGCGGAACAGGCTACCGAGTAAGAAGTAGCTACCATAGTGCGGAGAGCGGTCGTCGTCACAATAATACGACTCGGTCTCGTCATCCCAGTCCCAATCGTCACATTCGTATCCGGTCGGTTCTTCCGGGAGTGCCGCCTCTTCATATTCATCCCCACCGCACGCGGCAAGGGAAGTGGTCAATACCGCAACGGATAGTCCGCTTAAAATTTTCTTGCTTGTCTTCATGTTGATTCCTCCAATTCATAACCAGTCGGTGTGACGTAGATAACATACACACCACGATCTTCATCTGTTTCTGCTGAATCGCGCTCATATTCTTTACCGGCGACATATAAGTATTGGCTTCCGAGCATGGCGAGTGCATCAAGGTGGCGGTCGACGTAATAGGCTTCGAGTAATGGGTTGTCAAACCGGTCGTCGAGCGTGCGGATTTCGACTTTGATGTCGCTCGTTTCGTGCTTGTCCATCGGTCCCTCTGTATAGCGATCGACATAAATTAAAAAGTATTGATCGCCTTCAAGGGCAGACGAGCGTTGTTTGTAGGTCATGCCGTCTTTGACGAAAAACTCACATTCACGACGAGCTAGCACTTCGTCTAAGCCGAGAGACGTGTAATGGTATAGTGGTTCGAACGATAATTCATTTTTATAGAGACGATACTCTAAGACGATGGAGTTCATAAGTCAGTCCTTCCTTTTTTCTTCTTATACGGAATCACCATCAAAATGGTTTCGTGAATCTTTTTGTGGTTACGTTTAGTATATAAGAGAGAAGGAGGGGGAAACAGTGCATATCTTATTTCGTGTGTGGAAAGGGTTAGCGAAATTATCATTTTTGAATGTCGTCTTAGCTTCGATTGGCATCATTATCTTAGGAACCGTGCTCGGTTATGTTTTAGAACCAGAGACATTCGGATCACTGTTTGATTCGTTCTGGTGGACGATGACGACATTGACGACCGTCGGATACGGGGACTTTTATCCGTCCTCCGTGGCAGGGCGATGGCTCGGGATATTCTTATTCCTATTCGGGATTGGGATTATCGGGGCGTTGATTGGAAAATTGGTTGAAATCGGTACGACGTTTCAACGGCTAAAACGGGAGGGAAGACTAGTGTATCGTGGAGAAGGACATTATGTGTATATCGGGTGGTCCCCGAAGACGAAGAAAGCAATCGATGAAGTACTTAACTACGAACCGAAAGCAGAGATCGTCTTGATTGATCAGTTAGTTGAGGAACCGTACGTGCACGATCAAGTTCACTTCGTATCAGGCGATGCTTCGGATGAAGCGGTATTGCTGCAAGCAAACGTCTTGAAGGCGCGACGCGTCGCGATTTTTGCGGATGCCCGTATCACGGAGACGTTACTCGCCGATGGGAAGTCGTTATTAATCGCGTCAGCGGTCGAGGCACTCTCTTCTGAGTATCAGGTGGACTTGCACACGGTCGTCGAAGTGTGTGAAGAAAGAAATATCTCGAAATTCAAACACGTCCGCGTCGACGATTTTATTTTAGCGAACGACTCGGTCTCCCTCTTGATGGCAAAAGCGACGTTACAACCTGGAACGACAGCAATTTTCCGTCAGTTGTTGAGCAAACAGTCAGGTGGGAACATTCAAGCGTTGAAACCAAAAGTCGAGTGGCAGAATGTTCGACAAGCAAATACAGCGTTACTTGAATCAGGGGTGACACTCATCGCGGTCAATGACCGCTTGGATGTGGCGACGATGCTCGATTTGCCGCTTCAGGAAACAGACATGTTATATGTCGTCTGTCATGACGATGTATTTGAACGATTATCGTAAGGAGTGAAACCATGCATAACGGAACGTTTATCCGAAAGATGACACGTATGCAAAACGTGCAACGGTGGGATGAATATGCCCCCCATTATCATGATAACGCAGCGAGTCATAGCTTTCGTGTCGCGGTCTTTAGCTTGATCGCGGCTTATGTGGAAAAAGAGAACGGACGTGAAGTCGATTTGCTCGATTTACTCGGGAAAGCCATTTTCCACGACATGAATGAAGTCCAGACGGGCCCGATCATGCACCGGACGAAAAAAGAACCGACCTTGATCGGTCACATCGAGCGTATGGAACGAACAGCGAGTCTCGGTCTTGTCGAGCTGCTGTCGCAATCATTACGTCCTCACTTTCATCGTTTCGTGGTGGAAGCGGAAGATGATTCGTTCGAAGGTCGAATCGTGGACGGAATTGATTCGTTCGATGCGATGTTGTTCGTGCGACGAGAAGTCGCGCACGGCTCTCCGCACTTTGATGACAAGCTAGAAGAGATGAAAGCCGCACTCCGACATCATCCGATTGATTCGGTCCGCTGGCTGTTCGACCAGGTCGAGGCAGAAACAGATGTGTTGCGATTCATCGAGAACGTCATGCGGATGGATAGTGTCCGTCGCTGGAAAGGTCGCTTTAACACGATTGACGACAACGATGCGATTCATGGTTTCCGGGCTGCCGCGCTCGGTATGTTCAGTGGGCTCTTAGAGCGTGAGAAGTACGACGTCGATGTCGATGTCGCCGAACTCGTGGCTCGTCTTCTCTGTCACGATTTAGTTGAAGGGGTGACCGGAGACGTGCTCGGTCCAGTCAAACATTCGACGCAAGAGACGGGGGCTGCGTTTGAGGCATACGAGCGAGCGGAAAGTGAACGTCTGCTTGGACTGTTGCCTGAGTATATGCAACCGGCGTTCCGTCGATATATGGCTGACTCGAAAGACGATACGTATGAGGGAATGCTCGTCGACATGATGGACAAGCTTGATGCGCTCATCAAGATGAACATGGAGCGGAAGATGAACGGGGCCGAGTATGAGGTCACGTATCGCGAGCAGCTCCGTAAAGTCCAGATGCGATATGAGAATCCAAGCATGATTTTCTTCCTGGCGTATATCTTGCATGATTTAGACTATGTCACTAGTTAAAACCGTTTATCTTGAAGTCGCATACCTAAAAGGGTGCGGCTTTTTTTATATCATTTATTGACATATATCATTTAACGATATATATTGAGTATAAGAAATATATCATTCAATGATATAGGAGGTGGAAAGATGCCGCGAACGGACTCATTAGAGTTAGGGGAACTGACGGATAGTATGTTTTATATCCTGTTGGCGCTCACGACGCCGCGTCATGGCTATTTAGTCATGCAATTTGTCGAAGAGACCACGCGAGGGCGAATGCAAATTGGTCCGGCTTCGATGTATACGATTATCAAAAAGTTGTTGAACGCCGAACTGATTGAACCGATGGATGGGGACGGAAAGAAAAAGAACTATCGAATCACGAATAAAGGCCGCTCGATTTTAACGGATGATGTGAAGAGACGACAGGCGATGGTCGAAGATGCCTGTGCCATTTTGGATATGGAGGGATCAAGATGAGACAAAAGTATATGTCGAGCTGGGGATTGGCGTTTGCTGAAGAGCGTGAGATGCGGAAACTAGAACGAATGGCGGCCAAGGGATGGCATTTGAAGAAGTTTGCCCCGCTAGGATACACGCTCGTTGAAGGGGAACCGGAAGACGTTCAGTATAGTTTGGACTATCGTACTCGTCCAGACGAAGACTACTTTGACCTGTTTGCGTCGAGCGGGTGGGAACATGTCACATCAACCGGGGATGAGATTCATATTTTCAAAGGAGATCGAGATGCCAAGCCGATTTACTCGGATGTCGAAACAACAGAGGAAAAATATCATGACATGGAGCGTCAGATGGGAAGAGCTGCGCTCATCCTAGGTATTTTATGGATTGCACTCTTTTCGTTGTTTCAGTTTGATTGGCCAACCGTTGTCGAGACAATATTGATTGGGATTCAACTACTCGTGACGATCGGTCTCGTGTTTACAGGACTTCCGTACATCGGCTACCGTTTCAAACGCAAACGAATTAGCCGGGAAGGATGACTAGGCGGATGGCACAAGCCATCCGTCTTTGTTTCGTTCGACTGAACTATTCTAATGAGAAATAGTTAGGGAGAGAGAACTGTTTTTTAGTGTCTATCTATGCAACAAATTAAAAATCATTCACAATAATTAATGCAAGCGCTTTCATTAACTATTTGAGGAGGAATGAAGGATGTTGAAGAAACGACAAGGGATTGCTGTCCTAGCTGGAGTGACATCGATTGCACTGCTTTCGGGGCAACCGGTCGCACAGGCAGCGACCCCACAGAACGGTACGATGATGCAATACTTTGAATGGTATGTTCCAAACGATGGCCAACACTGGAACCGACTCTCGAACGATTCGCAGCACTTAAAAGATATCGGGATCTCGACCGTTTGGATCCCACCAGCGTATAAAGGGACATCACAAAATGATGTTGGATACGGGGCGTATGATCTGTATGACCTTGGAGAATTTAATCAAAAAGGAACGACTCGGACAAAGTATGGAACAAAAGCGCAGCTACAGTCGGCCATCTCCAACTTACGCGGGAAAGGGATTGGCGTATATGGGGATGTCGTCATGAACCATAAAGGCGGAGCGGATTATACCGAATCCGTTCAAGCTGTCGAGGTCAATCCTTCTAACCGGAATCAAGAGACGTCTGGGGAATATGCCATTTCTGCCTGGACTGGATTCAATTTTGCTGGACGGAACAATACATACTCGCCGTTCAAGTGGCGTTGGTATCATTTTGATGGGACCGACTGGGATCAATCACGAAGTCTGAGCCGAATCTACAAATTCAAGAGTACGGGTAAAGCATGGGATAGTGAAGTGTCGGGTGAGAACGGGAACTATGACTACTTGATGTACGCCGATGTCGATTTTGAGCATCCGGAAGTACGTCAGGAGATGAAAAACTGGGGGAAATGGTACGCGGATTCGCTTGGATTGGACGGCTTCCGACTGGATGCGGTGAAGCATATCAATCATTCATACTTAAAGGAATGGGTGACGAGTGTTCGTCAGGCAACCGGAAAAGAGATGTTCACTGTTGCGGAGTATTGGAAGAATGACTTAGGGGCCATCAATGATTACTTGGCCAAGACGGGCTACACTCATTCCGTATTCGATGTACCACTCCATTACAATTTCCAAGCGGCAGGGAATGGTGGCGGTTACTATGACATGCGGAACATTTTAAAAGGTACGGTCGTCGAGCAGCACCCAACACTCGCTGTGACGATTGTCGACAATCATGATTCGCAACCAGGACAGTCACTTGAGTCAACAGTCGCGAATTGGTTCAAACCGCTTGCCTACGCGACCATCATGACACGTGGTCAAGGGTATCCAGCACTATTCTACGGAGATTATTATGGAACGAAAGGGACGACGAACCGTGAAATACCGAATATGTCAGCGTCGCTTCAACCCATTTTGAAAGCGCGTAAAGATTTCGCCTACGGCACACAACATGATTACATCAATCACCAAGACGTCATCGGATGGACACGTGAAGGAGTGACGGACCGTGCGAAGTCTGGTCTTGCAACGATTTTATCGGACGGACCAGGCGGGGCGAAATGGATGTATGTCGGAAAACAGAATGCAGGGGAAGTGTGGAAAGACATGACAGGAAATAACGGACGTCTCGTGACGATCAATGCGGACGGTTGGGGCGAGTTCTTCGTCAACGGTGGCTCGGTTTCCATCTATACGCAACAATGAATCAGTTAGACTTGTCTCTAAAGATAGGGGCGAGTCTTTTTTCTGAATTTTCACCACATAAGTTTTATACGTGATATAATGACCTAGTGTTAATTCTTGATAGGGAATACTTCCGATCCATGAATTCACATTGAACAACGTTGGTTGTTGGTTTTATCTATATTTTTGCGTTGTGACGCTGTTGAATTCAAGGAGGTTGTTATGAGTAAAGAAAAGATTGCCCAATTAAGAAAGCACGTCTCGCCGTTTGAAAAGTCCGATATTCGGATCAGTGTGCGGCAGATGATCAATACGATTTTACCGTTTCTCGTATCGTGGTTTTTAGCGTACCAACTACTAAGTGTCTCGATTTTCCTGACATTGCCGTTCACGTTGATTGCAGCAGGATTTGTCGTGCGGATGTTCATCATCTTCCATGACTGCACACACGGTTCATTCTTTAAAAATAAGAAGGCGAACGCGATTGTCGGAACCATTACAGGGGTCTTGACGTTATTTCCATACGAGAAGTGGAAACGAGAGCATGCGATTCATCATGCATCGAGTGGGAATTTGGATAAACGGGGTGTCGGCGACATCTGGGTCATGACGATTGAGGAGTATATCGAAGCGTCAAAATGGACTCGTCTAAAGTATCGCCTATATCGTCATCCGCTCGTTATGTTCGGTCTCGGACCACTTTGGCTTATTCTCGTCACGAGTCGTTTCAACCGAAAGGACGCGCGGAAAAAAGAACGACAAAATACGTATCTCATCAATATTTCTCTCGTCGTCCTATATAGCGCGCTCATCTATCTGATCGGTTGGCAAGCGTTCTTGATTGTACAAGGAACGACGATGTTCATCGCCGGTGTGCTCGGAATTTGGTTGTTCTATGTTCAGCATACGTTCGAAGATTCCTATTTTGAAGATGAGCAGGAATGGGATTATGTAAAGGCAGCCATCGAAGGAAGCTCGTATTACGAGTTGCCGAAAGTGCTTCAATGGGTGACGGGTAATATCGGATTCCATCATGTCCACCATCTGAGTCCACGCGTGCCGAACTACCATCTAGAAAAAGCACATACGTCGACACCGCCGTTACAACGGGCGACGACAATCGGACTGTTTTCAAGTTTGAAATCGTTACGCTACAAATTGTATGATGCGAACAACAAAACATTCGTCACGTTCCGAGAAGTGCGCCATCTGTTGCGCCGAGCGAACGCGGCATAAAAAAAGATTGTCCCTGATCAAAAGGGACAATCTTTTTAGCGTTTCCAGACCCATTCATCACTCTCGTACTTCTTGACGAGCAAATCGATTTCGGCTTGCTGTTCTTTCGTGAAGACAAGCGGTTCGAACGTCAACAAGAAAGCGTCCTTGAAGCCGGTCTCGAATGCGGCCGCTACTTCGTCAAAGGAAACGAAACGCTTTAACGTGTCGTTCAAGGCGACGGCTTTTTCGCTGAAGCGGGTTTTGGCTTCGTGTTTCTCCGTCTCATCCATCGCGAAACAGTCAAACAACACCTCATCATCGACGGAGAGAGGAATCGAACCATGTTGAAGCACGGCCCCTTGGTGGCGCACTTGTGCGCTACCCGCAATCTTCTTCCCGTCAACAGTAAGCTCATAGTATGAAGCAGCATCGAAGCAGACGGCCGATTTTGGTTTGCGGAGCGCTTCGCGATCCTCTTCCGTCAATGGCACCGAAAATTCGGCGGGGACGCCGAGTTCGTGATATCCGCGACGAACCCCTTCCGTGAGTAGGCGATAGCTCTCGATGATATTCGTCGGGAGGGCAGGGGTCGATTCGGGCAAGATGACGCTATACGTCAACTCATCCGCATGCAACACGGCACGTCCCCCTGTTAAGCGACGAACGACCGGAATATTGTTCGCTTTGAGGGCGTCCCGATCCAAGTCACGCGTCGCTCGCTGGAAACGTCCGACGCTGATTGCATGAGGTGCCCATGAATAAAAACGAAGCGTCGGTTTGAGTTCTCCCTTTGCGACCCAATTGGCGATGGCTTCATCAATCGCCATATTTTTAGCCGGTGAAGTCGATTCAGTTCTAAGTAAGTGCCACGTCGTACCAGTCATAATCTCTCTTCTTTCTGTTAGTCGATTGGCAACATCGTGTGGCGACGCGCCTTGTGTACTTGTTCATCCGCGTGGTATGACGAACGGACGAGTGGACCTGCCTCACAATGTGAGAATCCTTTTGATAGAGCAATCTCTTTCAACTCGGCGAACTCGTCCGGATGGTAGTAACGTTCCACCTCGAGGTGTTTCTTCGTCGGCTGCAAGTATTGACCGAGCGTTAAGATGTCGACGTTGTGCGCGCGGAGGTCATCCATCGCTTCAATCAATTCCTCTTTCGTCTCCCCAAGCCCAACCATGATCGATGACTTCGTCGGGATATCCGGGTTCAATTCTTTCGAACGCTTCAAGAACTCGAGCGTGCGGTCATATGTTGCTTTCGCACGGACTCTCGGTGTGAGGCGACGGACTGTCTCTAAGTTATGGTTCATGATGTCAGGACCCGCATCGATCAACGTCTGCAAGGCAGAGAAGTCACCCATCATGTCTGACGGGAGCACCTCAATCGATGTCTCCGGGTTCATGGCGCGAACCGCGCGAACCGTTTCTGCGAAGACAGTAGCCCCGTAATCGTTCAAGTCGTCACGCGCGACAGCCGTGATGACGACGTGTTTCAAGTTCATAAGTCGAACCGATTCGGCGACACGCTTTGGCTCTTCCCAATCGAGCTCGTTCGGTTTCCCAGTCGTGACGGCACAAAAACGGCAAGCACGTGTACAGATACTTCCAAGAATCATGAAGGTCGCGGTCCGACGTACCGCCCAACATTCATGAATGTTCGGACATTTCGCTTCCTCACATACCGTATGTAAATTTTTCTCGCGCATCATCTTCTTTAGGCCGGTATACGTATCATTCGTGTTTAATTTAATCTTTAACCATTCCGGCTTACGTTTCAGTTCCCCTCTTGCCACAATAATTTCCCCCTTTTTGAAAGTTAACCTGTATCGAATTGAGTTTACCAAAAAACGAATCAAAAACGAACCACAGAAATTATTGGTTTTGCCAATACAGTTCACTGTGTATCAAAACAGAAACATTGTTTCAAAATGGTTACGCTTTCACTTGAACAATTGTTTCTAAAAAGTGGAGTTGCTATACTGTTGTTGACCACCTGAATAAGGACCAAATGTAACTGATGCGATCAGGCATGGGGTGAACGAGCGTTGATGAGGCAACGCTTCTTCCTCCATGCCTTTTCGTTTGGGGGTCAGCCAAATTTGACTAAGGGGAGTGGGAACATGAACAAGGCACTGAATTGGACGGCAACACTCGGATTGACGACGGCATTGCTCGTCTCGTCGGTTCCAGCAGCAGACGCGGTCGTGGCGGAAGGGACGCCGACGATGTCGATTGACCAGCGCGTCAACACGAAGCTAGAGTCGATGACGCTCGAACAAAAAATCGGGCAGATGATCATGCCGGACTTCCGATTATGGAACGGGGCGAACCATACATCTCTTGCACCGGAAGTGGCGCGTGTCATCGATCGTTTCGATCTCGGTGGAGTGATATTGTTTGCGGAGAACGTGAAGGAAACGGAACAGACGACGAAACTCGTTCATGATTTGCAAGAAGTCGTGAAACAAGATGCCAGCAATGATGTCCCGTTATTCGTCACGATCGACCAAGAAGGTGGGATTGTGACACGACTTGGGACGGGAACGAATTTACCGGGGAATATGGCACTCGGGGCCACACGTAACAGTCAATATGCCTATGATGCAGGGAAAATCATCGGTTCTGAATTGAACGCACTCGGGGTAAACGTGAACTTCGGACCGGTACTTGACGTCAACAACAATCCGGGGAATCCGGTCATCGGCGTCCGTTCGTTCTCGAGCGACCCTGAACTAGTCGGGGAACTCGGTTCCGCGATGACACAAGGTATTCAAGACCAAGGTGTTGCAGCAACGGCGAAACATTTCCCAGGTCATGGCGATACGGCCGTCGACTCGCATTATGGGTTACCGGTTGTCGATAAATCACTCGACGAGTTGCGTGGTCTCGAGTTGTTACCGTTCAAACGTGCCATCACAGAAGGAATCGACATGATCATGACGGCGCATATCGGGATGCCACAAATCGAGGACGAGGTCGTCGAATCAGAACGCGGCACGTTCCCACTCCCGGCGACGCTTTCGGATGATGTCATCACGGGAGTGCTTCGTGAGGAACTTGGATATGAAGGAATAGTGGTGACCGACGCACTCAACATGCAAGCCATCGCAGACAATTTTACGGAAGCAGAGGCGGTCATCAAGACGTTCGAAGCAGGGGTCGACATCGCGCTCATGCCGACGATTTTACGCTCGGAAGCAGATGTGATCAAACTCGAAGCAATCTTTGAGGAAGTCATTGCGGCAGTGAAGGATGGACGTTTATCGGAGGCGACCATCGATGAATCAGTGGAACGCATTTTAAAACTGAAAGCAGAGCGTGGAATTTGGGGAGAAACGACGGACTCCACGACGCTCGAGATGAAGCTCGCAGAAGCGAATGCGACGGTAGGGAGCGCTGAGCATAAAGCGAAGGAACGTGAAATCGCGGAGGCGGCAGTCACTCTCGTGAAGAACGAGAAGAAGACGCTCCCATTCAAACCGAAAAAAGGAGACACGGTGCTCGTCTTGTCGCCAGCGAAAGACCAAACGGATAGCATGGTGAAAACAATCAAGTCACTAGAAAAGAATGCAGGGAATATGAAAGACGTGAACGTCATCACGGCCAACTACTCAGCATCAACGCCGCATCTAGATCAAAATCCGGCACTACGGCAACAAGTTGAGGCGGCTGACTATATCATCGTCGGTTCGAACGTGAACAACAGCGCGAAATTAAAACCGACATCAGCTGATCATTATGTACCGGCCGAAGTGTTCCGTTATGCAAATGAGACAGGGAAACAATCGGTTTTACTCAGTTTGCGCAACCCATACGACATTGCCGTTCAACCGGATGCCCCCGCACATCTCTTAATCTATGGATTCAAAGGCGATCCGAACGGTCCAGATTCGGAGGCGGGCAACTTGAAGTCGGCTGGTCCGAACTTACCGGCAGGCATTCGTGCCATCTTCGGTGAAGTGAAGCCACAAGGGAAGTTGCCGGTAGATGTACCGAAATTTGTGGACGGTGTATTCCAAGACGAAAATTACGCGCAGTTCGGTGATGGATTTAAAAACTGGAATCGCTAAACGAAAATGAGCTCGCCCAAAAATCGGGAGAGCTCATTTTTTCATGCCTCGAAATAGGCGATGACGAGTAGACCGGGACCGGTGTGGGCACCGATGGCAGACCCGACCAGTGTCTTCGTGATGTGCTTCGGTTCGAGATGTTCGCGGACCATCTTCTCGAACTGTTCGGCTTTTTCTAGGTCGTCACCATGACCGATGAAGAGGTCTCCGTTCTCGACGATCGACTTCGATTCGACTGTCCATTCGACCATCCGGCGCATGACCTTTTTATGACCACGCACCTTTTCAATCGGGACGAGCTTGCCGTCCTCGACCGTCAATAACGGTAAAATCGTCAACAAGTCTCCGATGAAAGCACTCGCCTTCGAGACACGTCCGCCCCGCATCAAATATTCGAGCGATTCGACCGTGAACAAGTGGCGGACTTTGCCGACGAGCGAAGTGGCATACTCGACCGTTTCTTCATACGTATGGTCTTGACTATACGCTGCGACCGTTTTGACGAACAATGCCTGTCCGACAGAGGCGGTCCGTGTATCGAGAACCGTGAATGTACTGTCTGGATATTCCTCTTTCAACATTTCGCCGACCATGACAGCGGTTTGGTATGTACCGGAGAGTTCTCCGGAGAAAGCGAGATATAAGAACGGGATTCCAGCCTCGAGATGCTGACGGAAGCAGTGTTCGATTCGTGACGCCTCGATTTGGAACGTCTTTGGCGTCTTGCCATGCCGCATCGCTTCGTATACTTCTTTTGGTTGAATCGTCTCACCGTCTAAAAATTCTTCGTTGTCGATGATGACACCGAGCGGTAAAATCTCAAGACCGTATTCGATGATTTGATCGTGTGTCAAATCGGCCCCGGTGTCTGTGATCAGTTTAAACATTGGATGAATCACTCCTCTGTTAGTTGTTGTTCAATGTCGCGTAACGGTTCATTCCGTTTCCACATGCGTTCGAGCTGACTTGAGAACATTGTTTGCTCGTCTGCCGTCAGTGTCGCGTTTTGGAGCGAACTGACAGTGGAAAGAACGCGGTAGGCTCGAGTGAGGACATCTTGCACGGTAAGCGGGATTCCAAGCAAGTCTTCAAGCGAAGCCATCGTTTCCGGTACAATGGTAGGGTACGTGAACTTTGTCACTTCTCCTTGAATGGCAAGGTTGTAAAAGTCACGGATGATTTCAGCACGTGCGCTCCCGCTCTGTCTTACGCTCAAGTAAATTTGAACGGCGACACCGCCACGGACGCGTCGTTGCGAAATCCCAGCGAACTTTTTGCCGTCGATCGACAAGTCGAAACTTCCAGGACAGTATGAGCCGACGACTTCACCTGGGACGATGTCATTCGTGACGTCTTGGAACATGTGTTGGATGAGCGAGGTCATAGCCTCATAGCCGCTGTCGATTTGAATCCCGTCCTTCTCTGGTAAAATTAAAGAAAGGTTGAGGACGTCATCGTCTAGCACCACGGCTAAACCGCCTGAGTTTCGGACGACGGGACGGAATCCATGTTCATGTAAGTAACGAATTCCCTCTTTCAAATGAGGCAGCCGAGCATCCTGGATTCCGAGTACAATCGTATCGGTGTGCACCCATGCCCGCAAGACGGCACCTCGTTCTTGCGTTGACGCACATAACGTATCATCGGTCGCAAACGATTGTTCCGCTTGAAACATCGTGCCAAGACTCGACTGATCGATGATGCGATAGCTCGGTTGTCGTAATAATGGATGGATCATATTCATTAATTCCTTTTCACAAAAAATTTTCCTCCTCATTATAGCATGGAGGGAACGATTCGTTTGAAGTCGAATCTAGAACATAACGAAACGTAGGAGGGCATGTCATGTACTCGTCTCGAGGACAACTATCTGGATCGAAAGTATTTAAGGATCCGGTACATCGATATATTTATGTTTACGATCACCTCATTTGGGAGTTGATCAATACGAAAGAATTTCAGCGTTTGCGTCGTATCAAACAACTTGGAACGTCTTTTTTGACATTTCATGGCGCGGAGCACACGCGATTTCATCACTCGCTCGGCGTATATGAAATCGCACGCCAGTTAATCGATCAGTTCCAACAGTATCCGGAATGGGACGACCGCGACCGTGAACTACTGTTGGCAGCAGCGCTCTTGCACGATGTCGGACACGGTCCATTCTCGCACGCGTTCGAGCACGTCTTTTCCGTTCGTCATGAAGTGTGGACGGAGCGCATCATTTTAGGGGAAACCGAAGTAAATAGGGTTTTATCTGAGATGGGTGTCGGGTTTGCCGAAGAAGTGGCCTCCATCATCAATAAGACGCATCCGAATCGCTTGATTGTCAATATGCTCAGCTCACAGCTTGATGTCGACCGGATGGACTATTTGTTACGCGACGCTCACTTTGCGGGTGTCAGTTATGGAAAGTTTGATTTAGAACGCATGTTGCGCGTCTTGCGTCCGGATGAAGACCAAGTCGTGGTCAAGCAGTCTGGGATGCATACGATTGAAGACTATATTATGCGTCGCTATCAAATGTATTGGCAAGTGTACCTTCATCCGGCGACACGGTCGAGCGATCTCCTCTTGAAAGCGATTCTTGAGCGGGCACAGGAGCTCTATGAGAGTGGCTATGAGTTTAACATGACGCCGAAACACTTTTTGCCGATCTTTGAACGCACCGGTATGTCACTCGAACAATATTTGAAATTGGATGAGACGGTCGTCTACTTCTATTTCCAAGAATGGATGGAAGAAGACGACGCGATTCTAGCCGATTTGGCGAGTCGATTCGTGAATCGCCGATTATTAAAATATAAGAACTTCCCGGAAGCGAATCGTGTCCGTTATATGGAGCGCTTGCGACAGACGATGGAGACGATCGGGCTTCCACCAACATACTATCTGCTTGAAGATCAATTGAGTCAATTGCCATACGATTTATATAAAGGACAAGGCAAATACGAGGGGATTTATCTACAGATGAATGACGGGGAGCGAAAAGAGATTTCAGAGGTCTCGATGCTCGTCCAGTCGATTTTGAACTCGAGACAATCGGATGAAAAAATTTATTATCCGGAAGATGTGTTGTTGAATTTAAAAGATTATGCGAATGAAAAATCGTGGATTTTATCGACATTGAAGGACGATTAAACACGCAAAGGGGCGTGACACGATGGAGATTGCGACACTGATTGGTGGAATCGGGATTTTTTTACTCGGGATGACGTTACTGACAGATACGCTCAAAAAATGGGCTGGTACACGATTGCGTCATCGGTTGAATCAATTCACCGACGGCTCTTTGTCAGGGGCGACTCTCGGCGCAATGCTGACGACCCTGTTTCAATCTTCCTCGGTGACGACACTGATGACGATTGGGTTTGTGAGCGCGGGGCTTCTCACGTTCACGCAATCGTTACCTCTCGTAATTGGCGCAAACGTAGGCAGCGCGACGACGGGATGGATCATTGCCATCCTCGGCTATAACTTAGACGTGCGCCAGTTGTTTTTGCCGATCATTGGAATCGGGATGGCGTTTCGTCTATCCAGTCCGCGCCTTCGCCGTGTGGGACTGTTGCTCGTCAGTATCGGGTTGATCTTTGTTGGGATTGGGACACTTCAAGAAGCGATGCGGGATGTCGTCACGTTCTCGTTTGGCTCGGCCGGTGAGATGACCGTTCTGCATCAGGCACTTCTGATTGGAATCGGATTTATGATGACCGCCGTCCTTCAGTCATCGACGATTGGACTCGTGCTAACGATGACGGCTCTCGCGACGGCGGCGATTTCACTCCCGCAAGCCGCTTATTTGGTGCTTGGTCAAAGTGCGGGGACGAGCCTCGTCGTGGCACTCGGTTCAATCGGAGGCTGGAAGTCAGCCCGACGCATTGTATTGGGGCATGCCATCTACCACGTGTCAATCGTCCTCATTGGATGGCTGACGTTCCCTGTTCTCTTCGAGGTCGTCAATCGAGTAGCCGATTGGTTCAACTGGAACGACTTATTACGTCTCGCCTTATTCCATACGACATTCCATCTACTAGGTGTGATCTTATTCCTACCATTTTATCAAACGTTCGCACGGCGATTACTGAAGTGGATTCCGAGTCGCTCCGAAAAATTGACACATCTGCTCGATAAAAACATGTCACAACTCCCTACGGTCGCTCTTGAAGCGGCACGACGCTCTTTACTTGAAATCGAACGATATTTAGGAAATGAGACGGAATTGCTTGTCCGAGAGGGACGTCTTCGTGAAGATGAATTGACGCTCGTCGACAAGACGTTGAGCGATGTCCGTGTCTTTTTGAGCACGATACGTCTTGAAGATGAAGGAAAGCAAAATGATTATGGCCAACATCTATCCCTCTTGCATACGATCGATCATCTGGAACGCTGGTTATATGTCTTGCGAGAAGTCGAACCGGTCCACGCACTTCGGGACACCGACTTTTTAGCGGCACGAGAACTCGTATTGCATGAGCTTGACCTTGTGAATCAACTGAATCATCATACGCCACCAGAGGATTCGAAGCTGTGGAAACAGGCCTCAAAACAACTGGCGGAATATCGAAAAGCACATCGCTCGGAGCTGCTAGAAGAAACGGCGGCGAATCAGTTGGAGATGGACCAGACGATACAAAAAGTACAAGTATTGCTCTGGCTCGACCGTATCGGCTACCACATCTGGCGAGCGACACGTCACTTGATTAAGCCGACCGTACCGAGTGAACGGTTCGACGTGAACCGAGAAGACTAGAACAAAAAACGGACTCCATATCAGGAGTCCGTTCGTCACTTACTTCTTATCTGCGTGCATTACACCGGCTTGTCCGTAATGTGTCGCATCCATCTCTTCGATGAAGACGGTGATGTTTTCTTTTGGCGCATTCGTCGTTTCGGAGACGGCATCCGTCACTTTTTCAATCAACGCGCGTTTTTGTTCCACGGTACGGCCCGGGAGCATTTTTACAGTTACATAAGGCATGGTCATTCCTCCTTTGCTGAAGTCTCTTTCATTGTAGAGAATCCCCTTCCTCTAGAAAAGAAAATTCTCATCTACCTCGAAACATGAGCTCACTTTTACCGGATTTGGGGTAATAAACAAGACAGAGCGAATGTAGGAGGAATCGGGATGAAGTGGAAAGGAAGACAACAGAGCCGGAACGTCGAGGATCGACGTGGGCGTAGCATCGGAGGGAAAGGGATTGCCGGGGTCGGAGGCGGTCTTGGGTTGATACTCGTCATCGTCTTTACATTATTGAACGGGGGAAGCCCGACCGATCTCGTCAACAATATCGGACTCGGGGAACCTCAATCGGAGGGGACGTATACCGGAACGGCTCGTGAAGAGGAGATGGCAGATTTCGTAGCGGTTGTCTTAAAGGATACGGAAGAAGTGTGGACAGACATCTTCGCTGAAAATGGGATGACCTATGAAGAGCCGACGCTCGTCCTATTTTCCGGACAGGTTGAATCCGCTTGTGGTATTGCGGGCTCCGCTGTGGGTCCGTTCTATTGTCCCGGCGACCAAAAACTGTATATCGATTTGAGTTTTTATGATGAATTGAGTCAACGTTTCAATGCACCAGGGGATTTCGCGATGGCTTATGTTGTCGCCCATGAGGTCGGGCATCATGTCCAAACGCTTCTCGGGACGACAGAAGAAATCATGCCGCTTCGTAACGAGATGAGCGAGACCGAATTCAATCGCTATCTCGTACGCTTCGAGTTGCAGGCAGATTACTATGCGGGCGTATGGGCCCATCACGCGCAAGGGTTAGGGTATCTTGAAGCGGGAGACGTGGAAGAAGCGATGAATGCCGCGCATCAGATTGGCGATGACACGCTGCAGCGTCAGGCACGTGGATATGTGACACCAGACTCGTTCACGCATGGGACGTCGGAACAACGCATGCGGTGGTTCGAGAGAGGGTTTGAGAACGGATCGATTCAAGGTGGCGACACGTTCAATACGAACAACTTATAGATCGGGCGCCTGCTCGATCTTTTTAGGTGATTGGAATATGTGGAAGGAATCCGCTATCATAAAAGAACAACAGTTGCAGGAAGGGGATGACCAAATGGAATCCTTACTTACGAAAATTGATTTAGCGAAAGAGGATATGACAGCGGTCGAAAAGAAGATCGCCGACTATATTTTGTCCCATTCAACACTCATTCCAAACATGACGACAAAAGAGCTTGCGCAAAAGACGGATGTATCCGAGGCGAGTATCGTTCGCTTCGCTCGAGTCGTCGGAATTGATAGTTTTAAAGCGTTCAAGCTCGCGCTCGTGAAAGACTTGGCTGTCACGGAGACGACGCTGACGGACTTTAACGTCCTCCAGCAAAAAGACACGCCGTATGACTCGTTCCAAAAAGTCATCCATGTGAACAAGGCGGCAATCGAGGCGTGCGCCGAAGCGATGGATAAACGAGAACTTGAACATGCAGTGGACCTGTTCGCTCGCGCGAACCGCGTCATCTTTTACGGGGTCGGGGGGTCTTCGACTGCGGCAATCGATGCGCAATATAAGTTTACGAAGCTGGGATATGCGGCCACGACCTCTCCCGATTTTCATTATATGTTGTCGCTGATCCCGCATTTAGGAAAGTCTGATGTATTCGTCGCAATCAGCACGTCAGGACGAACGAAAGATGTGCTCGAGCTCGTCCGATTTGCGAAAAAGAAACGTGTTCCGGTCATCGCCATCACTAACCTCGACAAATCACCGCTTTACCGAGAAGCGGACGTTCGACTCTGTACACCGAACGTCGAGAGCGACTTCCGAATCGCGAGCATCGCCTCACGGATGACACAATTGACGATTGTCGATACGTTATATATGGGACTCCTCCACCGGAAGGGAGAAGGGTTGATTGATCGGTACGCAGAAGCCCGTGATGAGATGGTGAAACTACGCCGATGATTCAACCTTATACGGCTGAAGATCGTCAAGAATTGCAACGCTTTTTGATGGACCAGCGCACATTCGCAAGATTGAATGAACAGACAGTCGAGATGTTTCGTGACGAGAACGTGGCAGATTTTGAAGAAGAAGGTACCATTAGCCTGATTTTTCGTGAAGAAGAGCGAATCGTGGCAATCGCCGACCTCTTAAAAAAACATCCGATCGATGGCTCGCTTTGGCTTGGTTTGTTCGTTGTCGAAGAATCTCTCCATGGGACAGGTTTGGCGCAAACGTTGTATGAACAATTGGAAGACCAATATATGGGCCCGTATCAAATGGAGTTTCGGTTAGGCGTGCTTCCTCATAATGTTAGAGCTCGCCGATTTTGGGAGCGAAACGGATACGTGTATGAGAAGGATTCGATCACGAATAAAGGAACACGCGTGCACGTCTTGAAAAAACGACTCATTCGTTCAGAGTGAGTTTTTCTTTAAAGTTTATTTGAAATTAAATTTCATAAAAATTAAATTATAAATTGACTTTAAATTTCAATATAGTACGATGAAATCATAGAGAAGAAAGGATGGTGGCGATGCTAGATAAACTGGCTACAGAAAGACGGAATGAACGAACGATGCACCTGGACGAGATGTCGATTGAGGAACGATTGGCGATTATGAATGCAGAGGATCATAAAGTTCCTCAAGTGATTCAAGAGCAACTTCCGGTCATCACAAAAGTCGTGGAGCGAGTCATCGCATCCTTTCGTAAAGGCGGTCGCCTGATTTATATCGGTGCGGGCACGAGTGGACGTTTAGGGATTTTAGACGCAGCGGAGTGTGTGCCAACTTTTGGAGTATCACCCCATCAAGTCATCGGACTGATTGCCGGCGGCGAACGCGCGCTCATTCAAGCCGTTGAGGGAGCAGAAGACAGTAAGGAATTGGCGGTCACAGATTTGAAAGCGCTTCATTTGACGGCAGAGGATACGGTCGTTGGGATTGCAGCGAGCGGTCGAACGCCATATGTGGTCGGAGGTCTCGATTACGCACGAGAACTCGGTGCCACAACAGCTTCAATTTCATGTAATCGCGATGCGGTCATCAGTCGACATGCGGATTACCCGATTGAAGTGGAAACGGGACCGGAAGTACTGACCGGTTCAACGAGATTGAAGGCGGGAACAGCACAGAAACTTGTCCTCAACATGATTTCGACGACGTCGATGATTGGAGTAGGGAAAGTGTATCAAAACTTGATGGTTGATGTGCAACCGACGAATGAAAAGCTAGAAGTGCGTGCCAAGCGGATGATTGCAGAAGCGACAGGGGTCGACATGGAAATGGCCGCGCGTTATTTTGCTTCATCCAAGGGGCACGTCAAAACGG
The DNA here is from genome assembly GCF_018617245.1 of Exiguobacterium sp. s121. Taxonomy (GTDB): domain Bacteria; phylum Bacillota; class Bacilli; order Exiguobacteriales; family Exiguobacteriaceae; genus Exiguobacterium; species Exiguobacterium profundum. The sequence goes on from NZ_JACSJV010000001.1 coordinate 177,606, forward strand.
CGATTGTCATGATTTTAGCGGACGTCTCTTATGAGGAGGCTGTCAAACGATTAGAGCGCGCGAACGGATTCGTCCGCGAGGCGCTATAAGGGGGAAATCGAGATGAAGAAAGAAGAGGTTTTAGCACGGGATATCCTCGCACATGTCGGGGGGAAAGAGAACATCCGTCAACTCGCGCATTGTATGACACGTGTTCGACTGACGCTGAAAGATGGAACGAAGGCAGACATTGACGCATTGAAAAAGATTGACGGGGTCATGGGTGTCATCAATGATGAGACGCTGCAAATCGTCGTCGGCCCAGGTACTGTGAATCGGGTCGCGGATTATATGAGTCATGAGACAGGGCTCGCAATCGGGGAAGAGTCGGTTGATGCGAACCTGACGTTAGAGGAGCGTGCGGCAATCGAACGCAAGAAGGTGAAAGAAAAACAAAAGTCACCGTTCAAACGATTTCTTCGTCGCCTCGGGAATATCTTCATTCCGCTCATTCCGGGACTTGTCGCATCGGGGATCATTAACGGGGCAGCGAACTTTGCCGTCAACGCCGGCGTCGACCGGACGGAGACATGGATGCAGATTCTACTCGTGCTCGGTAGCACGGTCTTCGCGTACTTAGCCATCCTTGTCGGTTGGAACACGGCAAAAGAGTTTGGAGGAACGCCGGTACTCGGGGCGATTGCCGGGGGGATCCTGTTCAACCCGCTTCTCGCGGACATCGTCATTTATGGGGAGCCGCTCGTCGTCGGGCGTGGTGGATTATTCGGTGTTATTTTTGCCGGTTGGCTCATGACGTATATCGAGAAGCACATTCGTCGCTTCATGCCGGTATCCATTGATATTATTTTCACACCACTCTTTACAGTCTTGATCGTTGGATTTACTGCTTTATATGCAATAATGCCGGTCGCTGGCGTATTGTCAGACGGTATCATGCGAGGAATCAATGCGACGCTTGAATTCGGGGGACCTGTCGCAGGGGCACTCTTGGCCGGATTCTTCTTACCGCTTGTCATGGTCGGATTGCATCACGGTTTGACGCCAATCCATTTGGAACTGTTGAACACGGTCGGAACAACGGCCCTTCTCCCAATCTTGGCGATGGCCGGGGCGGGTCAAGTCGGTGCAGCGCTTGCGATCTTTGTGAAGACGCGCAACCCACGCCTTCGCAATATTATCAAAGGGGCCATTCCGGTAGGTTTCCTTGGAATCGGGGAACCGCTCCTGTATGGTGTCACGCTTCCGCTCGGACGGCCTTTCTTGACAGCGTGTCTCGGGGCCGCGGTCGGTGGTGCCTTCCAAGCGACAATGAAGACAGCGGCGCTCGGGGTTGGTGTTTCCGGTCTATCGCTCACACCATTGATTGATAATGGCATGTATTTGACGTACATTGCCGGACTATTGATTTCATATACGGCAGGCTTCCTGTTTACTTATTTCTTCGGTTTCAAAGAAGAGATGGCAGACGGGATTTAATAAAAAAAGATGGCTCCAGTCGAGTCATCTTTTTCTCTACTTTTGGAAAGGTGGATTCATATGAGAGGGATTTCAGTGTACTTAGGCGATGAACTGACACTTGATTCGATGGCTTGGATGGAACGCATGCGAGAGGCAGGGTTTACGAGCATCTTCACGTCGCTCCATATTCCTGAAGACGATCCGACAACTTATACGGAACGACTTCAGCAATTAGGTGCGTTGGCAAGTCGTCTAAAGATGGAACTCGTGGCGGATATCGCTCCATCGTCTCTACAGGCACTCGGTAAGACTTGGGATGATGCTCATGCGCTGTTGGAGTGGGGTGTCACCGGGTTACGTGTTGACTATGGTGTCACACCGAAACAAGTTGCGGATTTATCACGACATATGATGGTCGCCCTCAATGCGAGTACGCTCACGGAAGCAGAGCTTGAAGAGATGCTACGACAAGGGCTACGACGTGAGCATGTCGAAGCGTGGCATAACTTTTATCCCCGTCCGGAAACAGGACTCGAGCGTTCTTGGTTTGATGAAAGAAACGACTGGTTACATGCGCAAGGAATACGGGTACAAGCATTCATCCCTGGAGATGAACGGTTACGTGGCCCCCTTCATGAGACATTACCGACACTCGAGATGCACCGCCACCAATCTCCGTTTTCGTGTTATATCGATTTACAAGCGAGGGTCGATCGAATCTTGATTGGAGATCCATGTATATCCAATCAGACGATGCGACAGTTTCGGGAGTACGACGATGGCGTCATCGTTCTTCGAGCGACCACACGAAATCATGATGATTCGGTTCCAACCAGTCACACGAATCGGATGGACCCAGGCCGGGACGTCATCCGTTCGGTCGAATCGAGAGCGTATGGACGACCTGGGGACCATTTGATTCAACCGCGAGATACAGAAGAACGAGTGCTCGGCAGTATCACGATCGACAATGAACGTTACGGTCGTTATGCAGGGGAACTGCAAATAACGAAGCGGGATTTGCCGGCAGATGAGCGCGTCAATGTCATCGGAAGGATCATTGAAGAAGATCGTTCATTAATCCAACAGATCGGTCCAGGGGGACGCTTTCAAATCGAGTGGGTGTGACTCAGGATTGCCACCATCCTATATCATTGTGTACAGTAGAGAGGGAGGGTGGAACATGAAAGACATTAATTTTAATATTATTTCAGACGATGCGACGGACGGACACGGTGGTTTTGGTGTCGGTTCGCTTAGTTTAAATAACATGTCTCCGGTCATCATCGATGTCGAAGAAGGCGTTGCAACAATCGATATGGGAGCGATGCACGCCAAGTCTGCCATCGAGAAACGGATTAAGTTTTTGACGGACCCGGAAGCGGTACCGAACGGGAAACCGTATTGGATCGTGTGGGTGACGGTCGGTCGAAAACCGGAAGGCTTTTATTATGGCGGTGTCGCGGCATGTGACATGTTAGTTGACGTGGAAGCGAGACGGGGTTATAAATTATTACCGTATCACGTTAATCAAATGGATAAATCGTTAAAGGGTCGGATTTTAATCGACATGATGGACGCTCCGTCCCGCGACGTTTTAGCGAACTTCTTACAAGAACATCGCCCTGAGATTTGGGCAAACTCGACTGAACTTCATGCAGAGCTCGAGCGTGTAGACGCTGAGTAAAAAGATTGGACGAATTTTCGTCTCCAATCTTTTTTGTTTCAAGTTTTTGGGAATTTCAAGAGAATTTGTAACTGAAGAGATATTCAGTTGTAATTGTATGAAAATTCAGTATTATGATATACTGACTACATTGTGAAAAAAAGAAAGGGTGATACGATGAGCGAAACGAAAAAAATCTTAATCGGTCTCGCGCTAGGTGTTGTTGTTGGTCTCGGATTGGCGGGCTTGCCGGATAATGTTTATGAGATTGTGAATCCGTATATTTTATCTCCGGTCGGAACGATCTTTTTGAATTTAATTAAAATGTTAGTCGTACCGATTGTCTTCTTCTCAATTATTTTAGGCGTCATGGGTCTCGGGGACCCGAAAGAACTAGGTCGAGTCGGGTCGAAGTCGATTCTGTTCTTCTTAGCGACTACAGCGCTCGCGATCATGTTAGCGATGGGTGTTGCATCCGTCTTACAGCCAGGGGAGCGTGGGGACTTCCAAACGACAGGTCTTGAATTTGAATCAACAGCGACCGAGGAATCGTCTAATATCGTACAGACATTCGTCAATATGATTCCAACGAATCCGATTACGGCGCTCGCTGAAGGAAACATGCTACAAATCATCGTCTTTGCTGCATTGATTGGGTTTGCGCTGATTGCCCTCGGGGACAAGGCGAAGACGTGGCGTCAATTCGTCAAACAAGGCGATCGCATTATGATGTACTTGATTCATCTTGTGATGAAGCTCGCTCCATACGGCGCATTCGCATTGATTGCTTCTGCAATCGGAGGCATCGGTCTCGACGCGGTTGTCGCAATGGCGTGGTATATGATTGCCGTCGTCTTGACGCTATTCTTACATGCAACGATTGTCTACGGGGCAGCGGTTTACTTCATCGGGAAGATGAGCCCAGTCTTCTTCTTCAAGAACTTCTATGAGGCGATGACGTTCGCGTTCTCGACTTCTTCGTCAAATGCGACGCTTCCAGTATCGATGGAAGTCGCACAGAAAAAACTCGGTGTGCCGCGTTCGATTTCGTCGTTCGTACAGCCACTTGGGGCAACGGTCAACATGGACGGAACAGCGATCATGCAAGGGGTTGCGACGATTTTCATCGCGCAAGTGTTCGCTTCTGACTTAACAATGACTCAGTTGTTGACGGTCGTCATCACAGCGGTCCTCGCTTCGATCGGGACAGCGGGTGTACCGGGAGTCGGACTTGTCATGCTTGCGCTCGTCCTTCAGTCAGTCAACTTACCGGTAGAGGGAATCGCTCTCATTATCGGAGTAGACCGTATTCTTGATATGCTTCGCACATCAGTCAACATCACGGGGGATGCGGCATGTGCGGTTGTCGTTTCGAAATTGGAAGAAAAACATTTACCACCAGTCGACGAAGACTCGTGGGATGAAGCCGGTGCAACCTCTTCATCATCGCTATGATATAGTAAAGGATCATGACGACATGTCATGGTCCTTATTTTGTGAATAGAAAGAGTGATTGTTATGGAATGGGAACTGCTCCCGCTCCCTTTATTTTTGATGATCAGTATTTTACTGAATAGTGTGATTGCGGTCGCCGGTGTCCTCCCTAGTGCTTTTTTGACAGCCGTCAATGTGAGTGTCCTCGGTCTCGTGCCGGGCATCCTCGTATCGATTGTCGGGGAGGCAGTTGGCGCCGTCGTGAGTTTCATCCTTTATCGGAAAGCCCTACACCGTTATGTTTCTCCGAATGGTAGCCGATTCCAACGGCTTCGGGAGTCCGAAGGAGCCGAGGCTTGGTTTCTCGTCCTCGGGATGCGTCTTATGCCATTCGTTCCTTCTGGTCTCGTCACGTTATCGGCGGCGTTCAGTCGCATGACGCTCGCCTCGTTCGCAGTAGCAAGTACGATTGGAAAGATTCCTGCCTTGATTATGGAAGGACTGGCGGTGACGGCAGCGATGCAGTTAACGATTGGATGGCAATTGTTTTTAGTTGGTGTCGTCGCCATGACGTATCTTGTTTGGCGAATGCGTCAAAGGAGTGGCGAGAAAATGTGACAAAACGCTTCGACGAAACGTTTGCCGGTCGTCTTTTTCCGCAACATGGTCCAATCGATTAAAATGGATTCTTCAAAGTCCTTCAGGAATGCCTCGTGCAGTTCTTGAATGGATGTAGTATCGAATTGGGCAATCATCATCTCGTGGTTTAGAAACATACTACGAAAATCGAAGTTGGCTGACCCGACGAGGGCAACTTTGCCATCAATCAGTAGTGTTTTCGCATGGATAAAATGGCGATTGTATTTATAAATTTTGATATTGCGCTTCAACAATTGTTCAAAATAATACTCGGTCGCATGGAAGCTAAACCATTCGTCTCCTTTGCCCGGTACAACGATTCGGACATCGATGCCACTACGACCTGCGACTTCAAGAATGGCCAATAGTTCAGGTGGGGGGACAAGGTATGGGGTGGTGAGCCAAATCGATTCTTTGGCATCCATCAACAGACGCATGAGTCCATCGCGAATCGTGACGTCTTTACCAGGCGATGTGACGAGTAGTTGTGTCGCACCGTTTTGCCCTTTCGGTTCATTCACAAAGTACTGAGAGAGGTGCTCTTCATCTGCGAACAAATCCCATGTTTCATCACTCGTCCCTTGTCCTGCGTATAGCCAGTTCTCGACAAAGAGCTGTTGCAATTCTCGGACGAGCGGACCTTCAAGACGGAGATGGGTGTCACGCCAAAAACCGAGTTTATCATTCTTCCCAAGATATTCATCCCCGACATTCAACCCGCCTGTTAGCGCGATTCGCCCATCCACGACAATCAGTTTTTGATGATTGCGGAAGTTGGCGTTAAACACCAGGTACGGATGCAAAACGGGGTCGAACGCCTGAACGTGGACACGGGACTCCCGTAACGGTTGGATAAACTCTTCCCCGATTTCTTGGCTACCGAGTCCGTCATACAGAAAGCGGACAATGACATTTTCATTCGATTTTTGAATGAGGGCGTCTCTAACTTTTAACGAAATGTCATCCGTCCGAAAGAGGTAGTATTGGATGTGGATATGATCGGTTGCACTGTTGATGGCGTCTAATAATGCATCAAATTTCTGTTCACCGTTGACGAGCAGTTTAGTCGAAGTATGACCATCGGCACCGGATGCGCCTAATTTTTCGAGTGTCCGTGTCAACGGGTAAGACGACACAATATCAGGTGAAGTTTCAATTTTCTCGCTTTCGATTGCTTGCCGTAGCATCCGGATCTCTGATGACGTTCGTTTGAAGCGTCGATGACGGCGTGGCGTACGGCCAAACATGACCCATGCCAAGACACCGATGAATGGAATGAAGAAGACGGTCAGTAACCAGGCGAGCTTCCCTTGAGGTTGTACTTGGTCAAATAGAATTTGCCATCCGACGACGAGCGGTGCGATGATGGCGATTCCAATTAATATAGGAATAAGGACGTCGAGCCAGAACAAGAGACCGATAAGCAAGATGACACTGATCACCATGATGATCAGTTGAATTACGCGACGTTTCAAAGGAAACACCACCTTTCTATATTTCGATGAACGATGAAAACGAGGGGGAATTCCCCCTCGTTTTTTAGTACACGCTGTTCAAAACAGCATTGATTTCATCCGCATAGCGAACGAAGAAGTACACATTCACTGCGAGAGAGAACAAGACGAGGAAGAGACCAAACTGTGCTTTGACCCGATTCCGATTCCAATAGTAGAAGACGGACAAGAGCACTGCCAGTCCTACGAATAGAGCGATGACTTCAACGATTCCCCAGACGATATCCTTGGACAAAAACATGTCGACGATTGTCATGACGACATAAATGAAGACGACAATCCCCATAATCACGACTAAAATAGCTAAAATGATGCTAATCCAATCCGAACTAACTGCGTCAATTAGGTTTTCAATGGCCATTTCATATTCGCTCACAACCGTTCCTCCTTTCGAGAGAGTGCATAACTATTCATCTCTTACCCTTTTTTCAATATCTAAAATCAAGCTTTCGCTGGTGAATGGATGAACGATGGAAGTGGAATTTTTGAAACGATTGCAACGACTGCGAATACATAGAGCCAACTATTCGGAGGGAAAAAGAGAACGAGTAGTACGATAATAGCCAGCGGTTGTCGCATCGCCGTCGCCAGTAAGGCGCTCGTCGTCAAGACGACGGAAAATGTCATATCGATGTCAAACAGTAAACTGAAGAAGTAACCGAGCGTGAATGAAGAAAAAAGAAGAGGATAGATGTGCCCACCACGCCAACCAGTCGCTAAACAGAATGCGGTAAAAAGCAGTTTCAGTACACTAAATAAGAGAAGGGTATAGAGAGGAATCAGTCGCCACTCGTCGATATACTCAAGAATAGTTTCTTCTCCGGAGAAGAGGAGGTCCGGATAAAGAAGAGCCATGATCCCGATTCCGACTCCACCGAGCGTTGTAAGCAATAAGATTGGTATGTTTGAAAAAAGTCGCATCAATGCATGTTCACTCACCAAATAAAGCCAGCCGAGAACCATGCCGCCAAGAACAATCAATAACATCGTCCAATCGATCTGGACACTTTCAATCGCAGGGAACTTAATGATGAACGGGGGACGCTCATCCAATTGGTTCAATAAATAAAACGTCCCAATCCCGGCGAGTGTCGCCAGAAGGTTTAGCATCGGTTGTTTCTTCTGCTCGTTCTCCTCAGCCGCAATCGCACCAAATAGTGGCGCGTTGAAGACAATCCCGAGCACGACGGCATGACCGACTTCTTGTAATTCACCTAACTCTTGACGAACATAGCGGATTCGCTCGGAGAACCATGTCGTGAGTCCGCCGACGATGCCGACGAGCGCGGCCTCAGGACCGAGGCTTGCACCTCCGATGAGAACGAGGAGGGCGGTCAACGTTGTGAATCCAATCAAGCGATAGTCGATACGACCGGTATCTTTTCGTTCTTCCATCACTTCTGGCATGAGACGAGGCATTTGCCCATACCGACGTTGCAACAGACCGATGCTTACACCAGCGATGACCGGTACGAGAAACAGATAAAACGGAATATCAAATTGCTCAGGTACCGTATGCCATACAACGTGAATCCCTTTATAAACGACGGACAAGAAAAGCCAACTTACTAAACCGATGATGATTCCTAGTACGATTGCATAGCCACTGACAATCCATGATTTCATCTACATATCCACCTCTTTCGCTCCCGTCAACCTTCTATAATATGCTATCTCCTGAACATCTCTGAACGAAACCTAAAAGTAGATGAAACAATAAGGAAGTGATCATAAGGGACCGGTAAATGAAAAAACACAGGATGACGACGAAGTCGATTCCTGTGCTTTTGAAAGTGATGACTTATGCGATTTCAATCTTGTATTGATTGGCAGGGGCCGGTTTTCCGAAGAAATATCCTTGCGCTAAATCGAATCCGAGCTCACGACAGACATCTGCCTCTTCCATACGTTCTACTCCTTCAGCAAGAAGGGTGATGCCCATCGAATGGGTTAACGCACGCACTTGTTTGAGGAAAGCGCGTTTTTCAGCGTCTTCATCACAAAACGAGATATAGGAACGGTCAATTTTGACATAGTCCGGTTCGAGCCGCTTCAACATATCGATTGTCGAGAAGCCTGCCCCGACATCGTCTAATGCTACTTTCATCCCTCGCTTTTTATATGTCGAAAACACGTGTTGGAGATGATCCACGTCATGTACCTTCTCCGTCTCCACGACTTCAAAGATAAAGCGGTCCGGGCTGAGGTCATATCGGTCAATGATGTCAAACGTGTGCTGGAGACAATAGTCCGGGTTATAAATGGTCGAAGGTAAGAAGTTGATGAACGTCTTTTGCTGAGGAGCAACGGCTTCAAACGTTGCTTTGATTGCTTCCGCGCGGGCACGTTGATCGAGTTTCGAATGGAGACCGAAACGGTTTGCCGTCCGGAATAGGTCACCAGGTGAAATGTTGGCGCTACTGCGGAGGAGCGCTTCATATCCGAACGTTTCCGTTGAATCGAGGAAGATGATCGGTTGGAGGTGACTCTCGAACGTGCCGTGCTGAATCTGTTCAATGATGTGCCGATGCGCAAGCTGATCTTTTAGTGCTTCGACCTCGAGCGGAGGCGTCTGACTTTTCGAGTTATAATCGACACAGTAAACCGTTCCTTCCGCATGCAGAAGGAGCGTATCGAGTTCTTCAAACGTTTTGTAAGAGTATTCCTTGAATTGCGTGACGAGTGTTCCTTGAGCAATCAAAGGAATTGTTGTGTTACAAGAAGCACAGGGTGACCACATACTATTCCACCTTTCGATTCAGAATTGGTTCAATCAGTATATCGGCAACGTCTCACAAAAAACTCACATTCAAGACCGATTCCGCAAAAAAATCGTGCAAAATGGGTACAGGTTTTGTATACTTCCTATCGTATGATTAAGAAGCGCCTCAAAACGCCACTCGCATACGAACAACTTTTTGAACAGAAAGGGGTTCTATCGATGGACCAAAAATTAAAGTTATGGTTTACGGAGCACCAAACAGAAGATTACGGGATTACGTTCCGTGTAAACCACGTTTATGAGAGCGAACAAACGGAGTTTCAACGACTAGAGATGGTCGAAACGGACGAGTTCGGAACGATGTTGTTACTTGACGGGATGGTCATGACGACGGATAAGGACGAATTCGTCTATCACGAGATGGTCGCACACGTCCCACTCTTTACACACCCGAATCCGAAGCATGTGCTCGTAGTCGGTGGGGGAGATGGCGGTGTCATCCGTGAAATTATGAAACACCCATCAGTAGAAAAAGCAGTTCTCGTGGATATCGACGGGAAAGTCATTGAATATTCGAAGAAATACTTACCAAATATTGCGGGTGAGCTCGATAACCCGCGTGTTGAAGTCATCGTCGGTGACGGATTCATGCATATCGCGAAGTCAGAAAACGAGTACGACGTCATCATGGTCGACTCGACTGAACCGGTCGGACCAGCAGCCAACCTCTTCACAAAAGGTTTCTATGCAGGGATTTCAAAAGCGCTCAAAGAGGATGGCATCTTTGTGGCTCAAACGGATAACCCATGGTTCACACCAGAACTCATCCAAACGGTTCAACGTGACGTGAAGGAAATCTTCCCAATCACGAAGTTGTACACAGCAAACGTACCAACGTACCCGAGTGGCATGTGGACGTTCACGATCGGTTCGAAGAAATACGACCCGGAACAAGTATCAGCTGAGCGGTTCCATGACATCGAAACGAAGTACTATACGCCGAAGCTTCACAATGCAGCGTTCGTTCTTCCGAAATTCGTGGAGGACTTAACAAAATGATTAAGCGTTTCGATGAAGCCTACTCAGGTAAAGTGTTTATCGCCAGCCTCCCAGAGGTGACAGAGGCGAAGACGGTTCTTTACGGGATGCCGATGGACTGGACAGTCAGCTTCCGTCCAGGCTCGCGTTTCGGTCCGAACCGGATTCGTGAAGTATCGATTGGACTCGAGGAATATAGCCCGTATTTAGACGGTGACTTGGCTGATGCCGCGGTGTACGATGCAGGAGATATCCCGCTTCCATTCGGGAACGCACCGAAGTCGCTCGATATGATCGAGGCGTTCGTCAAAGATGTCGTCAAAGCAGGCAAGTTCCCACTCGGCATGGGCGGTGAGCACCTTGTCACATGGCCGATCATCAAAGCGATGCACGACGTTTACGGCAACGACTTTGTCATCCTCCACTTGGATGCGCATACGGACCTTCGAGATGAGTATGAAGGCGAGCCGCTCTCACACTCGACTCCGCTCAAAAAAGCGGCAAACTTGATTGGACCATCGAACTGCTATTCGTTCGGAATCCGTTCAGGGATGAAAGAAGAGTTTGAGTGGGCTCGTGAAGTCGGCTACAACATGCATCAATTTGAAGTGATCGAACCACTCAAACGCGTCTTACCGACACTCGCTGGCAAAAAAGTATACGTCACGATCGACATCGACGTCCTCGACCCGTCAGCGGCACCAGGGACAGGGACGCAAGAAATCGGTGGCATCTCAACGAAAGAATTGCTCGAAGCGGTACATGCCATTGCAAACGCAGACCTCGACATCATCGGTGCAGACCTTGTCGAAGTGTCACCGGCATACGATCAGTCAGATATGACTGCCATCGCAGCAGCTAAGATTCTTCGTGAGATGATGATTGGATTCGTGAAGTAAATGCGGAAAAAGGGTCAGCTGGAAATGGAACTGAGCGCTCGGATTACCCAATGGGAGAAAGAATATTTGGGTCGCGGGTCATTGACGTGTAAGGCAGACCTGCTTCGAGATCTCGCCATCGTCACACTCCAAGGCGTGTTGACGCCGGCCGAGTATGATTTGGCTACCAAGTCTTCAGGTCGCGAGCAATTGAAGAAATATCGCAACAATCTCGTCGAATCAGGGCGGAGTCAACTCGAAACGATTGTCGGACAAGTACTCGGTCGTTCGATTGTCTCGCTCCATACGGACATCAGTACGAAAACAGGGGAGCGTCTCATCGTGTTTCGTCTAGATGCCCCTTGGGATCAAACCGATTGACAATGAAACGCCACCTTCTTAAAATGAAAGGCAGAGACGTATAGAGAATCGACTGGACGAGTCAAGATGAAGCGTGCTTTCGAAATCTTGTTACGGAGCTACTGACCAATTCAATAAACCGACAGTTGTCGGCCTGACGGAGCGATTATTCGAGCCGTCGGCATACAGCGCACGCCTTCTTTAGGTGTGCGCTTTTTTGTCGCCAAGGAGGAAGATGTATGGAATTGTTTTTATTTTTATTGACGAGCGCCCCGGTACTACTGTTTGTGACGGGCGTTATCGCCGCAGTCGGAAAATCAAACTTAAAGATCCCGGATTCATTGAGTACGACGCTCAATATTTACTTACTGCTTGCTATCGGACTGAAGGGAGGTATGGGACTCGCCTCGGTATCTTTTGAAGACATCGCATTACCGCTGACCGTGACGCTGTTGATTGGGATTTTGCTACCGCTTCTCGCATTCTATGTCGGAGGAATGTTCAAATTCTCATTCCCTGAGCGAATTGCCATGGCTGCGACGTTCGGCTCGGTGTCACTCGTCACCTATGTAGCAGCATCGACACAGCTCGAGCGTCTCGGGATTGCGTACGAGCCGTTCATGACAACACTAGTCGTCGTCCTTGAAATTCCCGGCCTGATTGTGGCGTTACTGCTGTATAATCAGACACACGTGATGGGAATCACGGCTACGTCAGGGAAGGCGAACTCTCTATCGGTGTTGCGGGAGAGTTTGTTCTCGAAAAGTATCCTCTTGATGTTTGCAGGTCTGATTGTTGGACTGGTGACACCAGACGCCACACCGCTCAAACCATTTTTCGTCGACTTGTTCCCGGGCGTTTTACTCTTATTCTTACTAGGTCTAGGAATGAAAGTCGGACAGCAGTTGAAAACGGTCCCGTCATATGGACTAAAATTTATGATGATGGGGATGGTGTTTCCGTTAGTCGGAGCACTTGTCGGCTTTATTGCAGCGGGGATTGCCAATTTATCTGACGGCGGAACAATCCTCTTGATGACACTCGCAGCGAGTGGGTCGTATATCGCCGCTCCCGCCATGTTACAAGCCTCGGTCCCAGAAGCGAAACCATCATTTTATTTGACCCTTTCGCTAGCTGTCACGTTCCCGTTCAACCTGTTAGTTGGAATCCCGCTATACATTGCGATCGTCACATGAAAAAAGCGTCGACTCGAAAAGAGTCGGCGCTTTTTGTATGAGTTCATCTGTATGGATTACTGTTTTACTTTTTGTTCCTCCATACATTTTAAAGCAGCCGTCCAGCTTCCGAATAAGGCATTGATTGTCGATGTACTTGGAACATTTCGACCTTCGGCCCATTTCCGGTAGTGGAGGATACTAAAATGTGGTAGCTCTGTTTTGGCTAACTGCAAGGCATCAATGACATCTTCCTCATCCCATTTACGTTTCGGAGGAGCGATATCCAAGACAAATAGCGCATAGCTCCATGATCCGTATTTGCGAGCGATCGTCGCTACCGTCGGATAGCCTTTTTCCTGTGCCCAAACGGCGTAATGTTGGGACGTGAGACGCTCTAACTTTTCGGAGGCTTCAATCAAGGCTTGAATGATCCGTTCTTCATTGTTCCGTACCGTTGTCGTTTGAAGCTTGGCTTCACGTAACGCATTCGACCACGAACCGAACCGGCTGCTGATCAGCGTCAAAGAAGGGGCTTGCGAGATTTTTGCCCAGGCACGATACGTTTGGCTCGTGAAGAGTTCAAGTTCTTCTGAGGCCTCAATCAGTGCGGTCAAAATATCTTCATCTGAATAATAACGATACAACATCTTAATCTCCGCCGCTTGAACGGCTTCCCGCCAAGAACCAAATTTGTAAATCACGGTCGATAGGGAGGGGACGTCTTTGTTTCGGGCCCATAGTGTGTACTGTTTTGTGTCAAATTCTTCAAGTTCATTCGCTGCTTGTCTTAGGCATGAGAGGATCTGTTGCTCTGTCCATCGTTTCATCGTGATGTCTCTCCTTTTCAGAAGCAAGTCGTGGCTTCAAAGGTCATGGTGTGGTTAAACAATGGTGGTCCTGAAGGAAAGCTAGAATATGTGTCCGGTGACGAGATATGAAAAGGGAGGAACCTGAATCGATTGACTACTTTGGGAGAATGCAACATTCGCAAAATCTCAAAGTGAAAATAATCCAAATGTCCTACCTTCTACTTCCCATAATACCCATATAAATTAAAAATATTCACAAAAGAAAGTAAAAACTCATTACACATTTGTTAAACCGTTTCATGACGAAATGTCATTCGTATCAAAAAGCTATTCTTTTCTTTTGGATTGTGAATCTTGAACGGGTACTTATCTAGCATCAACTCGAAGCTGATTGGGATGGAAGGTGGTGAAAGGATGAGTACTCCAACTGTTCGGTCTCCCATTGATCGAAAAAATGCGCTCTTGATGTTACTCGATATCACGATTGCAGGGCTCGCGATTTTCGTGACGTTTGACCTATTCTTTGCAAATGATCCGACGGTAACATCTGACCCGCTAGATTTGATCACGATCCTCGGATTGAAGACGCTCGTTCTTCTCATTTTAGGATGGGTGACTCGGGTATACCGAATCGACTGGCGATACGGATCGATGCGTGAATTGCAATTACTGGCGATTGTGTTGGTCATGAGTGACACGTTCGTCTTATTCGCATCATACGTATTATTGGATGGCTTTTCCTATCAAGCAATTTTTATTCAAAGCTTACTCGCATTTAACGGAATGTTATTTATCCGACTCGTCGCTAGGACACGATCGTTTTTCCGATTTCACGCACCGGTGTCGAATGGAAAAGCTACCTTGGTTATCGGTGGTGGGGAATCGGGTCAAAAAATCATTAAAGAACTGAAAGAGCATCGAACGAATGTGCTGCATGTGGTTGGGGTGTTGGATGATAATCCATTGCTTCACCGTCTCTACATTCACGGGACACCGGTCATCGGTTCAATCGATTTATTAGAACGCAAAATTGAAGAGCTGAATATCGAAGTGGTTGTGTTGGCCATTCCTTCTCTTCCATACGGAAATCGAGTACAACTTTTGAAACGAATTGAGAAGACAGGCGTCGAATCCCATGCACTGCCAATGCTTGCGGAACTCGCATCCGGAAAAGTCTCATTAAATGAGATTCGAGAAGTGGCCATCGAAGATTTGCTCGGCCGTGAACCGGTTCAGCTCGATGTTTCGGAGATTTCTCAAACGTTGAGTGGATTAACCATTTTCATCTCCGGTGCAGGAGGCTCGATTGGTTCAGAGCTTTGCCGTCAATTGATGAAATTCAATCCTGGCAAACTCATCCTGTTTGGACATGGCGAGAATAGCATATATGCAATCGATCGCGAACTCCGCTTACTCGGGTCTGATACAGAGATTTGTCCCGTCATCGGTGACGTCCAAGACCGGGCGCGGGTGATGGAAGTGTTTGATCAGTATCGACCGGACGTTGTCTATCATGCGGCAGCTCACAAGCACGTTCCGCTCATGGAAGACAATCCGAGAGAAGCAGTGAAAAACAATATTTACGGAACGAAGAATATGGTCGAAGCCGCCGATTTCTTTGAAGTGAAGCGGTTCGTCATGATCTCTACGGATAAGGCGGTCAATCCGACGAACGTGATGGGTGCCACGAAACGAGTAGCAGAAATGATTGTCCAACAGCAGGCTCGCCACAGCAAAACGACATTCTCGGTCGTTCGTTTCGGCAACGTCTTAGGAAGTCGTGGCTCCGTCGTTCCGCTCTTTAAAGAACAAATTCAACGGGGCGGACCCATTACGGTGACGCATCCAGAGATGACCCGATACTTTATGACCATCCCGGAAGCGAGTCGCCTCGTCATTCAAGCAAGCGTGCGCGCAAATGGGGGCGAAGTGTTCGTACTAGATATGGGGAATCCCGTCAAAATTGTGGACTTGGCGAAACGGATGATTACACTGAGCGGTTTCACCCTCGAACAAATCCCGATTCATTTCAGTGGCATTCGTCCTGGTGAGAAGCTGTTCGAAGAACTGCTCGCAACGAGCGAACATACGAATCAAGTATATGAAAAGATTTTCGTCGGTTGTACAAGACCCTTTAAATCGGTTGATCCGATTTTGAAAACGATTGAATATCTACTCGATCAATCGAATGGACTCACTTCTTTCTTGTTGTTTGTCGCAAACAACGAACTGCCAGAAGAAGTGATGGAAAGTATTTTTGCGCCACAAATCGAACCGGTACGCATGCGAGTCAACGAGTCAACGCAAAGGAGGAAGTCGTTATGAAAAAAACAGTTCTCGTGACCGGAGTGGCCGGGTTCATTGGTTTTCATCTAGCTCGACGGTTGCTAAAAGAAGGACATCATGTCATCGGGATCGATGTGGTCAATGATTATTACGATCCGAGATTAAAAGAATCAAGACTTCATGTGTTGACGCATCCTCGTTTCAAACTCTATCGTGATGCCCTCGAAAATAAGATGGCAATCACGCGTGTCTTCGAAAAAAACCAACCCCAAGTCGTGGTCAATTTGGCGGCTCAGGCCGGTGTGCGCTACAGTCTAGAAAATCCAGATGCTTATATTCAATCCAATATCGTTGGTTTCTTGAACATCTTGGAGGCTTGTCGCTTCTATCCAGTAGAGCAATTGATTTATGCCTCATCTAGCTCGGTTTACGGATCAAATCAGGCGATGCCATTTTCCGAACAACACCCGGTCGATCATCCGCTATCCTTGTATGCGGCTTCGAAGAAGGCGAATGAGTTGATGGCTCATACGTACAGCCATTTGTTCGGTCTAAAAACGACGGGGTTGCGATTCTTTAGCGTCTATGGGCCATGGGGGCGTCCCGATATGGCACTTTACAAATTTACGGAGGCGATTTTAAAAGGCGAACCAATCGATGTATACAACTATGGTGAGATGGAACGAGATTTCACATACATCGACGACATCATCGAGTCGATTGTCCGACTTATGGATATCGCACCGTTGGCAGATGAGGAGTTTGACTATGAACATCCTCTACCTGACCGGAGTGACGTTCCGTTTCGTGTCTATAACATTGGAAATCAGCAACCGGTATCCTTGATGGACTTTATTCGGACGATCGAAGAGCGAGTCGGGAAAAAGGCCATCCTCCGCTTGTTACCACTTCAGGCGGGAGATGTACCCGCGAGTTTTGCCGATTCCTCCTCTTTGTATGAATCGATTGACTTTCAACCACAGACGTCGATTCGCGATGGCGTAAACGCGTTTATCGACTGGTACATCGCCTATCATCAAGTGTTGAAGGAGGGCATCGAGTAATGGGGATTTTACAGGATCGGATTTATGCACACTCACCGATTCGCCTCCAAAATTGGCTGGTTTCCTTATATGGAATCAAGTTATATCGGGAGCGATACGGTCAGTATTATGAGCAGGAATTGGAGCGACTGAGACGTGCTCCAAATGAAGCGTCACCTGATGCAAAACTCAATCATTTGAATCAATTCCTACAGTTTTGTAATCAACACAACGTGTACTATCAGCGACTCTTCAAAAAACACGGGGTTACCTTACCCTTAAAGAGCTTAGAAGACTTTAAGCGGATTCCCCCTTTGGAGAAAGAGACGCTTCGAACGGATGAGACCATCTTTTCTAACCTTCATGCCCCGATCATCGGCATGACGGGCGGGACGACGGGTAAATCGATTCAGGTTCGTTTCACCGAATACGATTATCAAATGCGAATGGCGCATCTCGATTTTTTTAAAGAACAACATGGTTTTCGCCGTGGGATGAAGCGAGCTAGTTTTACAGGACGGATGATTTGTCCAGGTAATCAAAAGAATGCGGTGTATTGGCGGTATAATGCCCCGATGAAGCAAATGCTCTACTCGGTCGTGCATTCGAATCCGACGACGATTCCACACTACATCGATTCGTTGAACGAATTTCAACCGGCCGCACTCGACGGTTCACCTTCCGATATGATTGAAATCGCAAAATATTTGAAAACCCATCAAAAGACATTATCGTTCCGACCGGTGGCTTTATTTCCGACCTCGGAGACGCTCACACCATCCGGACGCTTGTTGTTAGAAGAGATGTTCCAAGCGCCGGTTTACGATCAATATGCTTCTTCGGAAGGGGCTCCTATCGTTACGGAGTGTGAGTGCGGGAAGATGCACTTACGCCCTGAGATGGGAATCATCGAGACGGATGCATTTGGAGAGGCGCTCGTCACCAGTTTCACGACGCACGGAACACCGCTGATTCGCTACCGCATTGGCGATCGGATGACCCTCAGTGAAGCGATGTGTCCATGTGGTCGACAGGACACCATTATCGAGTCAATCGATGGTCGTCAAATGAACTATGTTGAGACGCCGGAAGGCTATAAGGTGTTTGAAGGAGATTTGACCGCAGCGGTCGGCGTACTACCGAACTCTATTATTCAAATTCAAGTGTTGCAACACAAAATAGACGAAATTGAGATGCTGTACGTGAAGGATGAAGCACGATTTGAGCCTGAACATGAAATCGCGCTCCAAAAAGAAGTCGAGCGTCTGTTTACTTCACGAATGAAAGTTCTTTTACGAGATGTGAAAAGCATCAAGAAAGAAAAGAACGGAAAAGTCCGAGTCGTGAAACGACTCTACACTTAGCGAGAGGAGACTACACCATGGCAGGGTTTGCGCTTCGTGATTTATACATGAAATCACCGATTCGATTACAACAATGGATGACGACATTGTATGGAATGAAACTATGGCAAGAACGGTATGGACGCACATATGAGCGTGAGTTAGTCGTTTTAGCCAATCGTCCCAAAGATGGGGCAGTCGTTGCAGCCGATCAATTGAAGCGACTCAATGCGTTTCTCGAATTTTGTGCGACGCACAATGCATATTATCAAAAACTGTTTGAAGAAAACGAGATTGTTCTTCCCCTTCAATCGATGGAAGAGTTGAAGCGCATCCCGATCCTCGAAAAAGAAACAGTTAGGAAAAATCCGGACATCCATTCTAACATCAAAACAGATATTCTTGGTCGAACCGGTGGAACGACAGGGACGTCCTTGCAAGTCCATTTCACGAAAGAAGACTATCAAAGACGTATGGCCCACGTTGACTTTTTCAAAGCGCAACACGGGTTTACCAGAGGAATGAAACGAGCGAGTTTCACAGGACGGAAAATTTGTAATCCGAATCAAGAAAAACCTGTATTTTGGCGCTACAATCGACCGCTCAATCAGATGCTGTTCTCGCTCTATCATGTCAATCCTCAGACTATCCCTCATTACATCGACGCATTAAATCGATTCAAACCAATTGTATTAGACAGTGCACCGTCTGCCATGATTGAAATCGCAAAATACATCAAAGAGAATCAGATTCCACTTGAATTTCAATTAATGGCTATTTTTCCGACAGCCGAAACGATTACGCCTCAAGGAAGAGCCATCTTAGAAGAGGCGTTTAATGCCCCGGTCTTTGATCAGTACGCGTCTTCTGAGGGGGCACCGATTTTAACGGAATGTACCCATGGGAATATGCATCTCCACCACGAAACAGGCGTGATCGAGTCGTATGGGGATCACGAAGAAATTTTAGTGACGAGTTTTACGACCCATGGGACACCGCTCGTCCGTTACCGGATTGGCGATCGGATGAAAATTGGAGAGGGGACATGTGCTTGTGGACAGGGAGGAACGTTCGTCACTTCCATTGAGGGACGCGAAAGCAATTATGTACTCACTCCAAACAAACAAAAAATCTATGAAGGGGATTTGACGACCGTTGTCCGAGTATTACCCAACTCGGTTATCCAAACGCAGTATCGGCAACATGATTTGTATCATATCGAACTAAAATACGTCCCGGATCTGGAACGCTTCAAGCCAGAACATGAAGAGATTATGAGGAGCGAGTTGGAACTACTGTTCGGTAAAGAGGTCATGATTACGTTGACCCCCGTGCAATCAATTCCTCGGGGACCGAATGGAAAAGTCATTGTGATTGATAAAACCGCATAATTCCGAATCTCAGGAGGCAGATGGACATGGATAAACTCATCTCAGAATCACGTACAACACGAAAAACCATTGCCAATCGTCACGTAGCTGTAGTCGGATTAGGATATGTCGGACTCCCTGTCGCTGTTGCGCTAGGTGGCGTAGGAGACGTCATCGGAGTAGACATCAATGAAACGCGTATCAATGAGCTTACCCTTCATCTCGACAGCACGCGAGAAGTTGAATCAGTAGACCTTGAGCAAGCAGCGGTCTTATATACGACGGATGTCGCCAAACTTGAAGAGGCGGATTTCATTATCGTGGCTGTGCCGACACCCATCAATGATCAAAATCAACCAGATCTAGGACCGATTTGTAGCGCGACTCGTGCTGTTGGAGCGCATTTGCGACCGGGCACGATTGTCGTATACGAATCTACGGTCTATCCGGGACTGACAGAGGAAGAGTGTATCCCATTACTTGAAAAAACATCGGGTCTCCGGGCCGGGATTGATTTTAAAGTCGGCTACTCTCCAGAACGAATTAATCCAGGCGACCGTGAGCATACATTCCGCACAATCAAAAAAGTCGTAGCTGCCGAGGATGAAGAAACACTCGATGTGGTAGCGGCTGTTTATGAGACGGTAGTCGATGCCGGCGTTCATCGTGCTTCCTCGATTAAAGTGGCTGAGGCGGCCAAAGTGATCGAGAATACACAGCGAGATTTGAACATCGCGTTGATGAATGAATTGGCCATCATCTTCGATCGCATGAACATCGATACGCTCGAGGTGTTAGAGGCTGCCGGGACGAAATGGAACTTCCTAAACTTCCGACCAGGTCTAGTCGGTGGACATTGTATCGGCGTCGACCCATTCTATTTGACGATGAAGTCTGAAATGCTCGGTTATCATCCGGAAGTGATTTTAGCAGGTCGTCGAATCAACGAGACGATGGGACGTTTCGTCGCCACATCATTGATAAAAACGATGATTAGTCAAAACATGGCCATTCTCGGATCGCGCGTAACGGTCCTCGGGATGTCCTTCAAAGAGAACGTCAGTGATATCCGAAATTCGAAAGTGGCTTCCTTGATTCGAGAGGTCGAGGAGTTCGGCTTAGAAGTGCAAGTGTGTGACCCGCTCGTCGATCCGGAAGAGGTACGACGAGAGTATGGAATCGATGTCAAATCATACTGTGACTTAAAACCAGCGGATGTCGTCATCTATGCCGTGTCTCACGATGAATTCGTTCAAGAGGGTTGGACGATTGCGAAACGCCAGCTGAAGTTAGGTCGTGGCATCGTCATTGACTTGAAAGGCATGCTCGATCGCGCGATGAAGCCGGAGGAGGTGCACTTATGGCGCCTTTAAAGATTCTCCAGTTCTGCGCTGTCGATATGACAGCGGATGTGTTGCTACGTCCTCTCATTGAGTCGCTGAAGGCGGAAGGACACGAAGTCGACGTCGCGTGTGCTTACGGTGATCGGACGGATCGTCTTCGGGACGAAGGATGGGTCATTCATACGTTGCCAATCGATCGAAAGTTTAGCCCGAAGCGTAATCTACAGACCATTCAAGAGTTGGTGAGGTTATTGCGCCGCGAAAAATATGATGCCATTCACGTCCACACCCCGGTGGCCGCAGCGTTAGGAAGAGTTGCGGCCCGCATTGCCAGGACACCACATATTCTCTATACCGCACATGGATTTTACTTCCACGAACGAATGGGTCGAATCGCATACGAACTCGTCTTCTGGTTAGAGAAATCACTCGCGGCATTAGCGACCGATTGGTTGTTGCTCCAAAGCGAGGAAGATTACTCACTCGCTAAAACAAGACATTTCAAAGAGGACGAACGATTGATGCATCTCGGAAACGGGATTGATTTAAATCGATTTTATCCGACAGAGAAACACATTTCCCCAGAACATTTAAAGTTCTTGTTTGTCGGAAGGCTCGTTCAAGAAAAAGGAATCCTAGATTTACTTCAGGCGTTCGATGAACTGACGAAACGCTATCCGAACGCGACGTTGACGATTGCTGGAGAGTTGATGACGAGTGAACGTGATCAAGAGACGGCGAAACAAGTCGAGGCGCATTTAGCCCAAAATCCACAGATTCATTACGCCGGATTCGTTCGGGATACCCCCTCTTTATTTGCAGCACACGACGTCTTTTTACTTCCCTCTTATCGTGAAGGATTGCCACGCTCTATTCTTGAAGCCATGGCGTCCGGATTACCTGTCATCGCTACCGATATCCGTGGCTGTCGAGAAGAAGTCACGGATGGGGAAACCGGCTTTCTCGTTCCGGTCGGTCGACCTGAGGCACTGACCTTGGCGATGCGCTGGTTCATTGAACATCCTGAACAGTGTTATTCATTCGGGCAACGTGGTCGCGAAGTGGTCGAAGAAAAATTTGACGAAACGAAAATTTTAAGTCGTCAACTTCACCTGTTCGCACAAATTAGTAGCCGTGAAGTGGGATGAACCGATACGTCAATCACGTAAGGGGGAGGCGACATGGGAAAGCAACAACTGATTGATCACTTACAAGAGGCTTCTTCGGACGGTCGCCTCACCATCTACATGTATCAGAAATGGCAAAAGATTCACGGCGGGGCAACCGTGGTGGAATTATTGGAAATGTACGGATCATGGTCGAATGTACTGCGTTTGGCTGGGTTGGAACAGCAAACGCCACGGTTCACAAAAAAAGAAATGATTCAAATGCTTCGTGAAGCGGCGAAAGAGCATGATTCATTCAATAGTGCCGATTATCGAAAGTGGGCCATGACCAATGATGCACCGACGTTGACAGAGGTCGTCATTCAGTTCGGATCGTGGAAAGTGGCACTGATTGAGGCGAATTTGAAGAGTATCATCTCGTTCGATCAAAAATGTGAAATCATCCAATCGTTACTTGATGCCAATGAAGAGCTTCATCCATTAACGTCGACCGCTTATGCCAAATGGGCCAAGCAGAACCAACGTCCGAGTATCACGAAAGTGGTGAGGCGTTTCGGGTCTTGGTCCCAAGCATTAGACGAGATTGGCATCTCAACGCGAGAGCTGTTCACGGAGAAGCAAATGATGGACGCGCTACACGAGGCAGATGAACATTTGACCGCTCTCTCACCATGGGGTTATGAAGTGTGGCAAAAAGAAAAGGGCAATCGTCCGACATTAAAAGACATTCAACAAATGTTTGGTTCATTTGATGTGGCGGTCCGAGAGATGCGTCAAACCGCAAACCAAAGTGGAGGGAGATGAGAAAATGCGAGTTGTACTCTGCACGGGCGACCACTGGAGTTCAACACTTGTCTATCAAGCGATACGGGATTTAGGCGTCACACATGTGATCATGGAAGATGGTCCGACACCGACTCATGTCAACACGTGGAAAGAACTTCTGACACAATCGTACATTTCCTTCCTGACTCCCATAATGCGGCGGTTCAGTCGAGAACGAATCGCGGAGTTGCAGTCGCGGTATGCTTTCTGTGACGATTCGATTCCGGAACAGCGTATGACGCGTGTCGTTTCCTTACAAGATAAAAAAGCGGAACATACGATTCGACACCTGCAACCGGACGTCATCATCATGTACGAAGTTGCGGAAATGAACGAACGATTGTTACAAGAAATGAACTGTCCCATCTTAACCATCACCCCATCGATGGCAGTGGGACAACGAGAAGCATATTGGGGATTCCATAACCACACATCGAGAAAAGAAGTTCGACTTTGCCAGTGGACGAAGAAAGGATGGACCCCACTAACGAGTGAAGTAATCTATACAGGTGGAACGGACAACTTCTCGACCTTCCCTTATATTTATTTGGCGACGAGTCTCCCGATGTTACAAAAACATCTTCAAATAGGACCGCAAGAAGACACCGAGCGACGAAAAAAAGTCCAAGCCTGAGGCTTGGACTTAACTGTTAGCGATACAATAGTATTGGATGGCCTCGTTATAATACGCAGCGAGCCCCGGCTCGAAGCGATCATAAAATGCGGTGAATCGTTCATCCGTCACATACATCTGTCCGAGTCCACTGAACATATCGAGTGAACAGTCGTAAAAGTGTGTGTCGATGAACAGATGATTGTCTTTCACAATCGATTGAACTCGGTCGTCATCGATTGCGATTTGTGAACGAAATAAATCAACGAGTGGCGCAATCAAATCGAGTTGCATTTGATTGATGCGTTCCCAGTCCGCTTTCGATCGCTTCTGCGCACGTTCTTGTGCTGTCTTGTAAGCTGAAGTCTCTCCCCAACGTTCCTGCACTTCCTCTTGATGTTTCGCCTCGTGAGCTTGAATCTCCTCATAAGATAATCCATCAAATAATGACTTGTCATCCATTGGAATCCCTCCTTTGAGTGAGGTGAGGGTCGCTTCTGCCGTCTCGGCAAGCTGAGCGAAATAGGCTGCTTTCTGTCGCAACGCCTCGATATGTCCACTCAACACATCAATCCGGTTGAACGTCGTTGAATCAAGCAATTCTCCGATTTGATCGAGAGGAACATCGAGCGTGCGATAGAGTAAGATGAGTTGCAACCGTTCCGCATCGCGCGAAGAATAACGCCGATAGCCGTTGGCGTCACGGTTCGCAATGAGAAGACCGATTGCGTCATAATGTCGAAGCGTTCGCGTTGTCGTTCCAGCGAGTGACGCAAGTTGTTGAATCGAATACATCCCTTCACCTCCTTAGTCAAAGCGTAAAGGTTGACGTCACGTCAAGGTCAAGCCTTTTTTTCAAACAGTGAGAATCCATTTCGTTCGCCGATATAGTGGAAACCGAACCGAGGATAGTAGTTATTTAAGAAGGCGTTATCGGCAACACAGTCCAATCGAATGGTCGAAGACGTGTTTGCTAAGGCATGCTGCATCAAACGTTCCCCGATGCGTTCACCTTTTGCACTCGAGTCCGTGACGAGTCGATGCAAGTAGACGGCACCGTCCGGGTCGTCCCATAGATTATGGTCCCAGTCAGTCGGAGGAATCAGGCTGACGGCACCGACGATTTGCTGATCTCGTTCGTAGACAAACACCGTCCCGTTTGTCAAATCGTGACGGACATAGTCGGAACGACTCGGCTCTAAATATTTGACCCATTGCGACTTTCCGGCTACTTGGAACTCTTTTGCTTTCTTTAAAATCAATTGATCGACTGCTGAAAAATCCTCCATTGTGGCAAATCGAAACATGATGAAGCACCTCGCTTTCATTTCTTTTCAAAATCGTGTAGGGTACACGTTGAGTATGCTGATGAAACATCTTTGTATCATCGAATGTTTTTTGGTAAGATAAATTTATTGCATCGTGCAAACGATTGCGCTAATGATATAAAGTTCACAGCACGAATAAGATAAGTATAAATGATGAGCAGTGAGTTTTGGGATAAGGAGTATCTAGATCACATGCAACTTTTACAACGAGAACAACAAACACAAACGCTTAAACGCAACTGGTGGAAAGAAGCCGTCGCCTATCAAATTTATCCGCGTAGCTTTTATGACGCGAACGGGGACGGAATTGGAGACATTCAAGGAATCATTGATAAGCTCGACTATTTGAAAGACCTCGGTATTGATGTTATCTGGATTTGCCCGATGTATAAATCGCCAAACGATGATAACGGTTATGACATTAGTGACTATCAAGATATCATGGACGAGTTCGGTACGATGGAAGACTTCGACCGCTTATTGGACGAAGTGCATCAGCGCGGTATGAAGCTGTTGCTCGACCTCGTCGTCAACCATACGTCGGATGAGCACCCTTGGTTCATTGAATCGAAGAGCTCAAAAGACAATCCGAAGCGCGACTGGTATATCTGGCGCGACGGAAAACCGGACGGGTCGAAGCCGAATAACTGGGAATCGATCTTTGGTGGCTCGGCTTGGGAATTCGATGAAACGACGGAGCAATACTACTTGCATGTCTTCTCGAAGAAACAGCCGGACCTCAATTGGGAAAATCCTGAGATGCGTACAGCGGTATACGATATGATCAACTGGTGGCTCGAAAAAGGGATCGACGGATTCCGTGTCGATGCAATCAGCCATATTCGCAAGAATCCGACGTTCGCCGACTTGCCAAACCCGAACGACCTCGACTTTGTACCGTCGTTCGAGATGCACATGAACGTGGACGGAATTCACGACTATTTAGAAGAGCTTCGTGACGAGACGTTCAATAAACATGACATCATGACGGTCGGTGAAGCGAACGGCGTCTCACCTGACGATGCCCATCTATGGGTCGGTGAAAAGGAAGGGAAGATGAACATGGTCTTCCAATTCGAACACATGGACCTTTGGAGTGAAGATGCCGATTCGAAACTCGATGTCGTTCACTTGAAGAACGTGTTGACGAAATGGCAAAAAGGACTTGAGGCCGATGGATGGAACGCCCTTTACGTCGAAAACCATGACCAGACGCGTACGGTCTCGAAATGGGGAGACGATGAGCGTTACTGGAAAGAAAGCGCGAAGTCGATTGCGATGATGTACTTCCTCATGCAAGGGACGCCGTTTATCTATCAAGGTCAAGAAATCGGGATGACGAACGTCAAATTCGATTCGATCGATCAATATGATGACATCGCGACACGCAACCGCTACTATATTGGTGTCGAGCAAGGGAAGAGTCATGACGAGATGATGCGCATCACGTGGAACTCGTCACGCGACAACACGCGGACACCGATGCAGTGGAGTGATGCCCCGAACGCCGGATTCACGTTCGCAGAGCAGCCATGGGTCGGCATCAACCCGAACTATACGGATATCAACGTCGAATCACAGCTTGAAGATGAGGACTCAATCTTTAACTTCTATAAAGAGATGATTCAACTTCGTAAAGATAATGAGACGTTTGTTTACGGGGCGTATGATGTCGTCTTGCCGGAACACCCGGAAGTCTATGCGTATACGCGTACGCTCGGTGACACGCAGTACCTCGTCGTCACGAACTTGACGGCGAAAGAGACGATGTTTGATATGGATCAGACACTTCGTGCGCAAGATGTCGTCTTGAGCAACATGCCGGTTGAAGGCGATGCGGAATCATCGCTCCTTCACTTGAAACCGTTCGAAGGTCGCGTGTATAAAATTAGCTAATCTTTCATGTTTGAAGACCGTAGGCGAGAAGTCGACTACGGTCTTTTTAATATGAATAAAGGGGATGCACGGGGATGATGAGAATGCTTTAGAAAAGATTCAATAAGGAGGGAAACAAATGAAACTACTATTGACGTCCGCTGGCGTTAAAAACGAGAGCATCAAGCAGGCACTTTTGGAATTATTGGGCAAGCCGATTGAAGAGTGTAATGCACTCTGTATCCCAACAGCCATTTATGCGTTGAACGGGGGAACGAAACACGCATGGAACTTTTTCAACGGAGATTTCTCGACGCCGATGTGTGAGTTGGGCTGGAAGTCGGTTGGGGTGCTTGAACTGAGCGCACTCCCGAGTATCGATGAGTCGGTGTGGAGACCGGCGTTTGATAAGGCAGACGTATTATTGGTGAATGGGGGCGATCCGCTCTTTCTCTACCATTGGATGAAACAGTCCGGGGTAGCCTCGCTGCTCCCGTCCTGGAAAGGCGTCTACGTCGGATTGAGTGCAGGTAGCATGGTGATGACACCACGAATTGGAGAAGCGTTTGTCGGATGGCGCGCATCCGACGAGCAGAGTGATGATACATTAGGGTTTGTCGACTTCTCGATTTTTCCTCATCTCGACCACGAAATGTTACCGGAGAACACGTCACGAGATGCTGCAGAATGGGCGGAGACATTACAGTCGCCGGCCTATGCGATTGACGACGAGACCGCGATTCGTGTAAACGAAGGGAAGATCGATGTGATTTCGGAAGGAAAGTGGAAGAAGTTTTTCTGACTGTATAAAAGTAATAGGGAGGAGACAGGAGAGATTGAATCCATTTACGTATCATCGAAAAACAAATCGAATCATCGTACGACCGTTAGAGAAACGAGATTATGACACATGGTTAAGCGGCTTTACAAATCGTCTCGTTTCACAACATGTATATGACCCAGGGAAATTAGATATGAGCGACTGTACGTCCGTTTGGTTCGGTCAGCTAGTCGACACACACCAATCACTCGCACATGAAGACCGTGCGCATGTCTTTGGGATTTTCCGGCTTGAAGATGGGATACATCTCGGCATGGTGGATTTCTCGACATTGGCGCGAGATGGATTTCATTGGGGTCGGGTCGGGTATACCATCCATAACCAACATTGGCAAAACGGATATGGCACAGAGGCGGTCGATTTAGCGATGCGCATCGCCTTTGACGACTTAAATTTTCAACGGGTCGAGGCACACATCAATCTCGACAATGAGGCATCCGTTCGTCTCGCAGAGCGCGTCGGCATGTCGTATGAATGCACGAGAGAGGGATTTATTTTTGAGAATGATGAGTGGGTAGACCATCTCGTCTATGTGAAAACGAAGCACCGTCGATAGAACGACTCCTACCACATATGGTACGATGAGTTGACGGAAAGGGGGATGAGCATGGCGATTGAACCACTTCGCGTGCGTGTCCAGCAAACAACACGGATGAGTGACATTCCGGAGCCGATCGAACTATCGGCTGACGGCGTATACTATCCATTGAAGACTGGCTTTATTTTAATGTTTGACCAACAACAAGAGGACGGAACTGTCCCGACGACAATCAAGTACACGCCGGAACGATTGGCGCTCATCTGCAAAGGACCGATCGAGATGAACCATTCCTTCATCGAAGGTCGCTTCACGCAAAGCTTATATAAGAATGCCTATATGTCGATGACGATGGCGACGACGACATCGCGACTCGATGTGTCTGAAGAGTCATGTACGTTCGTATATGAATTATCCATGAATGAAGAAAACGTGGGTATATACGAAGTACATGTCACATGGACATTTGAAGGAGGAGAGAGCGTATGAACTTCACAGAACGCGTAAATAAGATTGAAGAGATGTTGAACGAAGACTGGTTCGAGATGCTCGAAACGAATGAAGAAGAGTATGAAGAGTGGCGCGGTCGCCTTGAAGACCATGCTGAACAAGTCATCATGCATTATGACCAAGAAAACGGAGTCGATATCGATTCAATCGATAAATTGCTTCAACTGAACGATGAGTTCCCGCTCCTTTACGGGGAAGACACCGTTCGCCTGTACATCGCACTTATTGAGGCGCGGTCAGAAGACAAAGCGGTCTACGATCGGTACGTCGATTATTTGGCAGCCATCAGTGATGCATCGCATGAACAGTTTTTACATTTCCATACGCTCGTCGAAGCAGGTCGGTTGGAAGAAGCGAGACAACTCGCGCCACATATGCCACAACGGCTCGGACTCGAAGAGTAAGCATGTCAAAAGTGTCATCTGAACAGGATGGCACTTTTTTTCATGCCTGAAAGGGGACACACTTCGACGAGAACGTCCATTTTATTTCGAAGGTATCTTCTCTAAGATGAAGGAACAAGGAAATCAAACAGAGAACGCGAATGGAAATGGTTAAAGGGGGAAATGTGATGTTAAGACTAATCAAAACATCTGTCGAACAAAAAGAACAGATTCTCGCATTTTTACAAGAATGGTACGAACGTGATGAGCGAATCGTCCCGACTTCAGTGGACCGTGAAACGACCGACTTCGAGGCATATGTCAACACGTTACGTCAGAAAGAGTTACGTGAACATATAGAGAAAGGTTGGGTCCCGAGCACAACGTATTGGCTCACGGACGGGGAGGAGCTTCTTGGCGCGACGAACATTCGTCATGAGCTGAACGAATCGCTCTTGAAGATTGGCGGGCATGTCGGGTATGGGGTGAAACCGAGCGCACGCGGGCGTGGACTCGCCACAATCCAACTGCAACTTGCGCTTGAGAAAGTGAAAGAACTTGGAATCGAGCGGGCACTCATCACGTGTAACCGGACAAATATAGCTTCCCGTCAAGTCATTTTAAACAATGGTGGCATTGCGGACACACCGTATACGGAAGAAGATGGGACAGTCGTCGAGCGGTTTTGGATTGACTTGAAAGGGTGAGGACGAGATGGCGAACTGGATCATCATCTATTTGGCGCTGATTAACTTCTTCGGCATCTATTTGTTCCGGGAAGAGACCGTTCCTTCGAAAAAATGGTTCTCTTTCTCGAGCGGCATCGCCATCACGTACTTCTTCATGTATCTTTTGCCGTCCCTAAACAAACGCCAGGACACGCTTCGTGTCGATTGGTTGAATTTGGCGTTACCTTCAGAAATCTACATCGTCAGTCTCATCGGTTTCACGTTGTTTTACGGCACCATGCGGTTCGTTCGTACCCCTCACTTTCAAGATGAGGCGGTCGACCGGGCCGTTTCGTATTGGTTACAGGTGACACTCCTCACGGCCTATATGACCTTCTCGGCGTACGTGGTGACAGCCGACTCGGTGACGTTCGTTGCGAGAAGTTTCTATGCGACAGCGCTCGGTGTCCACTTTTTAGCGCTCGGGCATGACTTAAATCGTCATTATGGTGAACGTTACATGCGACAAGGACGCTATTTGTTGAGTGGTGGGATTTTACTTGGTGGGTTCTTTTCACGCTGGATTGACTTGGCGGCGCACGTCGAAGCGCTCTGTTTTGCCTTTGTGGCCGGGGCGATGATTCTCAATATCGTGAAGTTTGAACTGCCATCCGACCGAAATTTGCACTTCCGCACGTTCGTATTGGCCGTGTGCAGCTATGGGGGATTATTGCTCATATTGAAACATCTTCTAAACTTCTGATGAGAACTTCACAAAAATGAATGACTGTTCATTCATCATTTGATATACTGAATTCAAGATTGAATCCGTTTTCAAAAGGGGGAGTTTTGGGGATGTCTACATTTTTAATCGTCAACTGGATTCTATTCTTGCTCGTCCTCGGCTATGGTGTATATTTATTTGCTACGCTAGTTCATCAGCGTTATACGTTCATCAAGCTCGGGAAGAAGGCAGAATGGAGCCAAACGAACAAAGAACGACTCGAACAGGTCATGATCAACGTGTTCGGTCAAAAGAAATTGTTGAAAGATAAGAAGAGTGGCGCAATTCACGTCATGATGTTTTATGGCTTCATCCTCGTCCAATTCGGGGCGATTGATTTTATTTGGAAAGGACTAGCGGTGGGAACACGTTTCCCGCATATCCCGCTCGGTCCGCTTTATCCAATCTTTACGTTCATGCAAGAAATCGTCATGCTCATGATTCTCGTTGCGGTCGTTTGGGGATTCTACCGTCGTTACGTCGAGAAGCTCGTGCGCTTGAAACGAAACTTTTTAGCAGGTCTTGCCCTCATCTTCATCGGCGGGTTGATGGTTTCCGTATTGTTCGGGAACGGGTTTTACCTCGTCTATAAAGAAGAGCTTCCAATGTGGGGCGAACCGGTCGCGACGCTCATCGGCTCAGCGTTTGCTTGGGTACCGGGCTCTGTCGCTTTCGCTTTATTCGTCGTCTTTTGGTGGATGCACCTTTTATTCTTGCTCAGCTTCATGGTCTACATCCCACAAGGAAAACACGCACACTTGATTGCCGGAACGCTCAACGTATGGCTCGGTCGCACGCACAAAGTCGGTCGCTTGGCACCTGTTGATTTTTCAGCGATGGAAGAAGCGGAAGAGTCGGATGAAGAGATTGTCTTCGGGGTCAACAAGATTGAAGACTTCAACCAGAAGCAGCTCGTCGACTTGTATGCCTGTGTCGAGTGCGGGCGTTGTACGAATGTTTGTCCGGCAACAGGAACTGGGAAGATGTTGTCGCCGATGGACTTAATCGTCAAACTTCGTGACCATATGAATATGAAAGGCGCGGCGGTCACGAGAAAATCACCGTGGGCACCTGCACTCATGTTCCAAAACACGCAAGGTGCTGAAATCGCAGCAGCTGCGCAAGACGGCCATATGCTCGTCGCAGACGAGTTGATCGGCAACGTCATCACGGAAGAAGAAATTTGGGCTTGTACGACTTGCCGTAACTGTGAAGACCAGTGTCCGGTTATGAACGAACACGTCGATAAAATCATTGACCTTCGTCGTTACCTCGTCATGATGGAAGGGAAGATGGACCCTGAGGCACAGCGTACGGTCGCCAATATCGAGCGTCAAGGAAACCCGTGGGGAATGAATCGGAAAGAACGCGAGAACTGGCGTAAGGATACAGAGCTCGTCATCCCGACGGCGAAAGAGAAGAAAAAAGCAGGCGAGGAATTCGAGTATCTCTTCTGGGTCGGCGCGATGGGGTCTTACGATAGCCGTAGCCAAAAAGTCGCGCAGAGCTTTGCGAGCGTCTTGAACAAGGCAGGCGTCTCATTCGCCATTCTCGGAAATGAAGAGAAAAACTCAGGGGATACACCACGTCGAATCGGAAACGAGTTGCTGTTCCAAGAACTCGCCGAAGCGAACATTAAACTATTTGAGAAGTATGGGGTGACGAAAATCGTCACGGTCGACCCGCACGCGTACAATACGTTCAAAAATGAGTATCCGGACTTCGGTTTGACTGATGTGAAGGTGTATCATCATACGGAGTTGCTCGCGGAGTTACTTGACACAGGTCGGATTCAGCCAGACCTTCACGTGAACGAACGTGTCGTCTATCACGACTCTTGTTACCTTGGTCGTTATAACGGCATTTACGATGCACCACGATTCGTCCTAGAACGCATACCGGGTGTCGAACTCGTCGAAGCGACACGTAACCGTGAAAACGGTATGTGTTGTGGAGCCGGTGGTGGTCTCATGTGGCAGGAAGAAAAAGTCGGGACACGTGTCAACGTGGCTCGGACAGAACAGTTGCTTGAGACGAAACCGACTGTTATCGGTTCGGCATGTCCGTACTGTTTGACGATGTTATCTGATGGAACAAAAGCGAAGGAAGTCGATGAGACCGTCGGCACGTTCGATGTCGTCGAATTGCTCGATCGCTCGCTGAAGGCCATCGAGATACCAGAACCAGTTGTCCAATAATACATGAAGGCACGGTCCGCGGACCGTGCCTTGTTTGTTTACTGCATCTCAGAGGTGGATAGAAGGGAAGAGGTCAAGTGAGATAACCCTTGCGTCGTCTCGTTGATCGATGAAATGGTCTCGACCATCTGTCCGAGGTCTTGTTTGTTTCGTTCGAAAGAAAGAACGTATTGGCCCATTTCTTCCTGAACGGTCGAAAAACCAGCTTTGACGGTGCTTAGTTGGCGCATCGCTTCATCGTTCGTCCGATGCATTTGCCCCATTTGCTCGAGGAGGGCCGCGATGTTCGTCTCATTTTCATGAATGAGCGCGTTGATTTGACTGCTCAGTTGTTTTGCGTTCTCCGCAAGTGTGCGTACCTCGGTGGCGACGACGGCGAACCCTTTTCCGTGTTCTCCTGCGCGAGCCGCTTCAATCGAAGCGTTTAAGGCGAGTAAGTTCGTTTGGTTAGCAATTTGTTCGATGCTCTTGGTCATGCTGACAATATCCTGTGAACCTTCTTTTAGGGCGGTAATTCGATCGAGCGAAGTATCGACGTAGGTGGCCGACTGTTTGAACTCTACTTCCATCTGTTCGATTTGATTTCCGTTCGTGTGCGTCAACTTCATCAAATGACGACTCATTTTTTCCGTTTGCTCCGTTTCCGCAAGGACTTGGTGAGCACGATTGCTCGTTTCAGACATGGCGTGTCCGGTTTGTTCCATCGTAGTCGCCACTTCTGTGCTGACACGTGTCACGTCACTCAACAGGGACGCACGAGCTTGATTCGCAGACTCGATTTCATCGAGGCGGGCGTTGACGTATTGTTCGGTGACGATTTGTGCGTCTAAATTCATCGCGTGTGACAACGCTAAGAGGGACTCACTTAAGAGGGCAGGATCGTGTTGATACGTTTCAACCACTTTTGGGATGAGCAACGTATTAAATGTCGAGTACGTCGCCAAGAACCAGACGACAGGCACGGCGAAGTGGTGGTGCGTCTGTCCCATTCGTTTCCGCATTGCCAAGAATTTATCATCGATGTTCCCTGTTAGTAGGCTGCGGAAATAATCGGCGAATACCTTTTTTAATCGTTCTCTTGTGGATGATGCGTTCGCAATCTGTACCATTTCCGGTTGCAGCATTAAGTGGTCGAGTACGTTTTCAAGTACATCGTCAAGTACTGACTCGACGAGTGGAGCCATATCTTGCAGTCGTTTTACTTGAGAGGTCGTGTATCCCATGTAGTGAGTGCGACCATTCAAGCTTGAGTCGGCTGGTTTAGCGATTGTCTGGATTTCAGGAAAACCGGTAGTGGCAACGAAGTGATTGGATGTTGTTTTACGAAAAAGTGCCATATATTTTTCTCCTTCTCTTTCATATCTAAAATGTCATTCTCTTCTATATCGGCAAAAGAGTGAAGAAACTGAGAAGTAAATGTGTTATGAAAGAGGTTCGCAGACGAATGGATCTGGGAAAGGATGACTGAGGAACAGAATATTCAATCTCAATGTAAGGAGTGTATCCCATGAAAAACATGGTTGTCCTATTGACGATTGTCAGTGCTCTTAGTAGTCAAATTCTTCCGCAGATCTTATTTTTATCTATTATGGCAGTCGAAGAAGGTGTCGGGCGTCTCATTCCATTCTTGATTTTTTATGTAGCCAGTATGTCCGGTCTATTATTGTGGGTTTATGTCATTGGACGCCGTGGTTCTAAAGATACCTTTTTAATCGCCTTGGTCGTACTCGTTGTCGGTCTCGTTTGTTTCGTTCTCCCGTTTGAGCGTGCGATTGAATGGAGCGCCTTTTTAGTCGGGGTTGGATCAATTGGAGTCGGGTCGATTATGACGACGATTTTATCGCAATTAAACGAACTGAAACCAGCTGCTGATCCAGATTCAAAAGAAGCTAAAGGAAGCTCCTGGCCGTTGGTTCTGATGTTAGTCGGTTGGATTGCGATATTCTCTTATGCATTGACACAGTCATACAATCTGGCCATCGCTCTCTTTTTGGTCAGTTTGATCCTACCATGGTTTTTTGTTCGGAAATTACCGCTTCAAAAATCGGCGACATGGCAGTTTGAAACTCGTTCTTTTCTCCGTGCCTTCATCGCAGTCACCGTTTTTACGTTGATTAGTCGTCTGCTCAGTCTTTTAGAAGGGGCGCGTGGCTATATCGAAGTATTTGGCTTAATGATTATTTTGCTCGTTTATGTTGGATGGTTATTGTACCAAAAGCGCGCCCGAGACTTTATTGGAGCGAGTCGCACCCGTCAGGTTCAATTGCTGTCGTTTGTGATTGGATTGTTCGGTGGTTGGACGTTAATTGGTGCCGTCTTTGTCAGTCTTGCCTTGTACTCGTTTCAAGTTCTCATTTTTTATGTATTTGTCCCATTTTTAGTAGGCGTCATCGGCTGGATTTTATTTAGTCGTATATTTGATTTCGCACGTCACCCATACCTCGTGTTACTCGTGTCCTCCCTCATTTTTTTCCTAGGATTTATCGAGCCACTTGCGTTCATCCCTGTCTTATTTGTAAGTGGGTATACGCAGACGATGTACTCGAGTGTAAGCCATACGTATCTGTTTGATCAATATGGGGAAAATAAGGAGTTTGCTTCCTTGCTCTTGCAGCTGTGGAAGCGGTTTGGGATGGTCGTTGCGTACTCCTTCTTAATGATTGGATTGTTAGGGTACGGTTTGTACGTTGGGCAGACGGTCAACGAGGAATTATCGTTTCAAATTCCAAAAGCATGGATGTTCGGTGTTCTAGGACTTACGTGGATTTTCAATATTGGATTGATCAGCCTGTACTGGTTCCGAGTTCGTCCGAGTAGAATACATGAATCATAATTTTCCCTAGCTTTTTCATATCGCTTTTGTTTATAATGAGGAGTGATGTTTAACTAGTGACGGAAAAGGAGTGTCCTTTAATGAATAAATCGTTGATTGATTTCGTTTATGAACTTCTCCAAGAAACTGGCGAACAGCCTGTTTCTTTTGATGAGATTCGCGAAAAAATCAAGCAAAACTATACGTTTGCGAGTGAAGAGGAAGAGCTCGAAAAAATCGCACAACTTTACACCGATTTGAACATCGACGGGTTGTTCGTCAACTTAGGAGCAAACCGTTGGGCGCTTCGTGTTTGGTACCCATTCGATAAGTCGGATGAGGATCTCGTCATCGAAGCACGTCAACGTGGTGAACTTGACGAATTCGAAGAAGAGTTCGAAGAAGCAGACGAAGGCATCGTCGATATCGAGGATGACTTGGATGTATTCGCAAAAGTTGAAGACTATGATTCATCTGAATTTGATGATGAGGACGAAGAAGAAAAAGTAGAAGGCCTTGACGATTTCAAGGACGATGACTTGGACGACGACCTCGATATCGA
This sequence comes from Exiguobacterium sp. s121, assembly GCF_018617245.1. GTDB lineage: Bacteria > Bacillota > Bacilli > Exiguobacteriales > Exiguobacteriaceae > Exiguobacterium > Exiguobacterium profundum. Next base: position 213,751 of record NZ_JACSJV010000001.1, read on the forward strand.
AGACGAGGATGATTTATAAGAGACCGCAAAAAAGCCGGGCATCGCGCCCGGCTAGGCGTGTCTCTTTTTCTTTTTTAGTCGTGTTCATCGACTTGAAAAAAAGAAAAAATAATATCTTGACGACTGCATCGTCTCTGGCGTAAATTAGTCATGGGCTAGTTTAGCACGTAACGATGCAGCAAAAGTGTCCTCCATTTTCGGGGGCACTTTTGCTTTTTTTGTTTTTTCGTTTCCCGATGGTTGGTATTCAAGAGAGGAGAAAGAAACATGACAAAGTACATTTTCGTAACAGGCGGGGTAGTATCTTCGCTCGGTAAAGGGATCACGGCAGCTTCGCTCGCGCGTCTACTCAAAAATCGAGGACTCAACGTCACGATTCAGAAGTTTGACCCATACATCAACATTGACCCAGGTACGATGAGCCCGTATCAACACGGAGAAGTATTCGTCACAGATGATGGCGCTGAGACTGACCTTGACCTCGGACACTATGAGCGCTTTATCGACATCAACTTGTCGCAAAACGCGAACGTCACATCAGGGCGCATTTATTCAACTGTCTTGAAGAAAGAGCGTCGTGGAGACTATAACGGTGGGACGGTTCAGGTCATTCCGCATATCACGAACGAAATCAAAGACCGTGTCTTCCGTGCAGGACGCGAGACGAACGCCGATGTCGTCATCACAGAGATTGGTGGAACAGTTGGGGATATCGAGTCCCTTCCGTTCATCGAAGCGATTCGCCAAGTGAAGAATGACATCGGGAAAGAGAACGTCATGTACGTCCACTGTACACTCGTCCCTTACCTTCGTGCCGCAGGTGAGATGAAGACAAAACCGACACAACACAGTGTCAAAGAGCTTCGCAGCTACGGAATTCAACCGGATATCATTGTCCTTCGTACGGAGCATGACATCCCAGAAGACATGCGTGAAAAAATCGCCCTCTTCTGTGATACGCGCAAAGAAGCGGTCATCGAGGCGCAAGACGCATCGACACTTTATGAAGTACCGCTCAACCTTCAAAAACAAGGAATGGACCAACTCGTCAACGACTACTTCGGTTTCAATTCACCGGCTGCTGACATGACGGCTTGGAAAGAACTCGTCCACACGGTCACACACCTTGAGAAGAAAGTGAAAATCGCACTCGTCGGGAAATATGTCGAATTGCGTGATGCGTATATCTCGGTCGCGGAAGCACTCAAACATGCGGGTTATGCGTTCAACGCGGATATCGACATCGACTGGGTCAACGCAGAAGACGTGACGGCTGAAAACGTCTCAGACATCCTCGGCGATGCGGACGGAATCCTCGTTCCAGGTGGATTCGGTGAGCGTGGAATCGAAGGGAAGATTGAAGCGACACGTTTTGCTCGTGAAAACAACGTCCCATTCTTCGGAATCTGTCTCGGGATGCAACTTGCGACGGTCGAGTTTGCCCGTAACGTCTTGAAGTTGGACGGCGCACATACTGCAGAAATCGATCCGTCGACACCGTATCCGATCATCGACCTTCTTCCAGAGCAAAAAGATATCGAAGATCTTGGGGGCACACTTCGTCTTGGACTTTATCCATGTAAGCTCGAAAAAGGGACGAAAGCGCATGCGGCATACGATCAAGAACTCGTATACGAGCGTCATCGTCACCGTTATGAGTTCAACAACGAATACCGTGAAGCGTTTGAAGCAGAAGGCTTCAAGTTCTCAGGTACGAGCCCAGACGGTCGTCTCGTAGAAATCATTGAGATTCCAGAACACAAATGGTTCGTGGCATCACAGTTCCACCCAGAATTGATTTCGCGTCCAGAACGTCCACAACGTCTATTCCATGACTTCATCCAAGCATCACTTGGAGAATAAGTGATTGAAAGCCACGGTCCATTGCGGACCGTGGTTTTTCTACGTCAAAAGCATGAGAGGGAAAGCGCCTTCGGCAGGATACATCCCTATCACTTTGTGGGTACACTAAAAGTAGAACGGGGAGAGGGTGAGGGCACATGAAAGAACGACATTCGATTTATCTTGGATATGGATTAGGGCTTGTCGCGCTCAGTCTGTTGCCGTTCGTCGTCTTGCCTTCCCTTTTATTGCCGTATCAACTTGGCTGGACAGGTGTTGTTTTACTCGCCCTCTCGGTCGGGTTACTTCGGGCGATTCGGGACGGCTCGAACGTCATCCTAAAGCAGATGTGGAAGATCACGTTCTCTCTCTTCTTGATTTTCGTTCTCGTCTATTATGTTTCATTCGGACTCATCCTTTATGACACATACGGATTGGATCGTTTACTAGAACAATATGAACGACAGGCGGTCTGGGTGTTTGCAGCATTTAGCTTTTTACAACCTATTGCGTTACCCGTTCCGGAAGCGGTCAGCGTGCCGATTGGGAGTGTCGCGCTCGGACCGTTTCGTGCCGCTTTGGTCGGAAGCGTTGCGACGACACTTGGAATCTTTGTCATGTATGGACTGGCCCGATTTGGTCGAGGGCGCATGATTCGTTGGGTCGATGAAGAAAAACTGAAGACGTACGATCGATATGTCGATCGATACGGTCTTGGTGTCTTGCTCGTCTTATTTATCATTCCGATTTTACCTGACGAGGTCATCTGTCTCGCTGCGGGGTTTAGTCGTGTACCGTTTCTGCGCTTTGCGGGTATCGCGTTCGGGGCAAAACTCGTCACGTCGTTCGGACTTGCTTATTCTGTCTCGATTGGACAATTGTTTATGACCGATTCGAGTCCAATCGCGATCGCTTCTGTCATGGCAAGTGTGATTGTCTTGATTCTTGCGTTCATTTGGCGCAAACGAAAAAAAGGAGATTCGAACGGGACACAAGAATAAGGTAAGGACGATTTATAGAGAGGAAGACAACATGCGACAAGATCAAGAAGTGGTCATTCGACCGATTGAAGAACAGGATCTATCACGACTCTGGGAATTGATTTATCGAGATGCGGTACCGGAATGGAAACAGTGGGACGCGCCTTACTTCGAACACAAGTCAAAGTCTTACGAAGAGTTTCAGCAAATCGAGCGATCGTTCATCAAAAAAGAAGACATGTGGGTCATTGAGGTCAGTGGAACGGTATATGGCACGGTTTCCTATTATTTCGAAGATGCCGGACGAGAGTGGCTCGAGATGGGCATCATCTTGCATCAATCCGACCGCTGGAATCGAGGTGTCGGGACGCGTGCCCTTCGTCTATGGACGAAACATTTGTTTGAAACGTTACCGGTCGTCCGCGTGGGATTGACGACATGGTCAGGGAACGAGCGAATGATGCGGGTCGCTGAAAAAGTAGGGATGCAGCTTGAAGGTCGAATTCGTCAAGTGCGTGTCGTGAACGCGAAACGCTACGATTCGATTCGGATGGGCATGTTACGCGAAGAATGGATGAAAACAGGTACGCCGTCTATTTAAAGACGACGTACCTGTTTTGTATGATTTTGTATATATTTGTCGCCATATTGACGATTTCATTCGTGAAGAGTTTGCTACAATCGAATCGATTGAATTAAATAGGAGAGAATAAGAATGAAACGACACATGTTAGTTATTGTGATGTTATTGATTGGGATGGGCACATGGTATTACATCGCGGGAGCCGCCCCGACGATTAAAAAAGTTCCGACACCATCCTTTACCGGACAATACCCCGGGTTACACTTAACGGTAGAGAGTGAACAAGCGAAAAGATATACGACATCAATCTCTGTTCCGAGAACGGATTATGAAATGCTAAACGAGGAGCTGGATGCATTCATTTTAGAAAAGAAAGAAGCATTTCAACACAACCTCACCCCTAGTCACGGTCAAACGGGTCACTTAAATATTCAGACCGATACATATCAAACGAATCAGACTGAATACACGCTAGTCGTTCATACTTATGCATTCACTGGTGGTGCGAATGGTCAAACCACTGTCGACGTATTTCGGATGAACCTTTCGGACGGAACGTTCGTTGAATGGGATGATGTCTTACGTGATGACCAACATGCATTAGAATGGTTCAAGCATAGCGTCATCACACAATTACAACATCAAGAATACGTATTTGAGGATCAGTTACGTGAAGCGATTAAACACCCTAAATCGACGAAGTGGATACTGACGTCCTCTGGTCTAGATGTCATATTTGACGAGTATGAAGTGGCGGCGGGAGCGGCAGGTGTGGTAGAAGTTCATATTCCGATGAAGGAAGTTGAGCCGTTTTTGTTATCCGAATTAGATACGCCCACTGCACAAGAAGATTCTCCAATCATGAGTCCCTCAAATAAGCCGCTTGAACCCAATGGGAAATATGTTGCACTGACGTTCGATGATGGACCCCATCCGATTGTGACACCTCACATTCTTGAGACACTTGAGAAATACCAAGCGCGTGCTACGTTCTTTATGTTAGGGAGTCAGATGGAATTCTATCCTGATGTAGCGAGACAAGTAGCGTTGTCAGGTCATGAGCTAGCAAATCATACTGAACATCACCCGGATTTGACACAATTGTCTGAGAAGGGAGTCAAAGAGGAACTCGAACAGGTTGATGAACGAATTGAGAGGCTTACGGGACAACGCCCATCATTGGTTCGTCCACCATACGGGGCTAAAAATGAAATGATTGAGCAGATCATTCAGACAAAGGAGCAGACCCTTGCACTATGGACGGTCGATTCTCTTGATTGGAGTCACCGTAATGCCGATCAAATGTATCGCTTGATTATGGACAATGTCCATCCAAGTGCTGTTGTCTTGATGCATGATATTCATGAGTCCACAGCTGAAGGGTTGCCGAAAGTTCTCGATGCGCTGAAACGTGAAGGGTACACGTTTGTGACGATGAGTGAGCTCTTGACGTTGAAATAGTAAATGAACCCGCCGTGATAAACGGCAGGTTCATTTTTTTATTTCACTTCTTGATCTTTAATTGGGAACCAACCGGCACGTGTCGTGATGGCGTTCCATAGCGGAGCTGGGACAGCGAGTTCGGCTTGTTTGTTCAAGTCGAGTTCTGTCTCGATCTCGTCTTCGCGGTCCGATTCCACTTTTTCCAGCCATTGTGGATCGATGATCAGTTCGCGACCGAGTGCGGCAAAATCGACGACGTCGAGTGCGTCTTCCACTTGGGCCGGACGTTGGAGTTGCCCGACTCCGATGAGTGGGATGGCACCATTGATTCGATTGGCGATGCGGTCTATCGAACGCTCCGTGACATTCTCGTCACGCATGGAAGCTGTATTGAAGTTCCAGAGAGAAGCGTGAATATAATCGACGCCCTCTTCTAAAATCATATCGAGTAACACATCCGTGTCGTCGAGTGTGATTCCTGGCTCTTCGATTTCTTCCGGTGAGAAACGATAGCCGACTAAGAAGTCTTCTGCATCTGCAGCTGCTTCTTTCACACGACGAATGACTTCGCGTGGGAACGTCAAACGTCCATGAACATCACCGCCGAAGCGATCTTCACGGCGATTTGAGTGCGGTGAGAAGAATTGTTGAATCAAGTAGGTGTTCGCTCCGTGAATCTCGACGCCATCAAACCCGGCTTCGATGGCCCGACGCGTCGCTTCACCGAACGCCTCGATAATGGCTTCGACCTCTGATGTCTCGAGGGCACGTGGTGTGACGGCGCCTTCTCGGACAGGCGCGACAGCACTTGCACTGACAGGTTGTTCGTTCGGGACGAGTTCAGGTGGTGACATCCGTCCAGCGTGGAAAATTTGAAGGATGGCTTTTGCACCTTCCGCTTTTAAACTTTCCGCCAATTGACGGAGACCCGGGATGAATTTGTCGTCATTGACCCCGAATGCGTTCGGGAAACCTTTCCCGTCTTCTGTCACGTACGCGCATGCTGTAATCGCAAGCCCGACGTTTTGCGCCCGTTTCCGATAGTAGGCGAGCTCATGCTCGGATACTTCGCCCGTTGGTTCTGATGAGTAATGTGTCATCGGAGCCAAGACGAGTCGGTTCGGTACTTCGACCCCATTTTTGAATTGAAAAGGTTGTAACATACGTTTCATCTGAAATCCTCCTTCAACATGATACCTTGAAGTCTAAGCTTCTCGACTCAAAAATGCGAGTCGGATGCTTGTGAATGAACACATTACAGATTGCGCAAGCGTAAGAGATGATTGAACTGAAAAGAATAGGGTATAATACAGAAGAAAAGTTGATATTCGGTTCGAGACAATAGAGAGACCACAACAGAAGGGGGAAGCCTTGTTTTTGTTGTGGTCTCTTTTTCTATTCATTGAACCGTACTTACTATAGGAGGGAATAAGATGGAAATCAGAAATTTCTCAGCGAAAGAACGAGCGAAACGATACGAACAACTGACAAGCGAACGTCATGACGTTCTTGTTGTCGGTGGAGGGATAACCGGAGCAGGGATTGCGCTCGATGCGTCGTCACGTGGGATGAAGACAGCGGTTCTCGAAATGCAAGACTTTGCGGCCGGGACGTCAAGCCGTTCGACGAAACTTGTTCACGGGGGACTCCGCTATTTGAAACAATTTGAAGTGGCGCTCGTCGCAGAAGTCGGGAAAGAGCGTGCCATCGTGTATGAGAACGGTCCACATGTCACGACACCGGAACAGATGCTATTACCGATGCACAAGGGAGGCACGTTTGGTCCTTTCTCAACTTCAATCGGACTCATGGTGTATGACTTCCTCGCAGGCGTCAAACGGGCAGAACGTCGAATGATGCTCAAACCGAATGAAGTCATCAAAAAAGCACCGCTCGTCAAAAAAGATGACTTAGTTGGTGGTGGATACTATGTCGAGTATCGGACGGATGATGCACGATTGACAATCGAAGTGGCGAAAGAGGCCGCGAATCACGGCGCGCTTCTTATGAACTATGCCAAAGTGACCGGGCTGATTTACGAGAACGGCAAAGTGGCGGGGGTACACGTCGAAGACCAAATCGATGGGTCGACATATGACGTCTATGCGAAAAAAATCATCAATGCGACTGGTCCATGGGTCGATGAGTTACGGGAAGAAGACAACTCGAAAAAAGGCAAACAGCTTCGTTTGACGAAGGGAATTCACCTTGTCATCGATCAATCGAAATTCCCACTCAAACAGGCAATTTATTTCGACACACCAGACGGGCGCATGGTCTTTGCCATTCCACGCGGAAACAAAGCGTACGTCGGAACGACGGATACGTTCTTTGATAAAAACAAAGCGCATCCACGCATGACGACAGAGGACCGCGATTATATTTTGGATGCAATCCATTATATGTTCCCAGACGTTCATGTCACGGCAGATGATGTGGAATCAAGCTGGGCGGGTATTCGTCCGTTGATTTATGAGGAAGGAAAAGACCCTTCTGAAATTTCACGTAAGGACGAAATTTGGCAGTCAGACAGCGGCTTGATCACGATTGCCGGCGGTAAATTGACAGGGTATCGGAAGATGTCAGAAACGGTCGTCGACCTTGTCGCGAAATTATTAAAAGAAGAAGAGGGCGTCGTCTACTTGGCAAGCCGGACGAAGCATATGCCGATGTCAGGTGGTCACGTCGGCGGATCGAAAGGGTTCAAAGACTTCCTCGAGAAGAAAACGAAAGAACTTCAAAATCACGGTCTCGACGCGGGGCACGCGGAAGAACTCGTCCGTCTATACGGATCGAATATCGATCGTGTCATCGAGCGGATGGACTCGAACGCGTATGACTTGCCAGAGGTCGTCTATGCACAGTTGATTTATGGCATTGAAGAAGAATCGGTCGTACGCGCCATCGACTTCTTGATTCGCCGGACCGGTGCGATGTTCTTTGATATCGATTTCGTCCGTCAACACAAAGAAGGTGTCCTTCGTTGCATGGCCGACGTCTTCAAATGGTCGGATGAGCGTTTGAAAGAAGAGCGTGAAGAAGTGGAGAAGGAGATTGAAATCGCAGTTGTGCCTGTGACTGTCGAATCGTAATGCACTGCATTGCAGGAAAGGTTCATTCTAAATAGGATGAACCTTTTTTGTGTCATGGTTTCATCGATTCGGAATAACGGTATACCTCATAAGTAGTGATTCTTAGATTGAGGGAGAATTTTTTATGAAACGAAACCTCGTTGCCATCCTATTGATTGGCATTCTATTAGTAGTAGGGTGGCGTTATGTCGATCCTAATCGATTGTTAGCCGATGTCTATTATGTCAAAGTCCCAAGTGCAGAAGTGGCGACACAAACCTCGGGTGGTTATCGCTATGATCTCATCGGGTACGACGAGGATGGGAAAAAACGTCCTCTGTCTATTGCCACCACGGGGTTGTTACCGGAAGGGAACTATCTGCGAGTATTTGTGAAAGAAGAAGATGCGGAAGTGACCGACTACGAGCAGGTGAATGTGCTAGACGTACCTGAACAGTTGAAGGAAGAACAGGAAGAAGAGAATTCCGGGCCATCGTTCCCTTGATTTCAAAAGATAGACGTCGCGAAAAAGAGATGAGTTTGGTAAGGTTAAATTGTTTGAATATGGTAAATGATGAATGAAAGAAGGGACATGCATGTCACGGATGTTAATAGCAGATGACCAGGACGGAATTCGTACGATGCTCGCGCAAGTGTTCACGAACATGGGTGTAGACGTGGACACGGCGCAAGACGGCATCAGCGCCTGGGAATTTTTAGAGCGGGAGCAATATGATTTGGTATTGCTCGATATGAATATGCCTCGTATGTTTGGACACGAAGTATTACGTCGCATGCGCGAGAAACAGTTAGACACACCCGTCATGATCATGACGGCATTTGGGGAAGAAACGGTGATTGAAGAAGTGCGTCGTCTCGGGATCACGGCACAATTTGAGAAGCCGTTTGATATTTATGGGATGATTGGAAAAGTGAAAGAAGTCTTGAAAATTTGACGTTTCGTCACCAAGATGACATATGTAAACGCTTGCGCTAAGCCATTTCTATGCCCGAATAGCATAGGCACATGTTTTACGGTGTGTTATAATGGGAACGAATTGCACGGGGGAACTTTTCCCAAACGTGTATAATAGCGAACAGACAGGAGGATGTCATTATGCCATTAGTATCAATGACAGAAATGCTTAACAAAGCATTCGAAGGCAAGTATGCAGTCGGCCAATTCAACATCAACAACCTCGAGTGGACGCAAGCGATTCTTCGCGCTGCGGAAGACGAGAAATCACCAGTAATCCTCGGTGTATCAGAAGGTGCAGCGAAGTACATGGGTGGCTTCACGACAGTTGTCAAAATGGTTGAAGGTCTTATGCACGACTACAACATCACTGTTCCAGTTGCAATCCACCTTGACCACGGTTCTTCATTCGATAAGTGTAAAGCAGCGATCGACGCTGGTTTCACGTCAGTCATGATTGACGGTTCACACCACCCAATCGATGAAAACATCGAAATGACGAAACAAGTTGTCGAGTACGCGCACGCTAAAGGTGCTTCTGTTGAGGCAGAAGTTGGTACAGTTGGCGGCGAAGAAGACGGCGTTGTTGGTGGCGTACAATACGCTGACCTCGATGAGTGTGTACGTGTTGTAAAAGAAGCGAAAGTGGATGCACTTGCTGCAGCACTCGGTTCTGTACACGGTGAATACCAAGGCGAGCCAAAACTTGGATTCAAAGAGATGGAAGAAATCGCGGAAGCGACTAAAACACCACTCGTTCTTCACGGCGGATCAGGAATTCCTGAGCACCAAATCAAAAAAGCAATCGAGCTCGGCCACAGCAAAATCAACGTCAACACTGAGTGCCAACAAGAATGGACTCGTGCAGTACGTGAGAAAGTTGCTGCTGATGCAAAAGTATATGACCCACGTAAAATTATCGGACCTGGTATCGAAGCGATTTATAACGTCGTTACTGGCAAGATGCGTGAGTTTGGTTCAAGCAACCAAGCTTAATCCTGTCCTGAAAGGCTGACTCTTTTGTAGAGTCAGCCTTTTTTTGATGATTTAGGGAACGTATACATATATGGTGAAAAAAAGGGGGAGTCTTTGTGATTTATAACGAGCGACCGACAGAATTGTTTTGGCGAATCTTTTATGTATATGGAGCAGTCGTGTTGATTGGTCTTTCTTTAGCATTAGCCGCTGCCCCACTCGTTTTAATTTATTATTATCCGGTACCTTGGCTTATTCCATTGTTAGTCTTAGTCGCCATCGGTGGGTTTGGGGTGTATTGGTTTACGAACACGTTCCGTCGTTTATTTTGGAAAGAACGGAATCACTCTAGATACGAAATGACCGCAACGAGCATCGAGGGTGTGACGTATCGGCATGAACCGGGCGAGTCGGTCGAGCAATCATTTCCAATCTCAGCGATTCGACAAATCGTCTTCTTCCCGGCGATTGTCCGAAAGACACAGCCGTCTCCGACGGTTCGGATTGGTCGTCCTACGGTAGAGTACACTCCGATGCTATCGATTATGACAAAAGATGATGCCATGGAAATCTTGTTCGATCAACGTGATCTAGTTGCCTTTGATCAATGGATAAAATCTTTCCATGAGCAGGGAATTCCGCTATTTTACACACCAAAAGAATTGTATTGGATTGGTGCGAATATCTCGACACGACGTGAGCGATTTGAACGGTTGAGTCGTCCGGAAGAAATCGTTCCATTTGTCTACACCGGCGATCTTGTAGCAGATGAGCAGAAGGCAGCAACGAATTGGATTGAAACCCACGGATTGGAACGTTTGAAAGAAGGACCACACCAAGCATACTATGTGAAGCAAAGTAAAATTATGAAATGGTCATTTTTCGGGACGCTCGCTGGGATAGGCCTTGTCGTAGGATCGATGCTTGCAATCGCATCGTTGACGTAAAGGGTATAGCAATTCGACATGACTTTCCTCATAATAGAGATTGTAAGCGATCACAAATTAAGGAGGAGACACATATGCGTTTTTTCATTGACACAGCAAATGTGGAAGACATTAAAAAAGCTCATCAAATGGGCGTCATTGGAGGCGTGACGACGAATCCATCGCTCGTCGCCAAAGAAGGTGTCGATTTCCATACAAGACTTCGTGAAATCTGTGAGATCGTCGGGGATCTCTCGGTCAGCGCCGAAGTTATTGCACTCGATGCGTCGGGTATGGTGGAAGAAGGAAAGGAACTTGCCGCCATCGCGCCGAATATTACGGTAAAGGTACCGATGACACCAGCGGGGATGCAAGCGGTAAAACAGTTCAAGGAGCTTGGAATCAAGACAAACGTCACGCTCATCTTTAACGCTAACCAAGCGTTACTTGCGGCACGTGCCGGGGCATCATACGTTTCTCCATTCATCGGACGCTTGGATGACATCGGACAAGATGGGCTTGATTTAGTTGAGACCATTGCGAACATCTTCGCAATCCATGGCATCGAGACAGAAATTATCGCAGCATCTGTGCGTCATCCGGTTCACGTGACAAAAGCTGCACTCCTTGGGGCTGACATTGCCACAGTCCCTTACAAAGTTATCGAACAAATGATGAAACATCCGCTCACAGACAAAGGCATTGAGCAGTTTTTAGCGGATTGGAACAACGCTCAATCCAAATAAGTCCGTCGTAGAAAGGTTTTGATCAGCGTGGAAATTCTCCATATCGTTGGGCAGCAAAAACTAGAAGGAACCGTCGAGATTAGCGGAGCGAAACAGAGCGCTCTCCCTTGCCTTGTGGCTGCACTTCTCACGGAAGAGTCGGTGACGATTGAAAACGTTCCGATGATTGAAGATGTGGAAGTGATGGTCAATTTGTTAAAAGAGTTAGGGGTTCGGGTAGAGCGGGATGGCGAACGAATGACGATTCATTCGAATGAAGCAGTCGCAATGCCTCTCCTCGGTTCTGAGACGCGCAAAGTCCGTGCCGCTGTCTATTTACTCGGGGTCTTCGCGGCTCGCTTTGGAAAAGGGGCGGTTGGGTTACCTGGAGGATATGCGATTGGTCCACGGCCGATTGACTTACATTTGAAAGCGTTGGAACGTCTCGGCATTCATGTTGAGAATGAATCAGGTCTCTATCATGTCCGGGTCGATGAACTTGTTGGGAATCGAATTTACTTGGACTTGCGGTCGTTTGGGGCAACCGTGAGTGCAATGCTTGCGGCTGTTCTAGCGACAGGGACGACGGTCATCGAAAACGCGGCTTGCGATCCGGAAGTCGTCGATGTGGCGACCATGCTCACATCGATGGGTGCACATGTGAGTGGGGCCGGAACGGATGAGATTCGAATTAAAGGGGTGGAACGCCTCCATGGTTGTACGCACACACTCATTCCAGATCGTCTCGAAGCTGGAACGTTCATGATGTTCGGTGCAGTGTCCGGTCGTGTGACCGTCCAACCGGTCATTCCGACACATCTCGAAGGGGTCATTCAAAAACTGTTGGATTTCGGAGCGGACGTCGAGGTCGGTGAGGAGTCAATTACCGTGACGGCGAACCAATTCATGCCAACAGATATTCGGGTGTTCCATTACTCGGGGTATCCGAGCGACTTGCAACCGGTGATGACGGCAGCCTTATTAAAAGCTGACGGAACGAGTGTTGTCACCGATAAATTGTATGCGCAACGATTCCGCCACATCGCCGAGATGCGACGGATGAATGCGCAAATTACACTGGAGGATGCATCGGCTGTGATTCGTGGCGGCAATAAGCTGGCGAACGCAGAGATGGAATGCACCGATGCACGGAGTGCTGCGGCCCTGGTACTGTCAGCGCTCCAAGCTTCTGGTGAATCGACGCTACTACATGCGGAACGACTGAATGATTCGTATGTCGACTTTGTTGGCAAATTAAAACAACTCGGTGCGCTCGTTTGGGTGGAGGAACAAACCGAGGTATAAAGGGGAGATTTCGGGTGGAACGAAGTTTATCGATGGAACTGGTTCGGGTGACAGAAGCGGCGGCACTTGCTTCAGCCCGTTGGATGGGACGAGGATTGAAAGTCGAAGCGGATGATGCGGCAACGACGGCCATGCGCGACGTATTTGACACGATTCCGATGAAAGGGATTGTCGTCATCGGTGAAGGGGAGATGGATGAGGCCCCGATGCTATACATCGGAGAAAAAGTCGGAAATGGCTACGGTTCTCGTCTCGATGTCGCAGTCGATCCGTTAGAAGGGACAAACATCGTAGCGACCGGAACGTGGGGAGCACTTGCGGTTCTCGCGGTCGCGGATGCAGGCGATCTCCTTCATGCTCCAGACATGTACATGGATAAAATTGCCGTCGGACCGGAAGCGGCAGGTCTCGTCAGTCTCGACAACTCGATTGAAGAGAACATTGAAATCGTGGCGAAAGCGAAGAAGAAAAACGTGGAAGATGTCGTCGTCACGATTTTACATCGGGACCGTCACGAAGAAACCATTCAACGTGTCCGCGCGACCGGTGCGCGAATCAAATTGATTCCGGACGGGGACGTCGCCGCGGCCATCAACACCGCTTTCCCGAAAACGGGTGTCGATTTGTTGCTCGGTTCAGGCGGGGCGCCAGAAGGTGTCATCGCTGCAGTCGCAATGAAGTGTTTAGGTGGAGACTTCCAAGGGCGTTTGCTCCCGGAAGATGAAGCGCAGAAACAACGTTGCCATGACATGGGAATCGAAGATACGGATCGAATCCTCCTCCTCAATGATTTGGTGAAAGGTGAAGATTGTATCTTTGCGGCGACCGGCGTCACAGATGGTGAGCTGTTACGTGGAGTCCAATTCACGTCACAAGGCGGACAGACCCATTCGGTCGTCATGCGTGCCAAGTCCGGTACCGTTCGTTTCGTCGAAGGGAACCACTCACTTAAGAAAAAACCAAAAATGGTCATGAAACCAGAATAATCAGAAGTCGTGGATGTGAAAACGTCCACGACTTTTTTGTGGTGAAAGCGTCAGAAAACGGGAATGGATAGTCAGGAGGTGGGTGTGATGATTCAGGTTGAAGGACTCGTCAAAACATTCAAGGATGTTCCAGCTGTCGATGACGTGTCATTTTTCGTGAAAGAAGGAGAAATCTTTGCGTTTTTAGGTCCGAACGGTGCGGGTAAATCGACGACGGTGCAAATGTTGACGACACTCGTGAGACCGACATCTGGAGTGGCACGAGTCAATGGATTCGATGTCGTTAAACAAGAAAAAGATGTCCGATTATCGATTGGAGTTGCCTTACAAGAAACAGGAATCGATAAAGTGTTGACGGGACGAGAGCTCCTTGTCTTACAAGGGCGTTTGTTTAAGATGTCGAATGAAGAGGCGCAACGTCGAGCCGATGAGTTACTCGAAGTCGTTTCACTGACGGATGCGGCCGATCGCCGGAGTGGTACCTATTCCGGTGGGATGCGACGACGTCTCGACTTGGCTCTCACACTCGTCCATCGTCCGACGGTCTTGTTTTTAGACGAACCGACGACCGGACTCGATCCGGCGAGCCGAATCGAAATTTGGAATGAAGTACGCCGATTGAACGAGGAATTCGGGACGACGATTTTTTTAACGACCCAATACTTAGAGGAGGCAGATGAGTTGGCTGACCGGATTGCAATCATCAATCACGGGAAGATTGTGAGTGAAGGAACGGCCGAGGAATTGAAACAGCTCGTCGGTGGAGAGACGATTTCGATGGACTTCGCTACAGAATCTGAAGCGACCCTTGCCGCGACGCGATTTCATACATCTTCGAATGGCACACATGTATCGTTTGAGTTACGTGACATGACGTTGACTGAGATTGTTCGTTCCTTGGATGAACAAGGGTTGCAGCCTGAACGATTGACTGTCAAGCAACCATCGCTCGATGATGTATTCTTGAAAGTGACAGGCGAATCGTATGAAGGAGGCGAGATCCGTGTGGACTGAGACATGGCTATTCACGAAACGGAGTTTGCTGACGACTATTCGAAATCCGTTTTCATTCATCCCGAACTTGATCATTTCTGTATTCTTTTTACTCGTGTATACGAGCGGCTTGTCGAGCGTGGCCTCGTTGCCTCAGTTCGAAGGGAGCGACTATTTGAATTTCATCTTACCCGTATCCATTGTTTCAGGTGCAGTCGGGGGAGCGGGAGGCACGGGTCAGGCGCTTGTCCGAGATATTGAGAGTGGCTATTTCGCACGGCTCTTGTTGACACCGGCGACCCGTACGGCGATTGTGCTCGGACCGATGATTGCGGGGATGTTGCAATTACTCGTCCAAACGCTACTTATTTTTGCTGTCGCGTTTCTCCTCGGTCTCACGATTCCTGTCGGTGCCGCTGGATTCTTTTTCACAGTATTACTCGCAATCGGATTTGGACTTGGTTTCGCAGGATATTCAGTGGGCGTCGCCTTGAAAACACGAAATGCACAAGCGGCACAGGCAGGGACGTTGTTGTTCTTTCCTTTAATTTTCCTGTCGACGACGTTCGTTCCGAAAGAATTGATTGAAGCCGAATGGTTGAAAGTGGCGGCGACGTTCAATCCAACCACGTATATTTTCGAAGGGATGCGAGCGGTTCTGACTCAGCCGGAGATTGACTGGGGTGCCTTATCTGCAGGGCTCGCAGTCGCGGGTACGATGAGTGTACTCATGATCGTCTTTGCGGCAACGAACGCGAGAGGGGCATTGAAGCAAAAATAAGGGAGGAGTTTGATGCAGGAACTATCAACGATGATTCGGATTATTTTAACAGGGATTGGAGCATATATTTCTATCATTCTCATGTTGCGTGTTTCTGGTAAGCGTACATTGGCAAAAATGAATGCATTTGATTTTATTGTGACGGTTGCACTTGGTTCTATTTTGGCAACGACCTTGACTAGTCAACAAACCTCTTTATTGGCTGGACTGACTGCGTTCGGTACACTAATTGTCTTACAATATATATTAGCGAAACTATCTAAGCGATTCTCCATTGTGAATCAAATGATTAAATCAGAACCAACTCTACTGTTTTATAAAGGAGATTATTTGAGAGAACATCTACAAAAAGAACGAATTTTAGAGATCGAGGTCATTCAAGCGATTCGATCAAGTGGCACTCCTCTAGGACAAGTCGAAGCAGTAATCATAGAAACGGATGGAACGTTTTCTGTTTTGAAAGACTCTCGTCATGTAATGGAACATGTGAACAAATAAAAACGACTCGGTTCCGATGAACCGAGTCGTGATATTGTATTAGAGATATGATCCAGCGCCTACATAGCGTGGTGCCCAGTATCCAGAAGTGAAGCTCGCGTATTTCACGCCGCCTGTTTCTGAGTTGATCATTTGTGTTTTGCTAAGTGCCATTCCGACGTGTTGAATCGTTCCGCCTGAATGTGAGAAGAAGACGAGATCGCCTGCTTGGATCGATGACTTCGAGATTTTCTTCGCGCTTGAGTATTGCTGACGTGAAGAACGTGGTAGTGTTTTTCCGATTGCTTTCTTGTACACGTGTCCAGTATATCCTGAGCAGTCAAACCCTGAAGTTGTTGTTCCACCATAGCGATACGGTGTTCCGAGATATTTCTTCGATTCAGCGACAAGTTTCGAACGTTTGCTAGAAGATGACGTTGAAACCGTTGTTGATGTCGACGTGTTCGCTTTCAAGTATGTGTACGTTGAAGAAGCTGAGATATAACGGTGTGTGCCTTTGTAGTTGATTTTATAGAACGAACCGGATTTACCAAGGTATGTATAGCGTTGACCTTTATCCATTTTCGCGACGACTTTCGATGATGTAAGTGACGGGGCAGTACGGATGTTCAAACCGTTTACTTTCGAGTAAGCAAATGTACCGGTAGCGGCTTCTGCTTGTTCACCTGTTGAGAACATAAGACCCGAGAAAGCGACAGTGGCAGCGACGACGATTGATGCGATACGCTTTAACATTGTATAAATCCCTCCGTTTTTAAAATCAAGACATTCGTATATGACAAATCGAGTAATTTTTAATGGTAGAGCACAAGTTGCGGGATATACCCGGTTTCCTGTGCAAATAAACTATATCATGCGCAAGACCGATAGCATTTTTCAATCGCAAGTCAAAAAAGTGTTTTCTTGTAACAAAAATGAAACAATATGTGGATATAGCACTTATTTTGTTACAAAACTATCTTTTACTGTGTAAGGATTTGTACAAGAGGGAAACGATTGAACAAAAGGTGATTTTTGCACGGTGACGGCACGGGCAAAATGTGGTTAGATGATGGCAGAACAAATGAATCAAGTTGAATTCTTCTTGTAATGAAATGTAGAAAGATAGGTGACTTGAATGAGTCAACAGACAGAACCGACAAAGAACTATACACTTCGTGAACTTGAAACGAAGACGTTGAAAGAATTATATGAGATTGCCAAAGAAGTCAAAGTACCGAACTTCCGAGAAGCACGGAAACGTGAGCTCATGTTTCGTATTTTGAAATCACAGGCTGAATCAAAAGATTTATATTTCCTCGAAGGCATTTTAGAGATCATTCCACCGAATCCTCAGTCTCAAAATGATGGCGGGTTTGGATTCCTCCGACCAATCAACTACTCTCAATCTTCCGAAGACATTTATATCGCCGCATCGCAAATTCGTCGCTTCAATCTTCGAAACGGAGACCTCGTCACAGGGAAGGTCCGTAAACCAAAAGAGAATGAGCGATTCCAAGGGTTGTTAAGTGTGGAAGCTGTCAACGGAGAGTCGACGGATTCGACGCGTTCGCGTGATTATTTCCCGGCATTGACACCGATTTATCCAGAACAACAGATGGTGCTCGAGACAGAGCCGACACATCTTTCGGTTCGTGTCATGGATATGATTGCACCAGTCGGGTTTGGCCAACGTGGGTTAATTGTGGCGCCACCAAAAGCGGGGAAAACGTCGCTTTTAAAAGAGATTGCGAATTCGATCACGACGAATCATCCGAACGTCGAATTGATTATTCTTTTAATCGATGAACGACCGGAGGAAGTGACGGATATTCAACGCTCTGTACCGGACGCAGACGTGGCGTTCTCGACCTTTGACGAGACGCCGGAAAACCATGCACGTATTTCAGAACTCGTTCTCGAACGCGCGATGCGTCTCGTGGAACATAAGAAAGACGTTGTCATCCTGCTCGATTCCATCACACGCTTGACGCGTGCGTACAACTTGTCTGTTCCACCGAGCGGACGGACGCTCTCGGGGGGGATCGACCCGGCGGCGTTCCACAAACCGAAAAAGTTCTTCGGAGCGGCGCGGAATATCGAAGATGGGGGCAGCTTGACGATCCTCGCGACAGCGCTCGTCGATACCGGATCGCGAATGGACGACGTCATCTATGAAGAGTTCAAAGGAACAGGGAACATGGAGCTGCACCTAGACCGGAAATTGGCCGAACGTCGAATCTTCCCAGCAATCGACATTCGTCGCTCGGGAACACGGAAAGAAGAGTTGTTACTCGGGAAGGACGAACTCGATTCGCTCTGGACGATTCGTCGTACGATGAACGAGTCCCCGGACTTCGTCGAACAGTTCTTGCGCCGTGTCCGTGAGACGAAAACAAACCTCGACTTTTTTGCTGCGCTAGAGGCAGATAAGAAAAAAAGACGACCGGTGAAAAAAACGAAAACAGACTTGTAAAACCTATAGTAGGGTGATATTATATTCTAGTGAACTTTCTCTAGGTTGAAAGAATACTTAGGGCCGAAGGAGTTGAAAAGCAATGAAACAAGGAATCCACCCAGAATACCGTAAAGTCGTATTCATGGACTCGACGACAGAATTCAAATTCATCACTGGTTCAACTCGTTACTCTAACGAGACAATCACGATGGAAGATGGAAACGAGTACCCACTCATCCGTGTCGATGTATCTTCTGATTCGCACCCGTTCTACACAGGTCGCCAGAAATTCGCATCTGCAGATGGTCGTATCGAGCGCTTCAACAAGAAATACCAACGTTAATCGTAAAGTTGTATGCTCACCGCCTAGGGATTGCCCTTGGCGGTTTTTTGTTGCATCGACACGGGTAAAGAGACGAAAGACTGTCGTGAGGGGGCCGTTATGGAATTTATACTCATTAGTATCAGCTTGTTGATCGGGGTCGGCATCATGTCCCAATGGTTGGCATGGCGTTATCAAATCCCAGCAATCATCATTATGACGCTCGCTGGAGTATTGGCCGGTCCAATCCTTGGGCTGTTCGACCCACGTGAATTATTAGGAGATTTATATAGTCCCATCATTTCGTTTGCGGTCGCCATCATCTTATTTGAAGGAAGTCTTGGGCTTCATTTTAGCGAAATCAATCAGTTCCGACGGTCGATCGTCCGGATTGTCACGATTGGAGTCGCGCTCTCGTTTGTCGGGATGTCGCTACTCATTCAATATGTTGGAGGATTACATTGGGTCGTTGCCTGGACGATGGGGGCGCTCTTCGTCGTGACGGGTCCGACTGTCGTCATTCCGTTGTTACGTCAGGCACATTTGAAAGATCGGGTCGGAGCGATTTTGAAGTGGGAAGGCATCATTGTCGATCCTGTCGGAGCATTACTCGGACTCTTCGTCGTTCGACTCGGATATATCGTTTATGAAGGTATGGATTTATGGATGCAACTCCTCTTCGCAGGTGCTTGTATCGTAGGAATCGGACTCGGTTACTTGTTCGGCCATCTCTTGATGGGATGGTTTGTGGCAGAAAAAGTACCTCGCTATCTCCGTGCTTCGGTCACGTTGACGGCCGTCCTCATTTTATTCTCACTCAGCGAGCTCATGATGCATGAAGTCGGGCTGCTCGCCGTGACGGCGATGGGGATGACGATGGCCAATACGAAGCATCGGGATGAAGAAATCATCGAAGAACTGCAGTCATTCAAAGAGGATATTTCAATCTTGCTCATCTCATCTGTCTTCATCTTGTTGACGGCTTCCCTGTCTCGGGCAGAGCTGTTGAATATTTTCCAATGGCCGCTTCTCTTGACGATTGCGGGCATCCTGTTCTTGGTTCGCCCAGTTGCGATTTACTTGTCGACCATCGGTGGAGGTTTGCCGCTAGCGGAACGAGGGTTCATTGGTTGGATTGCCCCACGCGGGATTGTCGCGATGACGGTCGCGGGATTCTTTGCTGAAGAAGTCGCGCATCTGGGGATTGACGATGCGAAGCAAATGTTGCCGCTCACACTCGGTCTCGTCTTCATTTCCGTTACACTGCACGGTCTCACGATTCGACCGCTCGCGCGAAAATTGAAATTAATCGATGAACAAAAAGAGGCGAACGCTGATGAATAAAGGACGGAGTTCTTTCAATCAGTATTTAGGAGAAGTCAACCCTTTTCCTCAACTCGAAAGATAGGTATAATCGGAAAGCGATTATCGATGGAGAGGGCGAAGAACAATGATGCATGTGACGAACCGATATGGTTGGATTGAAGTGATTTGTGGGAGTATGTTTTCGGGGAAGTCGGAGGAATTGATTCGCCGAGTCCGCCGTGCTCATTATGGAAAGATTCCGGTCCAAGTGTTCAAACCAGCAATCGACGACCGGTATCATGAAGAGAACGTCGTCTCACACACAGGGAACTCGGTCGTGGCCGTGCCAATCGCATCAAGCCAAGACTTGTATGATGCCGTTCGTGAAGAAACACAGGTTATCGCGATTGACGAGGTGCAATTCTTTGATGAAGGAATTGTAGACGTCATCGAACAACTTGCGAACGAAGACAAACGCGTCATCTGCGCTGGGCTCGATATGGACTTTCGAGGCGAACCGTTCACGATGATGCCTGAACTGTTGTCACGCGCGGAGTTCGTGACGAAACTACAGGCCATCTGTTTGTCATGCGGCGCGCCTGCTTCGCGGACACAACGTCTGATCGATGGGCAACCTGCTCGGTATGAGGACCCGGTCATCTTGGTCGGGGCTTCCGAGTCTTACGAACCACGATGCCGACATTGTCATGATGTACCGAACAAACCACATCCGGTCCGCCATACGGTGGTAGACTGATGAATCGACGGACCGCCCTCGGCGGTCCGTTTTTTTGCTATAATAGATAGAGTTTGATTTGACGGAGAAAGGACGGATCATCATGTTTGACCGTTTAAGTGTATTAGAAGATCGTTACATGCAATTGAATGAAATGCTCGCCGATCCTGAGGTGCTCAGTGACTCGACGAAGTTGAGACAATATTCGAAAGAGCAGGCACAACTAGAAGAGACGGTACAGATGTATCGTCAGTATAAAGAAACAAGTACAGCTTTCAAGGAAGCGAAGACGATGCTTGAAGACCGGACGCTCGACGCCGACATGCGTGAATTGGCAAAAGAAGAGATGAACCTCCTCGAGCCAGAAGTCAAAGAGCTAGAAGCGAAACTGCGGATTTTATTGCTTCCAAAAGACCCGAACGATGACAAGAACGTTATCGTCGAAGTCCGAGGAGCAGCAGGCGGAGACGAAGCGGCACTCTTTGCAGGAGATTTATATAAGATGTATACGCGATTCGCTGAACGTCAAAATTGGAAAGTGGAACTCATTGACGCGAACTATACCGAACTCGGTGGATTTAAAGAAGTCACGTTCATGATCAACGGGGCAGGTGCCTATTCAAAGCTCAAGTTTGAGAACGGAGCCCATCGTGTGCAGCGAGTCCCGTCGACTGAATCGGGCGGACGAATTCATACGTCCACAGCAACGGTTGCCGTTCTTCCGGAAGCAGAGGATGTCGAAGTGCATATCGATATGAAAGATGTACGAGTTGATACGTTCACTTCATCTGGTCCAGGGGGACAATCGGTCAACACGACGCAATCAGCTGTCCGTTTGACACACATTCCTTCAGGGCTCGTCGTATCATGTCAAGATGAGAAGTCGCAGCATAAAAACAAGGATAAGGCGATGAAGGTCCTTCGAGCACGCCTGTATGACAAAATGCAAAGCGAACATATGGAAGAGTTGTCTGCGCAACGAAAATCGGCTGTCGGAACAGGTGACCGTTCCGAGCGGATCCGCACATACAACTTCCCACAAAGTCGTGTCACAGATCATCGGATTGGATTGACCCTTCAGAAGTTGGACCGTGTCCTAGCAGGTGAACTCGAAGACATTATCGACGCACTCATCATGGACGAACAGGCACGTCTCATGGAGGAAGCGGAATGATGCGGATTGCCGCGCTACTTAAGCAGACGGAAGAACGACTAGTTGAAGCTGGGCGCGACCGTGCGGCTGCCGAATGGTGGCTCATGCATGTGTTGCAAGTCGATCGCACCGGTCTCCTCGTTCGTTTGTCGGATGAATTGTCTTCAGATGAAGCGACACGGTTCGAGACGGGAATCGAGCGTTTATTGATCGGAGAACCGGTACAACACGTGATTGGACATGCTCCGTTTTACGGGCGCTCGTTTGAAGTGAACCGGGATGTGTTGATTCCGAGACCAGAAACGGAAGAGTTGATCGACTGGGTACTTGGGCAACTTCGTCACATCAAGGATGATGAGATTGTCGATGTCGGGACAGGAAGCGGGGCCATTGCGATTACCTTGAGCCTCGAGCTCGGCGTACGTGTACAGACGGTCGATATTTCGCGTGAGGCGATTGAAGTCGCTAAACGAAATGCAGCCACACTTGGCGCAACTGTACGGTTTTATGAAGGAGACGGGCTCGCACCGATTGCGGACCACTCGATTCGCGTTCTAGTCTCAAATCCGCCTTACATCGAGGCCGATGAGCTGTTAGATGAGACGGTCGTCGGCTACGAACCGCACCTTGCGCTCTTCGGAGGGAAGGATGGGCTCGACATGTATCGGCAATTAATATTGGAATCGGTGCGCGTCTTACGTGCCGATTGGCATTTGATTGCGTTTGAAATCGGGTATAACCAAGGACAAGATGTGAAATCATTACTGTCTGAACGTTATCCTGAAGCAGAAACGGGTATTTTAAAAGATATAAACGGCAAGGACCGTATCGTCTATGCCGTAAGGGAAGGGATTGCGTATGGAAACGAAATGGATTAATTCGAATGAGATTGAAGAGGGGGTACGTCTTCTTCAAGCGGGTGAAATCATCGCCATGCCGACAGAAACCGTCTATGGTCTCGCTGGAGATGCCATGAACGATGTGGCAATTCGAAAGATTTTTGAGGCAAAAGGTCGTCCGTCGGATAACCCGCTCATCGTCCATATCGCTTCAATCGACCAAACGAGTTTGTTTGTCGATTCGATTCCTCCTGTTGCCAAACGCTTAATGGATGCGTTTTGGCCAGGCGCTTTGACGATCATCTTGCCTTCAAACGGACGAGCCTCTTCGCTCGTGACCGCAGGCCTCGATTCCATCGGACTCCGGATGCCGAATCATCCGGCAGCACTCGAGTTAATTCGTAAGTCAGGGTTAGGGCTTGCGGCTCCGAGTGCGAATCGTTCCGGACGACCTTCGCCGACAACTGCTCAACATGTCGCGGATGATTTGAACGGACGAATCGCAGGAATCGTGGATGGGGGTCCTACCGGAATCGGAGTCGAGTCAACCGTTGTGGATTGTACGGGGGACACGGTAACGATTTTACGACCAGGTGGTGTGACGCGAGAAGAAATGGAAGCTGTCATTGGACCGGTCGCCTTAGATGCCAATTTGAGTAACGATGAAGCCACACCACGATCGCCGGGAATGAAGTACACGCACTATGCCCCAACGGCACCTGTTTTTTTAGTCGATGGCACACGCAAAGATTTAGAACGTGTCATCGAGGAGCGGAAGCAAGCGGGGTTGCGAATCGGTGCACTCGTCTTCGACGAGAACCCGACACCGGCTGAGGTCACGTATTCACTTGGGACCTCGATGGAAGTGGCGGCGCAACGTTTATACGACGCGCTTCGTCGATTTGATGAAACAGACGTGGATGAGATTTATGTGAACACGATTGAACCGGTCGGAGTCGCACTTGCCGTCTATAACCGTTTATACAAAGCAGCGGGCGGAAAGATTGTGCACCCGACGAAAGATGCCTAAAGACATAGAGGAGGACACGCGATGTCAATGAAACGCGTATTATTCATATGTAGTGGCAACACGTGCCGAAGCCCGATGGCGATGGCCTTGCTCCGTTCGAAGATGACCGGGGATGAGTTTGATATTCGCTCAGCTGGTCTACGGACGATGCAAGGATTCGATGCTTCAGAAAACGCACTGCAAGTTCTCAGAGAACGTGGGATTGAGCTCGATCATGTCACCCAGACGTTCGATGAAGTGTTAGGGAATTGGGCGGATATCATCTTGACGATGACACGCGCACACCGTGAACAAATTCGGGATACATACCCGGATTTGTCTGAGCGGACGTACACGCTCTATGAATTCGTGACGGGACTCGAACGGGACATCAACGATCCGTTCGGCGGTTCGATGAATGTGTATCGCCAGGTGCGAAACGAGCTCGAACCACTCGTGAATCGACTTGTGTTAAAATTAACGAATGATGGGTCAAAGGTGACGAAACCACCGAGACGCCTACCAAAGAAGACGGGGGAATGAACGAATGAAAATTGCAATTGGCGCTGATCATGGCGGCTTCAACTTGAAGAAAGAAATCGTAGCCTTGCTTGAGGAACTCGGACATGAGTATAAAGATTTCGGGACGCACTCAGCGGACTCGATTGACTACCCGGATGTGGCCATCCCGGTCGCAGAAGCGGTAGCGGCAGGTGAATTCGATCGTGGGATTTTGATTTGCGGTACGGGAATCGGAATCGGGATTGCGGCGAACAAAGTCAAAGGGATTCGTGCGGCACTCGTCCATGATTCATTCAGTGCAAAAGCGACACGTCAGCATAACGATTCGAACATCATGACGATGGGCGAGCGTGTCATCGGACCTGGTCTTGCACTCGACTTGGTGACGACGTGGCTCGATACGAACTTTGAAGGCGGTCGCCATTCAAACCGTGTCGACAAGATGAGCGCTTACGAATCGAAGTGAGTCAAATGAAGACGGAACTTCTCGGATTTTTGACGGAGCTTCACGAACGGTTCCCGTTAAATGATGAGCGCATTCTCGTCATCGGATGCTCGACGAGTGAAGTGCTCGGAAAAACGATTGGGAAGGCAGGTTCCATTGATGTCGCAAGCGAATTGATGGAAGCATTCCTTGAATTTAGAGAAAAGACAGGTGTCCATTTGGCGTTTCAAGGGTGTGAGCACATCAACCGTGCCCTCACCGTTGAGCGCCGGACACTCAAACAGTTCGGCCTCACTGAAGTGACGGTCGTCCCGGTCCGTTCCGCGGGTGGGGCGATGTCGGAGAAGGCGTATGCGAACTTCGAGGAGCCATGTGTCGTCGAATCGATTCAAGCAGATGCCGGGATTGATATCGGCTCGACATTGATTGGGATGCATTTGAAACCGGTCGCGATACCGGTTCGGTTATCATCGAAGCATCTCGGAGAGGCGTACGTCACGTTCGCAGTCACGAGACCGAAACTGATTGGTGGGCCACGGGCTCAGTATCCAAATAAATGAAGAAAGCATCGCATTTAGGTTTTTCGACCGAATGCGATGCTTTTTTGTTCAAATTATAAATCTTCTCCAAAAAGATAGGAGATGACCATCGGGAAACGCTCACGCCAGGCGAGCTCGTTGTGAACTCCTTCTTCAATCACTTCGAATCGGATGTGTTCGACCTTGTCTTTTAACAAGTTGTACACGCGTTCGCTCGACTCACGATACATCTCGTTCGTCGGTCCATTTTCGATCGGTTCCTCGACTTCTTTTGCGCCGACGTCCAAGTAAAGACGCTCGACGCCCTTCAAATCGCTCGCTTCAATCAATTGTTCCAGCTCGGTTTGGTTGAACCAAAATGCAGAGGACAGGGAAGCGACACGCTTGAAGACGTCTGGATATACACAGGCTGCATATATCGAGATGAGCCCACCCATCGAACTTCCCATCATCGCTGTTTCTTCCGGAATCGTCCGATAGTCAGCATCGATTTGAGGTTTCAATTCCTGCGAGATGTATTCGATATACGCCGAACCCTGCCCGCCGAGCACGATGTCACTTCCGAGCAAACTTTCACCGATATAAGGGTTTTCCCACGGTCCATACTCATCGAGTCGTTGTTCGCCTGGTGCACTATCGAGGGCGACGACAATCAAGTCACGCTTCGAGGCGTCTAAATATTCACCGACGCGCCAGCTCATGTTGTAGCTCGCATCCTCGTCAGCAAAACAGTTTTGTCCGTCGTGCATGTAGAGGACCGGATATCGTTTTTCGGACGTCTCATAGTCGGCAGGTGTGTAGATCCGGACCGTTCGTGTCCGTTCGAACGGTGTGATCGTCAGTTCTTTTGTCTCAATCATAAGTGGCCTCCTCACAGTTACATTCTTATTAATGATACCCAACTTTTCATCAGATTATTGCGATACCCAAAAAAACAAGCGTGTGGTACGATGGGGGTGTTGATTTTTAGACATTTAGAGGGGGTCTTCACATGGTAAACACGACGAAGTTGAAAGTGCAGGATGCGGAATTATTTGAGGCAATGCAACACGAGCTCGGTCGTCAGCGCGACAACATCGAACTCATCGCTTCAGAAAACTTTGTTTCAGAAGCGGTCATGGAAGCGCAAGGAGGCGTATTGACGAACAAATATGCCGAAGGATATCCGGGACGCCGTTATTACGGTGGCTGTGAGTTTGTCGACGTCGCTGAGAACTTGGCGCGTGACCGTGCGAAAGAATTGTTCGGTGCAGAACATGCAAACGTACAACCACACTCGGGTGCACAAGCGAACATGGCGGTCTACTTCACGGTGCTTGAAGCAGGAGATACGGTTCTCGGAATGAACTTGTCTCATGGTGGTCACTTGACGCACGGTAGCCCGGTCAACTTCTCAGGTGTGCAATATAACTTCGTCGAATATGGTGTAGACAAAGAGACAGAACACATCGATTACGACGTCGTCGCTGCACTTGCGAAGGAACATAAGCCGAAATTGATTGTTGCGGGAGCATCGGCATACCCACGTACAATCGACTTCGCGAAGTTCCGTGAGATCGCGGACAGTGTCGATGCTTACCTTATGGTCGATATGGCGCACATTGCTGGACTCGTGGCAGCAGGTCTGCATCCGAACCCGGTCGAACATGCGCATTTCGTCACGACGACGACGCACAAGACGCTCCGTGGACCACGTGGAGGGATGATTCTTTGTAAAGAAGAGTTCGCCAAAGCGATCGACAAGTCGATTTTCCCAGGGATTCAAGGAGGACCGCTCATGCACGTCATCGCGGCAAAAGCGGTCGCGTTCGGTGAGGCACTCCAACCGGAATTCAAAGATTACCAACGTCAAGTCATTGCGAATGCACAAGCACTTGCGGCAGGCCTTGAAGAAGAGGGGCTCCGAATCGTATCGGGCGGAACGGACAATCACCTCTTGCTAGTCGACCTTCGAGGAATCGACATCACAGGTAAAGCAGCTGAGCATGCACTCGATGCAGCGGGAATCACAGTCAATAAAAACACGATCCCATTCGACCCGGCATCACCGTTTGTCACAAGCGGAATCCGTCTCGGAACGGCTGCGATGACGACTCGTGGTTTCAAAGAAACGGATATGAAAGAAGTGGCACGTCTCATCGGACGTGTGCTCAAACAACATGAAGACGAGGCGGTAATCGCGGAAGCACTTCAAGACGTGCGATTGTTAACGGCGAAGTTCCCGCTTTACCCTGAACGAGGCTGAGTCAATGGATATTCGGACACTAGCAGAACGAGAGCTATCCGAACTTCCATTGTTCGATATGACAGAATGGTTGGCTCGTAAAGGGGAATACGATCCGTCTTTCCGTCTTGTCGCCAGTGAGTTCGGTGTCATCACGACGCTCCTCGACCATGGCTATTATGAAGAAGCGAGTGAACGAATCGTGCCGCTCCTCGGGATGAAAGTGCCTGCTGCTTTCCATCGACTAGGTCTTGCGCTAGAAGTAAAGGCGAACGGAAAAAAAGCGGCCAAGCGCCGCTTTCGTTCGTTCTCGTCGGCTGTCATCCAACATTCTGATTTAGCCGAGTGGCGACAGGCGTTCAAGCTCGATAAGAAATGGCTTGGTCTTCCGCTCGTCGTTGGTCTTGCGGCTGGAGCGCTCATATTTTGGCCGGATGCCGAACCGCCCGGCGTCACGCCGGACGAGCCGGACGAAGTCGTTGTCGAGACCGTAACGGAAGAAGAAGCACTCGCAGAACGCCTTGAAGAGCTCGAGGCAGAAGTCGCCCGACTCGAAGAAGAGAATGAGAAACTTCAAGATTCGGACGAACAGAAGCCAAAGGAATCAACCGAAGAGGCACCGGACACATCAACGGATGTTGTACCGCTGGCTGAGGTAGAAGCACTTGTTCAAGACAAACAGTACGAAAAAGCCGACCGCCTATTAGACGGGAAAGCGAAGGTCGGACAAGAACAAGCAGTTGGGTTTTATCGACTTCTTGTCGACAATAAATTGGGACAAGCGGACATTGCGGACTATGCGGCTTATCTCGAGTCGTATCCAGAATCCGGTTACAAGGCAGATGTCCTTTGGATGAAAGGGATTGCCGAGAAAAAAGCGAATGACCCGGCGTACCGTGAAACGTTGACGACCGTTTCTGAGATGGAAGGGACGTATTGGGCACCGATTGCGAAGTCCGTGCTCGAAGAATAAGGTGCTACATGAGTAGCGCCTTTTCTCATGAAATTCTAATGAAGTACACCACGATTTCTCGTTTTCCTGTCGTATGATTTGAGGTAGGAGGGATGCGTGTATGAAACGTGTAATGAAAACCATTGGAACAACTTTATTGGCGATCGGACTTATGGGAATCGGGCTTGCCGGATTTTTGTTCTTCACTTCACCTGGACAATCCAGCCTGTCGCAACTATCGCTAGCGGCGCTGGAAGTCGAACAGCAGATGGAACAAGTCGATACGAAGTGGGATGAATGGGAAGATGATTTAGAAAGACGAATCGAGCAAGCCGTTCCAGAAGGCGTTCGTCTGTTTTTTGCGGATTGAATTCGGGAAATGAATAACAATACGTCGAGCGAACTGCTCGGCGTTTTTTCAAAGGAGTGAGCAGGATGCAGACGATTCTCGTCGTAGAAGATGATTCGAAGATTGCGCGATTACTGGAGTTGGAATTGAAGCATGCGGGGTATGCGGTCATGGTGGCGACAGATGGTCGTACCGGTTTGGAACGAGCTCTCGCTGATGATGTCGACCTCGTGTTGCTGGACGTGATGTTACCTCAAATGAGTGGACTCGAGGTGGTCCGTCGTCTGAAAGAAGAGCGACCTTTGTTACCGGTTCTGATGGTGACGGCCCGTGGCGATCGATACGACAAAGTGAGTGGTCTTGATCTTGGCGCAGATGATTACATCACGAAACCATTTGAAATAGAAGAGGTGCTCGCACGAATTCGGGCATTTTTACGAATGCGCCAGCTTGTTCGTCAGGACCATTCCGAACAGGTGTTGACGTACGAAACATTGACTGTCGACGTGAATCGTCATGAAGTATATTGTGACGGAAAGAAAGTAGATTTGACTCGACGTGAGTTTGACTTGTTGGTTTTCTTTTTAGAGAATCCGGAGCGTGTTTTGACGCGTGACCAACTCGTCGAACACGTGTGGGGATTCGACTACTATGGGGATACGAATGTCGTGGACGTGTATGTCCGATACGTAAGGAAAAAACTGACCGGCTCTTGGATTCAAACGGTTCGCGGTGTCGGCTATATGTTGAAGCGTGGTGAGTGACCGATGCTACGAACAAAGATTGCGTGGGCGATGACAGGGTTCATGTTGTTGCTTCTTCTCGTCTCCTTTGGCGTGACCTGGTTCGTCGCCAGGCAGGAAATTGTCGATTCGCGTTTTGACGTGTTACTGCAGGCGTTGAATCTCTTGGAAGAAGATGTCCGGAATAGCGATGCGGTATTGTCGCTTCATGAGGACAGTGTCGTGTTAGAACGTCAAGAAAACGGCGAATGGGGAATCATCGGGGGAGAAGTGCCAGACGGAACGACGTTTCCCATCAATTACGGGGAACCGGCCCTCATCGATGATTGGTTTGTGGTCGCGACGACGGATGGACTAGCGTTCGGCTTTCAGGATCGAGATGTGAGCAATACGATTCAAGCGCTCGCAACCATTTTTCTCGTCATGTTCTTCTTTGCTGTTCTCTTGACGTTCCTCGGGACGTGGTGGATTTTACGTCAAGGTCTGTCACCGTTACGCCGATTGACAGAAACGATGGAACGGATCACGGAGTCCGGTAAGTTAGAGACAATCGAAGTGGCTGACCGAAAAGATGAAGTGACGACTCTTTCGGACGGATTTAATCATATGATTGAGCGAGTCGAAGGGACGATGGAGCAACAACGTCGTTTCGTCGCCGATGTTTCACATGAACTCAAGACACCGTTGACCGTCATCGAGGGCTATGCGAAGTTATTACAACGATGGGGACAAGAAGATGAGAGTGTACGTGCCGAAGCGATTGACCATATTTTAACGGAGTCGCGTCAAATGCGAAATGATTTGATTGAACCTATGCTCGAATTGAATCGATTTGCTGCACTCGAACAGGTAGAGCGAGAAGAAATCGATTTAGCTGAACTTGGGGAATCAATAGGAGAACGTTTTTTGCGGTCGCACGGCGTCCATTTACCTATTGAAGCTACAGGAAGCTGGTTTGGTCATCGTGAGTCGTTACAGCGGATTCTTGTCATCCTATTAGACAATAGTTTGAAGTATGCGGAAGAGACGAGCCTTCATTTGAAAAGTGATCGAATTGAGGTACGCGATCGAGGACCGATTCTTTCGGATGATGTGAGGAATCGGCTGTTCGATCGATTCTACCGATTAGATGAAGCGCGCGATCGCAGTGGGAGCGGTCTTGGTCTCGCGATTGCGAAAGAAGTGGCGGACTTGAATGAGTGGACGATCGGGAGTAGATCGAATCATCCGGATGGCAGTATATTTTTTCTGACTCGATGATGAATATTTCGCATTTTCTCATCAACTTCTAATGAAGCCTTAAATATGCTCTCACGGAAGAGGCTTATGATGAAAATAAGAAGAACACATCATGAGGAGGAAACAAACATGAAACGCATCGGTTGGATTATCGGCGCATTATTAGCTGTCATGGCAATTGTTGGAATTGGATTTTACGTAAACGGGAATCAGACGGATACGGTCATTGTTCCACAAGCAATCAATCAAGCGAGTGACGATCGATCAACGGACAACCCAGATGACCCTGCTACATCGGATGGCTCAAGTAGCGCATCAGATGATTCGTCAGCAGCGCGAGTGGGGGATGGAGACGACTATGAACTATACGGGACGCTCGTGAAGTTATCGAAAGAAGATGTCACTATCAGCTTCAATGGAAAAGAGTCGACATACCCTTTAGCGGCGACACATGAAATCGATGACGATACACCGCAAGTGGGTGACCGGGTAAAACTCGAATTGAACCGAGATGATGAAGTGAAGGAAGTGGACCGTGAGAGTGGTGATGATGATGCGTATATTTACGGCACGCTCGTCAAACTCACAAATCAAGAAGTCACGATTAAGATCGATGGGAAAGACAACGTATATCCACTTGCCGCACGTTCTGAAATCGATGATGACACTCCGCGTGTCGGCGATCCTGTCAAACTTGAGCTAAATCAAGATGGGGCGGTCATTGAAGTCGATCGTGAATCAGAGGACGACCAGAATGAACAAGATGATTCTTCGCAGGACGACTCATCTCAAGATGACTCATCCGAGGATGAGCGAGAAGATGACTAATGAAGTGATAAAAAGGACTAATCTCTTAATGGATTAGTTCTTTTTTTGTTGCTAGACGTTGAAGCATAAAATGAGTTGGACCGCTTTCGTCAAATCATCAGAAACGTAATAATTCTGAAATCATCACAAAAATAGGTTCTATGTTATGATGTACAAGAAAAATTTAGGTGGTTTCCACCTAATTGGGAATGAGGAGGAACATCAATGCGTACGTATTGGGGAATCTTGCTCAGTTGTATCTTGTTGAGTGGATGTGGTGCCGAGACGTTGAACGCGATTGAATTACGTCCTTTGTCTTCCTATCGAGTCGAGCAAGATCCTGAGATACCGTTAATGAAACAAACACAAGAGAAGCTACTTACATACTGTGAGCGTCGTCCGACAGATGTCTTACCAGAGCGACGAGCCAAGGTGGCAGAAGTGACATTTCATCATCCGCTCTATGAAGTACTCGGGTCCAAAACGGTGAAATATTTTGCGGCGGGTGATGAACGTTACGTGACCTGCGCGAACAGCAATGAGTTGATGGAGCGAACGTTTGCCGTGGAGCCGATTCAAGCGTTTGAAGCGCTCGAACAAGAGCGCTTTCAAGAGTCGAAAGTGGTCTCGACAATTGAGTTTGAGCGCATCGATGACCTTGAATCGATTACAAGTACGTTCACATTGAACGAGACGCATGAAGAAGTAATGCCCGACTCGGCTTTCCGTTATACGACACCGGATACGGGAGCGATCTATGTGACGTTCGAGACGATTCGAAATGGGCGTACACTTGACCCGATCATTGAACCAAAACTATTCCCGTTTCAAAGCGGAGAGAATGAAGGGTATGTTTTCTTGACGAGGCGTGCCGATGATCGTCTCACCCTACAAATCGGAGAGGCGTCCTCGCTCAAACAACTCATCCTACCGAATATATATGAGGCTCCTTATATGAAAGTCGATCCGAAAGAAGAGCTCTCGCTAAAGGGAAATCATCGCGAACTCATGAAACGCATCATCTTATCTGATCGACCGATTGAAGGGGATGTGGCTGAAGAGACGTCGTTATCGTTATCGAAAACATATGGAACGGTCCTTGAAATTTGGGGGCATGTCCGTCGTCCAGTGACAAACAAGATGTCCACGCGCCCCGCCGAAAGGGAAACGCGCCTGGCAGTTTTTGAATCGGATCAAGATACAATCTGGCTAGACGGACCGAAAACGCAAGAGTTGTTTGACACCTTGTCTCATATTCAGCCGCATGAAAAACCGTCTACAGCTATCAAAATCGGAGACTTGCATCTGTATGAAGAATTGACTGAGCAATCCTTTGACGTATGGAAAACGGAAACAGAACTCTATTTAGTCGATCAACACACATCTCAATCGTATGAACTTCCGGGCAATGATTATTTCCAGGTCATTCAACCATAAGTGGCGTCTGACCTTTGATAAAATAGAAGTTGGCTCTACCCATCTCAACAGAGTTAGGGTACAATGCTCGAGAGAGAATGAGAGAGGAGTGAAGCAAGATGGGAAAAGTACATGTTTATGACCATCCTTTGATTCAGCACAAAATGACGATTATGCGTAAAGTAGAGACGGGGACGAAGCAGTTCCGTGAACTCGTCGACGAAGTTTCTTCACTTATGGCATACGAAATCACGCGCAGCCTACCCCTAACAGACGTAGAAATCGAGACACCGGTCTCTGTTTCCACGCAAAAGATGATTGCCGGCAAGAAATTGGGAATCGTCCCTATTTTACGTGCAGGACTTGGTATGGTGGATGGGTTCCTCAAAATGATGCCGAACGTAAAAGTCGGTCATATCGGTCTTTACCGCGATCCGGAAACACTTGAGCCACACGAATACTACTTGAAACTTCCGACAGACGTCACAGAACGCGACTTTATCGTTGTTGACCCGATGCTCGCGACAGGTGGTTCGGCTGTTGATGCGATTGCATCACTCAAGAAACACGGAGCGAAGTCAATCAAGTTGGCATGCCTTTGCGCAGCACCAGAAGGCGTAGAGCGTGTACAAGCAGAACATCCGGATGTAGAGATCTATCTTGCTGCACTCGATGAAAAATTAAATGACCACGGTTATATCGTTCCTGGACTTGGGGATGCGGGTGACCGTTTGTTTGGTACGAAGTAATGACTTAAAAGCGAGAATCGCCTATGCGATTCTCGCTTTTTTTACGATTGACACTGAATAATATTTATCATTTACGGATGTCACAAAATAGACACAAAACTAGAGCGAGAAGAATGGCGAACTGGGATGGAATTTATCTATTCTTTCTTATTTAAATAGAATCCCTCGATTTCGAATATAAAACCAGGATTGAGAAAGGGATTTTGAACAGTATGAGATTCCTCACAAAAAAATGGGCGAAATCGCTCGACATGGTAAAAACATCCTCGGTATACTGATACAGGACGTTGAAAACGATTTCAAAATGAAGTCAACAGACGTTTCGTAACTCTTTGTGAACGTAAGCGTTTACTGATTGAATTTTCCAAAACGTGGGGGTATAACTGAACTATTCTTCATCTGATTCCGTTTGTGAAATGTTATAAAGTCAACATTTTTATTTCAACGTTTCTTCACACTTTCTTAAAAAAGTGCTTTGATCGTTTAGTTTATGAAGTGCGTAAAACTATTGATACGACTTGATTTAAAGCGCTTTTATAATTGTGAAATTCATTGACTTCTTATGCCATTTCTATTACTCTGAACTTGTGTGACTTTTGATGGTCACGCGAGTGTGAATTCGTGAAGAACAAGGGAGCACGTGAGACTCGAAAGGGGGATTTGGATGGCGAAAAAAGACAATCGTTATCTATCCTATGCCTCGCTCGCTTCACAAATCTCGACAGCACTTGCTGGACCGATTGTCATCGGTTATCTCGTCGGACAGTACGGCGAAAGACGTGAATTTTGGGGCACGTTTGGTTGGAATGTGTCGATTATCCTTGGACTCGTGTTCGGGGTTACGGCGCTAGTTCTCACCCTTCGGAGTTTATTGACAGGAGAGGACGAATGAATACGATTCAAGCAGACAGAAAAGCACAAAAAGAGTTGATGAAGCGTTATACGAAATGGTTTACCATTTGGTTTGCAATTTTGTTAGTTGGCGCCTTCATCGTCCCGATGTACAAAGCCGTTTTTCTCGGATTGTTCATCGGCGGGGTCGGGAGTCTCATCATTCTACATATGCAGAATCGAAGTGTCATACGTATGTATGACGTCATCGAGCATGGACGACGACCAAAGTCGCACGGGACCGTTTCAAGAATGGCGGTCGGTGCGTTAGCAGTGATAGTCGGTCTTCTCTACGAGGATCGAGTGTCCGTCATCGCGGTGGTAACTGGTCTAATCGCCGGCCACATCATACAATTTGGCGAGTTTACACTTGCCCAGCTCAGCAGGAAAAGAGGTGAATATTAATGGGTCATGAGTTTCCCACATATTCTCTGCACTTTGGGGACTATACGTTATACGGGAGCTGGACGAACGTCATTACAGTGCTAGTTGCAGCGTTACTCGTCTTCGTATTCGCCATTTGGGGGACAAGACGTTTGGCAATGAAGCCGACTGGCAAACAAAACTTCATGGAATTCTTCGCGGAGTTCGTACGTGGAATCATCGCAAGTGCGATGGACTGGAAGACAGGAGGACGCTTTATTGGATTTGGGATGACGTTGATTTTGTTCATTCTCTTCTCAAACTTGATGGGTCTACCGTTTAACGTCATTTCCGGACACTATTTGTGGTTCAACTCACCGACAGCCGATCCTTACGTAACCTTGGCGTTGTCGACACTCGTCGTTGCAATGTCGCACTATTACGGGGTGAAACTGCACGGATTGAAACACTATTCGGCGGAATTCGTAAAACCAGTCTGGTTCTTGCTTCCGATCAAATTGATCGAGGAGTTTGCGAACACGTTGACGCTCGGTTTGCGTCTATACGGTAACATCTTTGCCGGTGAAATCATGATTACCATCATCTTGGGACTCGCGATTACAGCCGAAGGCGCACTCAACCCGCTCGGTGCAATCTTTGCGGTCTTCCCAATGATTCTATGGCAAGGTTTCTCAATCTTTATCGGGGTTATCCAATCCTACATTTTCCTGACGCTTGCAATGGTGTACATCGGGCACAAAGCTTCGGCCGAACATTGATTCGGACATCTCGCCAAAGCGTTACAATCAAATTATTTACTTAACTTTTAGGAGGAATATACACAATGGAACAACTTAATCTTCTCGCAACAGCACTTGTTATCGGACTTGGAGCACTCGCAGCTGGTATCGGTAACGGTTTGATCGTATACGGAACAGTACAAGGACAAGCACGTCAACCAGAACTCAAAAACGAACTTCGTCAAACAATGTTCATCGGTATCGGTTTGGTTGAGGCCCTCCCGATCATCGGTGTGGCTGTCGGTTTCCTTCTCCTCAACTCTTGATTCCGAGTTAACGAGAATAGCATGAGAGGGAGCACGTCTCCCTCACTTATTTAGTCAAGAGGAGGGTATGCATGGATACGATGATGATTGCAGCTGGTGCTGGCGGCGAAGGCCTCCGCATTCTGGATATGATCTTTACAATTTTCACATTCCTCGTACTCTTGGCCCTGTTGAAGAAATTTGCTTGGGGACCACTCCTTGGAATGATGAGACAGCGTGAAGAGTATGTAGCGAACGAAATTGAACTCGCTGAAAAGAGCCGCAAAGATGCGGAACATTATGTCGTTGAACAACGTGATGCACTCAGTGCAGCACGTACTGAGTCAAAAGAAATGCTCGACGCAAGCCGTCGACAAGCAGAAGCAGAACAAGCACGCTTGGTGGAGCAGGCGCGTTTGGAAGCCGAACAAATTAAAATCGAGGCAGAGAAAGCGATTGAGCGCGAGCGTGAGCTTGCGAAACAATCTCTTCAAACGGAAGTCGTCACACAGGCACTTTCGGCAGCACGCCACGTCCTTCAAACAGACCTTAAAGGTGATGAAGCGAAACAGCGTGCCCTCGTCACAGACTTCCTGTCTAAAGCGAAAGGTGCGAACTGATGAACGCATCATTAGCAAAACGCTATGCCAAAGCGCTCTTCGACTTAGCGCGGGAACAAGGCACGCTCGACCAAGTCGAAGCGGAAGTGCGTCTGCTCGATGAAGTGCTCCACGCGACTCCTGAACTCATGGATCTCTTAACGAATCCGGCAGTCAGTGACAGCGAGCTTGCACAGCTTTTAAAAGACAGCTTTGGTGATATGACGGCGATTGTCGTGAACACACTTCTCGTCATGGTCGAAAATGACCGTGCGGCAGAGGTTCGCGCATTGCCACGTTACGTCCGCGAATTTATCAACGACTATCGTGGAATTGCAGAGGGTATTGTCACAAGCGCCTACCCATTGTCGGCAACAGACTTGAAAGACGTCGAACTCGTCTTCGGACAGAAGCTCGGGAAGACGCTCCAATTGAATAACGTCGTCGATGAAGAAGTCATCGGTGGACTCCGTGTCCAAGTCGGATACACGACGTACGATGATACGATCGAAACGAAACTTACACGCCTTGAGCGTGAATTGTTGAATGCGTAAGAAATAGGGGTGAATTCAATGACAATCAAAGCTGAAGAAATCAGCGCCCTGCTAAAAGAACGAATCGCTTCGTACGGTTCTGAAATCGAAGTCAGCGAGACAGGTACAGTCATTCAAGTAGGTGACGGTATCGCTCGTGCACACGGACTCGATAACGTTATGGCGGGGGAACTCGTAGAGTTCTCTAACGGCGTAATGGGCTTGGCGCAAAACTTAGAAGAAGGTAACGTCGGGATTATCATCCTTGGCGATTACAAAGGCATCAAAGAAGGCGATTCTGTCAAACGTACAGGTCGCATCATGGAAGTTCCAGTTGGTGAGGCACTCCTCGGACGTGTCGTCAACCCACTCGGACAACCAATCGATGGTCTTGGACCAATCGTGACTGACAACTATAACCCGATCGAGCGTAAAGCTTACGGCGTTATGGCACGTAAATCGGTTCACGAACCACTTCAAACAGGAATTAAGGCGATTGACGCCCTCGTTCCAATCGGTCGTGGTCAGCGTGAGCTCATCATCGGTGACCGTCAGACAGGTAAAACATCTGTTGCCATCGATACGATTATCAACCAAAAAGAAGAGAACATGATTTGTATCTACGTTGCTATCGGTCAGAAAGAATCGACTGTACGTGGCGTAGTAGAGACGCTTCGTCAAAACGGAGCGCTCGACTATACAATCGTCGTTTCGGCATCGGCATCACAGCCGGCACCACTTCTTTACCTCGCACCATTCGCAGGGGTATCGATGGGTGAGTACTTCATGGATCGCGGACAACACGTCCTCGTCGTTTATGATGACCTTTCGAAACAAGCGGCAGCTTACCGTGAGCTCTCGCTCCTTCTCCGTCGTCCTCCAGGCCGCGAAGCCTACCCAGGGGATGTCTTCTACCTCCACTCACGCCTTCTTGAGCGTGCAGCGAAGTTGAACGACGAACTCGGCGGTGGTTCATTGACAGCACTTCCGTTCATCGAGACACAAGCATCGGATATCTCAGCATATATCCCGACAAACGTTATCTCGATCACAGACGGTCAGATCTTCCTTCAGTCGGACCTCTTCTTCTCTGGGGTACGCCCAGCAATCAACGCCGGTCTCTCAGTATCACGTGTTGGTGG
The DNA here is from genome assembly GCF_018617245.1 of Exiguobacterium sp. s121. Taxonomy (GTDB): domain Bacteria; phylum Bacillota; class Bacilli; order Exiguobacteriales; family Exiguobacteriaceae; genus Exiguobacterium; species Exiguobacterium profundum. Next base: position 252,194 of record NZ_JACSJV010000001.1, read on the forward strand.
TTCGGCACAGGTGAAAGCGATGAAGAAAGTTGCTGGTACACTTCGTCTTGACCTCGCGTCTTACCGTGAGCTCGAAGCGTTCGCTCAGTTCGGATCAGATCTCGACAAAGCGACACAATCGAAGTTGAACCGTGGTCAGCGTACGGTTGAAGTCTTGAAACAAGACTTGAACGCACCGCTTTCTGTAGACAAGCAAGTTATCATCATCTACGCACTCACGAAAGGTCATCTCGATGACATCCCAGTCACAGACATCCGTCGTTTCGAAACAGAAATGAACGCATGGCTCGACCAAAACCGTAAAGACCTCTGCCGTGAAATCCGTCAGACAGGAAACCTTCCTTCAGACGAGGCAATGGTCGACGCAATTACGGAATTCAAAAAGACGTTCTCGCCATCGGTTTAATCCGGTGACGAGCGTCTATTAAGGTGGTGAATCGAAATGGCATCATTACGTGAGATCCAGATGCGGATCACCTCGACCCAAAGCACGAAGCAAATCACGAAAGCGATGAACATGGTGTCGGCATCAAAGTTGAACCGGGCCCAAGGGAACAACGCCAACTTCAAGCCGTACATGGACAAGTTGCAAGAAGTCATCTCGTCGATCGCCGGTGGTACATCAGGCGCGACACACCCGATGCTTCAAGTACGTCCCGTCAAACGGACTGGTTATATCGTCATCACGTCAGACCGCGGACTCGCAGGTGGATACAACGCCAGCGTCTTGCGTGACGTGTACCGTGAACTCAAAGACAAGCACACATCAACAGATGAGTATCGTCTTTACGTAATCGGGAAAGTCGGTGTCCAGTTCTTCAAGTCACGCAACATTCCGGTGTATAGCGCGATGACAGGGCTAAACGACCAACCAACTTTTGTTGAAGTCGCAGAAATCGTCAAACAGACGGTAGGTGCCTTCAGCGAGGGCGAGATTGATGAATTGAAGCTTTGCTACAACTCGTTCATCTCGGTCATCAGCCAAGAAGTGAAGATTCAACAATTGCTCCCGCTCGGGGATATCGAACAGTCCGCATCCAATGTGATGTATGAATACGAACCAGAAGAAGAAACGATCTTAGCGGCGCTCCTCCCACGTTATGCGGAAGGACTCATCTACGGCGCATTGCTCGATGCGAAAGTGTCAGAGCACGCAGCCCGGATGACGGCGATGTCGAGTGCGACAGACAATGCGGATGAACTCATTCGCGGACTCAAACTCAAATTCAACCGCGCGCGTCAAGCAGCGATCACACAAGAAATCACAGAGATTGTCGGAGGTGCGTCGGCGCTTGAATAAGCGCACGCCCTCTAGATTGTAGGAGGCTAACACGATGAACGAATACGGCATGAAAGGCCGCGTAGTCGCAGTCATGGGCCCAGTTATCGACGTAAAGTTCGACAACCACTTACCGAACATCTACAACGCTCTCAAAGTCACACACGTGGCAGCGACAGCGGACGATGTTAGTGTCGACTTGACGCTCGAAGTAGCTGTTCACCTTGGTGACGACACGGTCCGTACGATTGCGATGGACTCAACTGACGGCGTTCGCCGCGGTATGGAAGTACTTGACTTAGGATCACCGATTTCGGTACCAGTTGGAGAAGCGACACTTGGACGTGTCTTCAACGTTCTCGGTAACCCGATCGATGATAAAGAAGTGGCAGCTGACGTGCTTCGTGCACCGATTCACCGTCAAGCGCCAACATTTGACGAATTGTCAACGAAAGTTGAAATCCTTGAAACAGGGATTAAAGTCGTCGACCTTCTCGCACCATACATCAAAGGTGGTAAAATCGGCCTCTTCGGTGGTGCCGGTGTAGGGAAAACCGTCCTCATCCAGGAACTCATCAACAACATCGCGCAAGAGCACAGCGGGATTTCTGTATTCGCAGGAGTCGGTGAGCGTACGCGTGAAGGGAATGACTTGTTCCACGAGATGACGGACTCAGGCGTTATCAAGCAAACAGCGATGGTCTTCGGTCAGATGAACGAACCACCTGGTGCACGTCTCCGTGTTGCCTTGACTGGTTTGACAATGGCAGAGTACTTCCGTGACGAGCAAGGACAAGACGTTCTTCTCTTCGTTGATAACATCTTCCGTTTCACACAAGCAGGTTCTGAGGTTTCAGCCCTTCTCGGACGTATGCCATCGGCGGTAGGTTACCAGCCGACACTTGCGACTGAAATGGGTATGCTTCAAGAGCGAATCACATCGACTGCAAAAGGATCGGTAACTTCGATTCAAGCGGTTTATGTACCAGCCGATGACTACACGGACCCGGCTCCGGCAACAACGTTCGCCCACCTTGATGCAACAACAAACCTTGAGCGTCGTCTTTCGGAGATGGGGATTTACCCAGCCGTTGACCCGCTCGCATCGACTTCACGTGCCCTCTCTCCTGAAATCGTAGGGAAAGAGCACTATGAGGTTGCACGTAACGTTCAACAGACGCTTCAGCGTTACAAAGAACTTCAAGACATCATCGCTATCCTCGGGATGGACGAGTTGTCTGAAGACGACAAACTCACGGTTCACCGTGCACGTCGTATTCAGTTCTTCTTATCACAAAACTTCCACGTGGCTGAGCAGTTCACGGGCCAAAAAGGTTCGTACGTGCCAGTCAAAGAGACAGTACGCGGCTTCAAAGAGATCCTCGAAGGTAAACACGACGATCTTCCTGAAGATGCATTCCGTCTCGTCGGTCCAATCGAAGACGTCATCGAAAAAGCGAAGACGTTGGTCTAAGACCTACGCGGAAGGGGGAAACTAGACGATGAATACTGTTCACGTCAACGTCGTCACCCCGGATGGTGCAGCCTTTGAAGGAGACGCACGAATGGTCATCGCCAAATCGGTCACTGGTGAGCTTGGTATTTTGCCAAAGCACATCCCGATGGTGACGCCACTCGACGTCTCAGTCCTCAAGCTGCGCCACGAAGATGGTGGACGCACGCTGATCGCAATCAGCGGCGGTTTCATGGAAGTTCGTCCCGACACGGTGACGATCTTAGCTGAAACAGCCGAAATGGCGGATAAGATCGACTATGATCGCGCTTCTGCGGCGAAAGTTCGTGCCGAGCGTCGTCTTCAAGACACGAAGCTCTCGGAACTCGAATTCCGTCGTGCGGAACTTGCGCTCAAAAAAGCGATCAACCGCTTAAGCATTCGCGATATGAAAGAATAAGAATGACTCTCACACGAAAGTGTGGGAGTTTTTTTGTTGTTTTTTGGAAAAGATGGGTCTTTTGTCGTGCTTCTAAATGACGGGACTAGTAAAAAATATATGGAAGAAGACCGATAATAAAGGTGGGAACTACCGTAAAGGAGATTAGGGAATGAAAGTTTACGTTGCGCGACAACCAATTTTTGACCAACAATTACGCGTTTGCGGCTACGAATTGTTATATCGCCGCAGCGAAAATAATATTTTTGAGAACGTAGATGATTCGTTGGCAACAGCTGACGTCATTCATAACGCTTACCTTGTGTTCAATTTTCGGGAATTGACAGAAGGGACGCGCGCGTTCATCAATTTCCCTCAGACGTTGATTGAAGGGGAAGTGCCTTCGTTGCTACCACGTCAATCGCTCGTCGTCGAAGTGCTCGAACATGTCGAACCGACGGAGAAAGTATTACAGTCTCTCCGCTCGTTAAGACGTCAAGGTTATACGATTGCACTGGATGATTTCGTATTTGAAGAGAAATATCGCCCATTGATTGGACTCGCCGACATCATCAAAATCGACTATCAAGCGACCCCAGTCGATCAACAGCAAAAATTGATTGATGCGCTCGGACACCGAGTCGAATTTTTGGCGGAAAAAATCGAGACACCCGCAGAGTATGAGATTGCGAAACGACTCGGATATAAAATGTTCCAAGGGTACTTCTTTAGTCGTCCCATCGTGGTGCACGGGGCCGAAGTGCATCCGTTGCGTCACACGCTCATTGAAATGTTGAAAGAGCTCGATTGTCCGGAACCGAGTTTTCGACGGATTTCAGCGCAAATTGAGCGAAGTGTCGACCTATCCTATAAGATGCTCCGTACGGTCAATACGGTGTATCAAAAAGGTCGTCGAACGATTGAATCAATCGAGCAAGCCGTCGCGCGAATCGGACTAGATGAGTTGAAACGATGGTCTTATTTGATGCTTCTTCGAGAGATGCAGACGTCTGAATCGAAAGAACTGATTAAACAGAGTGTCATTCGCGGAAAAATGATGGAGTTGATTGCGGAGGATACATTGACAGATGTATTACCGTTTGATGCATTCATTACGGGAATCTTTTCATCACTCGACGTCATTCTCGATGAGGCAATGCAAACGTTGATTGCAGAGCTTCCGGTGGCGCCTCCTGTAAAGGCAGCGTTACTCGGTGAACAGAACGGTTTGCGAAAGTTGTTAGAGGATGTCATCGACTACGAACAGTTGACGATTCCGCTCCATAACACAGATTCGGATTGGTCTCAATATTACGTCGAAGCGATTCGCTGGTCTCGTAGCCTTGACGAATCGATTGAATAATGTTTGAAATATGTGAGGGGCGTCAATTACTGTAGTAAGACCTTACTGCTGATGACGTCCCTTTTGGTGTGCTTGTAGAGAAAGTGAGTTGATCGAATGGTTCAAACCGCTCGAAGCTTAAGACCCTAAGTCTTTTTTTCTCTAACATGTCATGATATGATTGAAAATGGTACGAATTTTAGAAAAGAGGGGAATCGTCGATGGTCAATACCGTATTTTCGCTAGCGATTTATATCATAGCGATCTACGTCGCTTGGTGGGCACTCTTACCCGTCAAATGGGATAAGTTGCTCAATCAAGTGAGGAGTCCGCAAGCTGCTGTCTTGCGCGTTCTCGTAGCGGTTGTCTTCGGTTCACTGATTGCCCAGTTCTTTTTGGAGTACATTCGACTGGCGCAGGCGCTCGCACCTATACAGTAGTCGCAGAATATTTAACAAACTGTAATCCTGCTGTAACGACTCCTATATGATTATCATGTAGGATAAATTCGTCTGACATGATGTTTTTTTCATTCAATTTGCACTTATTTATTATTCAGATTGATTAATGAATGAAAAATCATCACGTTTTGCAAACCATTCAAATAATCGACATCATCACATCCGGATTCGGATATCGACGCACTATATAAAAAAACAATGAAGTTGGAGGACAAAGAGAGATATGAAGGATTTGATCGTAGTCCGTGGAGGACGTAAACTGTCAGGTACTGTGCGCGTTGAGGGAGCAAAAAACGCCGTACTCAAAACATTGGTTGCCACTCTATTAGCTAGCGAAGGAAAGTCAATCTTACAAAACGTACCACGTCTTGCTGACGTGTACACGATTAACAAAGTACTTCGTCACCTCGGTGCAGAGGTATCGTTCAATGAAGAAAAGAATGAAGTAACTGTCGATGCGTCGGGCGACATCAAAGATGAAGCACCGCTTGAGTACGTGCGGAAGATGCGTGCTTCAATCCTCGTCATGGGACCTCTTCTTGCCCGTCTCGGTCACGCTCGTGTAGCAATGCCGGGCGGATGCTCAATCGGCTCACGTCCGATTGACCTCCACTTAAAAGGATTCGAAGCGATGGGTGCGAAAACGGTCATCGGAAACGGATTCGTAGAAGCTTCTGTAGAAGGCCGTCTCCAAGGTGCTAAAATCTACTTGGACTTCCCATCTGTTGGTGCGACAGAGAACATCATGATGGCAGCTGTGCTTGCAGAGGGTACGACTATCATCGAGAACGTTGCAAAAGAACCTGAGATCGTCGACCTTGCGAACTTCTTAAACGGAATGGGCGCACACGTTCGCGGTGCAGGTACAGAAACAATCCGCATCGAAGGTGTAGAAACACTTCGCGGTGCAGAACACTCGATTATTCCAGACCGTATCGAAGCAGGTACGTTCCTCGTTGCTGGTGCGATCACAGGTAGTGACATCGAAGTCATCGGTGCAGAACGTGAGCACCTTCGTCCATTGATTTCAAAAATGGAAGAAATGGGTGTCCACTTCGAGGATACGGCAGAAGGCATGCGTGTCACGGCACCAGACGAATTGAAGCCGGTTGATGTGAAGACGATGCCACACCCAGGATTCCCGACAGACATGCAGTCACAAATGATGGCACTCGTCTTGAAAGCGGGCGGTACATCTGTCATCACGGAAACGGTGTTTGAGAATCGCTTTATGCACGTCGAAGAGTTCCGTCGTATGAACGCGGACATTAAGATTGAAGGACGTTCAGCAATCGTCAAAGGTGGCGTACGCCTTCAAGGAGCGGAAGTTGTCGCAACGGACCTTCGTGCCGGAGCAGCACTTATTCTAGCAGGTCTCATCGCGGAAGAAGAGACACGCGTTGGAGATTTATATCATATCGACCGTGGATACGTTGACTTCCACAAGAAACTTCAAGCACTCGGTGCTGACATCGAGCGTATTGAAGGAACTGTCGAAGTTGCTGAAGAAATGGTTCAGAACTAAGAAACGAGCACGAATTAGAGGGCGAGGAGAGACTCTTCTCGCTCTTTTCAATGAAGAAACGAACGGAGGAACCTATACATCATGTTTTCAAAAGATATCGGGATTGATTTAGGGACAGCAAACGTTGTCATTCACGTCAAAGGGAAAGGAATCGTCTTAGACGAACCTTCAGTCGTTGCGATAAAACGCTCTACAGGAAAAGTACTAGCAGTCGGTTCAGAAGCGTATGAGATGGTTGGTCGTACACCTGGTGATATCGTGGCGATCCGTCCTCTCCGTGACGGAGTCATCGCCGATTTCGCCACAACAGAAGAAATGCTCCGTCACTTCATCGAGAAAATTCAAGTCCGAGGCTTCTTCGGAGGCATCCGCATGCTGATTTGTACACCTGCGAACGTCACGCCGGTTGAAGCAAAAGCCATTCGTGAAGCTGCTGAGAAAGCTGGCGCGAAAGAAGTCTTCCTCGCCGTCGAACCAAAAGCTGCGGCAGTCGGTTCAGGCATGGATATTTGGAAGCCGGTTGGTCACATGATCATTGACATTGGTGGTGGGACGACCGACGTCGCCATTTTATCAATGGGAGACATCGTCTGCGGTGAGACTATCAAGATTGCAGGGGATCGCTTCGATACGGACATCCTTCGTGCCATCAAAGAGAAGCACAAGCTGATCATCGGAGAACGTACGGCTGAACAAATCAAGAAAGAAATCGCGACGGTCTTCCCAGGAGGGCGTAACGAATCGATGGATATTCGTGGACGTGACATGGTACGTGGATTGCCTCGTACGGTGACCATTACGTCAGAAGAACTTCGTGAAGCGATGGCTGAATCAGCTAATGAAATCGTCGAAGCAGCGAAGCGTGTCCTTGAACAGACACCACCAGAACTTGCAGCGGATATCATCGACCGCGGAATCATCATGACAGGTGGGGGATCACTCCTTCACGGTCTTGACCAACTCGTCGCAGAGCGTGTCATGTTGCCGGTCATGATGGCCGAGGAGCCGACACTCAGTGTCGCGCACGGAACGGGGATCATGCTCGAAAACTTAGATCGATTGAAATAAACAGACAAGCGACCGCGTGCGGTCGCTTGTTTTTTGTATGTTCAACTCAATATTTCGGAGACGAGTGCCAACACGTTACCTTCAGAATCTTTGAAGAAACTCATCCACGTTTCTGTCGTCCCCATTTTTGCCACACAGTGTGGTTCATCAATGAAAGTCACTCCTGCATTTTTCAACTGAGCATAAGCGTCATCGATGGATGCGATACTCAAATAGAGAATTGGACTTGATTTTGCAAAAACATCATTCTCTGGAGGGGACAACATGAGGCGAATGCCCCCACAGTCGAAAAATGCGAGCAATCCTGCTTGAAAGAGAAAGGGTACCTCAAGCGTGTCTCGATAGAATTGAACGGCACGGTCTAACTCTTTGACAGGGATGTAGATTTGTTTAATTTGTTGAATGAGGCTCATGGGATTCATCCTTTCAATATGTATTTGAAACAGGAAGGGGTAACTCTGATTCAAGTTGACGTTGGAGACGGTTGGTAAGTCCTGTTGGGTGAGACATTAAGCCGATAGAAATATGTAATGGGAATAGGGTATGTAAGTCGCTAGGATAATATGAGCCATCTCGAGGTAACGTATGATTGACAATCCGAGAGACCCCTGAGGAATGGTCAATGTTTAAGACGATTGGAGCAGACATTCCGGTCCCTCGCTCAAGTTGTTGATGGTTAGGATAATATTCTTGTAGAAGCACCCATACATACACTTCCTGTCGAGTCGTACTCGTCCCGAGGATTTGATAGCTGGCATAAACATCCCCACCGAAATTAGGAGACATGACTTGAGTTGTCAAGTAGCGCTCCAACACGTTCTGATTGACGTCGACGGATTGGGTAAGCGTGACAAATGATTCATCCGTCAAGGCAGCATAGAGCAAAGCACTCAATATCCATGTACAAAATGTCGTTATGATCAACTTTTTCAAATAAGCGCCTCCCAATACCGATGTGATGAATCATATATGTCCATCATATCTAAAGAGGATACGAATATATAGGTCATTCGTGGGAAAAATTGTATATAATGAAATCATTAATCAATGAGAGGGGAATCATGATGGCACCGATTCACTAATAGACTGAACAGAATAATCAAATAGAATCGGAGGACATCATGAACAAACCACTTACACTCATTACTGGCGTCAGTCGCAATCAAGGCATCGGTGCTGCGATTGCGCGAAAACTTGCTTCTGAAGGACATGACTTGTACTTGACGCACTGGAGTCCGTTTGACGCTAAAGAAGGAATCGGGGAAGAAATTGGCTTCATCGAACGATTGGTTCAAGAACTGACTGAAGAAGGGACCCGTGTCGAGCATGAGGCATACGATTTGGCTTCAGGAGACGAGGTCGGATTACTTGATCGAATGGAAGCTAAACTTGGTATACCGAGCAGGCTAATCCATAACGCGACCTATGAGCGACATGTCAACGTTGAGAACTTTACAACCGACGTATTGAGAAAACATTACCTGGTGAATAACGAAGGGACACTCGGACTCACCTTTGCGTTTATTGAGCGCTATAAACAAGCGGGACATCAAGATGGGCGAATCCTGTTCTTCGTATCGGGGGGACCGGATGCGAATAACCTGGCCTACATCGCAACGAAAGGTGCATTGATTGCCATCACACCTGCGTTGGCGAATGGATTAGGAGAATACGGCATTTCGGTGAATGCGTTCGATCCGGGACCGACGGATACGGGTTGGATCAATGACGAACTTCGCGAACACTTGCTACCATTATTTCCTTACAAGCGAATGGGGACGCCTGAAGATACGGCTCGCTTCGTCGCTTTCTTGATGGGCCCAGACGGCGCATGGGTGAATGGCCAACATCTTCACGTTGACGGAGGGTTTACTGGGCGCTAATAGAGAACGTTCGATGGATACAATAAAAAAAAAGACATCTCACTTTAAGTGTGAGATGTCTTTTTTCAATGCCATGTATAGTCTTTATCAACAAATAAACGATTTTTTAAGTCTGTTTTAGAAATTGAAGGATTAGGTGCATCAAGCCAATCGTAATAATCACAGGCACAGGAATCACCAAGTTCGATAGAATAGCCATTATTTATTGTATTAACAGTTATATCGAGTTCATGTTCAGCTAACGTCTTTTTCAATCGATAAATCGTGTTGTATACGTTGTGTAAGGCGCGTTGTGGTTCATCGATGTCCGGGTAAAGGGTTTCGGCAAGCACCCACTTATTAATGACCTGCTTACGATGAAAAACTAAGTAGGCAAATAACTCCTCTGTTTTTTGTGTTGGCCACTTCACAAGATTTCCATCTTGTGTTCGTACCGAAAAACGATCTAGAAATTGTATGCGACAAGATTGATTGAGATTCTTTTGTTGAATCGCCTCATAGCGCTGGATGATACGCGGAATGACGTTATGAATCATCTGCTCTGTGATGGGCTTCAACAAGTAATGCGTGGCATGCAAATTGAACGCTTCAACGGCATACTGTTGATGGGCGGTCGTGAAGACGACTTGTGTCCGTTCCGGCAAATAGGTCGCCAATTCGAGTCCCGTCATTTCAGGCATCTCGATATCTAAAAAGACAAGGTCTACCGGGTGCTCTTGAATAAAAGTGAGAGCTTGAACCGGACTTTGGAATGAACCAATCCACTCAAGAGACGGCTCCTCTTTTACAATCCGCTCCATCATTCCTAAAATATGATGTTCATCTTCAATTAAAATCGTACGCATCTAAATGATTCGTCCTTTCCTGTTTTGGTAAACGCAGGTGAATGGTGGTGCCTTTTTTCAAAGTGGAAGCTAAGTCAAACGTTGCACCATGAAGGTGTTCGATTCGACTTTTAATATTGCAAATCCCAATCCCAGATGTTTTGTTTGATACGTTTGGATCAAACCCACTCCCTGTATCTTGAACATAAACCTCAATCATTCCGTTTCGTTCCTGGATAGAAAGTGTCAATCGCTTTTGTCCTGGGTGTCGATAGAGACCATGTCGCACGGCATTTTCAACGAGTGGTTGAATCAATAAAGGTGGAATCGAACAGTCGAGAAGAGATTCATCAATTTCTTTCTCGACGTAGAACGAATCACGAAACCGTGTCTGTTCAATGGCGAGATACGAGTCAATCATATCGACTTCTTGACGAATCGATATCTCATTTTCAGTTCGACCATTTTCAAAAATGAAGCGGACATAAGTGCTCAAGTGACTGAGTAGACGAGCAGCATCGGGTGGAGATGTGTAACAGAGTGCAATCACATTCCCGAACGTATTGTAAAGGAAGTGAGGTTTGATTTGAGCATTAAAGAAGGACATCTCGTGCTGAGAAGCCAACACCTCGACTTGTTGCTTTTTCCTTTTGTCGGTAGACAAGTGAATCGGTAGAAGTAAAAACATCAATAGGAAATAGATGATGGTAAACGTATTGGCGTACAGCTGCTGATTGGGCGAGACGATGAACGTCGACGTCATGATTCCGATATACCCGACGAGTTGGGCGAGCGTGAAGGTTAGTAACTCGAGCGGATTGCCTGTCTTGTACTTTTCAAGAAGCCATCCAATATTCAATCCGACCCAGAAGAACGTGATAAATAAAACGATCATCCATACAAAGTATTCATACACTTCGTAAACGGAAGAGGGCAGGAAGATGGCTAGTACAGTCAATCCATATAGTGGATATCTCGAAATGGCCAAAAACCGGTCAAATGACACACGTTCCAAACATCGCGAAAACTCGATTAACATGATGATGCTCAGTAAGGCTAAACTTAACGTCAACTTATCACTACCCGAGATCCACATGCCGTCTCGGGACATGATTGAAAAACTCGTCAAAAAAAAGAAAGCTGTTCCGAAACCATACAACCGTTCATTTCGGTGAAAGAGATAGACGATGGCATAGAACATGGCAATCAAAAGTGAAATGAGCAACATGAAAAATTCGTAGCCGGCATAAGCATTTTGAGTGGTCATGATGGCATGTAACGGTCCGACCAATATACTTTCTTCGATGGGTGCGAAATTACCTGCCTGTCGTTCATGTTGAATCGTCAGTCGGAATTGTTTTGTCTCATCATCGAGCAGGAGGAGAGACGGCTGCTCGACGAGACGATTGTTTCCAATTTGTATCGTTTCAACCATTTTCCCATCTATCAAAATCTTAGAGGATGATAGGGACTTTGGAATGAGCAAGGCATACGTACCGGTTGGCAACGCGATATCGAGTTCGTAGGTAGATTCACGATAAGGGGTTGTAAACGGAATGGTTCGATAGGAGCGACGATCAACTTGGCTGACAATTCCTGACTCATAACGCCATGAGCCGTCTAGTCGTAAAATCTCTTCGTCAACAGTAGAAGAGAGAAGAGAAGCTTCGCCCTTGTCAACGGTGACGGTTGGATTAATCGACTGATGTCGAATCAATAAAGTGAGACTGACGCCAATCAACATCACAAGGATGAAGATAAACGTCATTCGATTACGCGTCATGTGCACATTCCCTTCAATCTTTGTGAGTTTCTTGTGAGGTCCTTCCGTTATTCTTCCTATTAGGTGAATGGATTTTTGAAGTGACTCTCCGTCTCATCATCGTACCCGAACTTTTTTTGTTTGAACAGAAAAAGTCATTCACCGTACGAGGTGAAGCATTCTAAGAGTGAAGGAAGAAGGCATTCCATGAAACGTTGGATTGAACAACGCATTAGTCGACAAGTTATGACAATTTTCTATATATTGATTGCCTTAGTGACGCTCACGTCAATTGGAACCTATTTTTATACACAGCAATCGATTCAAGAGACGACCGTAAAATTAGAAAGAATCAGTGAGCAACGTGCACGGGCGACAGACCTGTTTGAAACGTGGCAATCGATGCAATATGAATTACGAGGGCACGTCCTGCTAGGAGAAAGTGCGCTATTAGAAGAAGTAAGAACAGCTCAAACGAACATCGACGAGCAAACGACATGGTTCGAGACACAAGCAAGAAACGCGGAAGAAGTACAGTTCGCAGAGGATGCGAGACTTCTCTTCTCCATTTATACAACACGCGTCATGCCGGCACTTGAAGAATATGTGGTTGCGAAGCAGGCAGGAGAAATTGATGAATCCTTCCTGCAAATGCGTACGGTCGGGCAATTCATGCCGAAAAATGAAACGTCGACTCAGACGCGATTTAAATTGAACTCAAGTAGTGCTGCCGATATGAGCGCGAGCATCGTCGATATGGAGTCGGTCTTTACCGACTATCGACAAAATCTTGATTTTCAAGAAAGTGAATTGCGAGATGCGCTGTCAAAACAGTTGGTGAAAGCCCAATGGATGTGGCTTTTGATTCTACTCGGGGCATTGTTCATATTGTTTGTCGGGTTGCAGCCATATATTTTAAGGTTGACCAATCAACTGCAGACGCTGATGGTTAACAGTGAGCGACTTGCGAGTAATCCGAGTGCAACGCTCATCCCGATTAAACCGCTACAAAACGAAGTCGGACAACTGTCGAAAGCGTTTAATGAGATGGCGACCTCACTTAGGAGCCAACAAGATCAAGTGAATCTCGAACGAGAGAAGACCGCTCGAATTTTGCACACGATGCGCGATTCTATCGTCTACACGGAACTCAAGACGAATGAACGCTTTGGGAACAGTGCGCTCTTTGAGTTATATGAACATCCGATTCCATCAACAGAACGGGGCAGTCTATACCCGATTGCGATGTATTACCCGATGTTCATGAACCAGATTGATGATCAAGAGGGACTGAATCGCTTCACGAAGCGTGCTAAAGAAGAAGGTATGTTCGACGAAGCGTTCACGTATACGATGCATGAGGGTCAGAAAACGATTCGCATGTACGCCGAACCGATTGATCTTCAAAATGAACGTGTAGGTGTCATCTTCGTTTCACGAGATATTACCCAGGAAACAGAAATCAATCGCTTGAAAACAGAGCTTGTAGCGACAGTATCACATGAGCTTCGGACGCCCCTTACCTCGATTCTTGGTTTTTCAGAACTGCTCAAAAGTCGTCAATTGGAAAACACGAAGCGAGAGCGCTATTTAGACATGATTGCGAGTGAGACAAAGCGGCTCGAACGACTCGTGAGTGACTTGCTAGATGTTCAAAAAATGGAGGCGGGTATGAGCGTACCTGACTTTAAAGTAGAGAGTCTATATGATTTATTATCAGATCTACTCGAAATCCACGCAGGGTCGACGGAGCATCATTTCTTCCACTTTGATTGTGATGAATCGCTATTCGTCGCGGGAGATCCGGCCCAATTACGTCAAGTATTCTCGAACATCTTGAACAATGCCATCAAGTATTCTCCACGCGGTGGGAATGTGACAGTCGATGTCACGTGTGAAGATGACACGATTCAAATCGGGATCACGGATGAAGGGTTAGGACTTTCGGAAGAAGATGCAACACGAATCTTTGATAAATTTTATCGTTCGGCATCGGAAGAAAGTAAACGCATTGGTGGAACCGGATTAGGTTTAGCAATCTGTAAAGAAATCGTTCAACTGCACGGTGGTACCATCTCTGTTCAATCTCAACTAGGAGAAGGAACGACGATGATTGTCGAGTTACCGATGGTCGACCATGTCAATGAAGAGAGTTCATCCTAATTTATGGGATGAACTTTTTTTGAAAAAACGGTGAATGTCACGCTCGTTTGGTACGATATAGAGAGTGAATCATGTTATAGGATGAAAGGAAGACGATTATGCTACGCGGATTATATACAGCAGCGGGAGCGATGAATGCCCTGCAACGCCAACAAGAGATTTTGAGCAACAACCTTGGTAATGTGAGAACACCAGGCTTCAAAGCGTCTGATGGCGTGGTACGTTCGTTTCCGGAGATGCTTCTTGCACAAGTCAGCAATCCGGATAACGCGAAATCGCGCGTGAAGGGAGAAGTAGGTACCCTATCAATGGGCGTCTATCTTCAAGAAACAATGCCCCGATTCTCAGCTGGGAGTATCACAGAATCCGGTAGCCCGACCGACCTGTATTTAAAGGCACCTACTGATTTTGCGGGAGCCCCGATGTTTGCAGTCGAACAAGGCGGCGAGACGTTATATACGACAAATGGACGCTTCTCGATCGATGAGACGCTCTTCCTTCGTTCTGCGGACGGCGGATATATCCTTTCTGATGAAGGGGAACGAATCCAATTACCATCGAGTGAGTTTCAAGTTGGGAAAGATGGCGTCATCACATCGCTTGGACAAAACGTGGCGACTCTTGGTGCCTACCAAATCGATGACTTGACGACTCTTGAACAAGTCGGCAATGACTGGCGTGTGACGGGTGATGCCCCGGCGCCGGCCCAGGTCGAAGTACTACAAGGATTTATTGAAGAAGCGAACGTCAACCTCGACCAGACGATGGCAGACTTGATGATGACGTATCGTCAGTTTGAGGCGAATCAAAAGGTCGTCCAAGCGTATGATAAAAGTGCCGAGCGGGCAATCGAAATCGCTCGTATTCGTTAAGGAGGAACACCATGCAGTCCATTTATAACTCGGTCAACTCTCTGTCTCAACTTCAGCGTCAATTAGATGTGACAGGTCACAATATCGCAAATGTCGATACGGTCGGCTTTAAGCGTCAACAGGGGCATTTTGCTTCGCTATTGTCGCAGGCGTATAACAACCAACCGCGTCCTGAATTCGAAGTCGGTCGAGACACACCGAACGGGATTCGGATTGGAGTCGGGGGACATGTCGCCGATATTACACAGCAGTTCAATATCGGACAAGTACGTACGACAGATCGTGGATTGGACGTCTTTTTAAAGGCGAGCCGTCAATTTTTTGTCGTGGACACGCCGAACGGTGTCGGGGTGACTCGAAGTGGAAACATGCAATTGTCAGTCGGTGACGAGACGACGCTCGTTGATGTGAACGGGAATCCGCTTCTTGGAGATGACGGTAATCCAATCACGATGCCGAACGATGCGACGAATCAGCGCATTCGTCAAGACGGTGTGGTCGTTGCGAGTGTGAATGGCGTTGAACAAGAATTCGGACGTCTCGACATCGTAGAAGTCCGCAATACGTCGGAATTACGTCCGCTCGGTGATAACGTGTTCGAAGCGGATTTGGAGACCGAAGTCGATCGTCCACTCGGAAATCTATTGATTGAAGGGACACTCGAGTCATCGAACGTTGATTTGACGAAAGAGATGACTGATATGACAATCACACAACGAGCATATCAAATGAACTCACGGGCGATGTCGATGAGCGATCAGATGATGGGGCTTGTCACGGCGTTACGTCCATAACGCATACCGCTTCTCGAGCCGAGAAGCGGTTTTTTTATAGACAAAGGGGGAGAAGCATCAATGCGGATTGTAGTCGCGATGGATTCATTCAAAGGCTCACTTTCGAGTATGGAAGCAAATCAAGCGGTCCTTCGTGCGCTTGAAGGGCATGAGGTCACCATCATACCGATCTCTGACGGAGGAGAAGGTTTTTTGGATGCTTGGATTGCGACACATGCAGAAGGAACCATTATAGAAGAAAATGTCGTGTGCTTGGATGGAATACAGCGCGTTGCACGTTTTGGTTTCGAGCCGTCAACGAGGCACGCGGTAATCGAAGTGGCGGAAACAGCAGGATTGACACTCCTCGCTCATGTCGATCCGTGGCGCTACAGTTCAGTCGGAGTCGGTCAACAGATCGTTCAAGCGCTAGAGCGTGGGGCGAAGATCATCACCATCGGGCTCGGAGGGAGCGGAACGATGGATGGTGGGAAAGGATTGCTCGAAGCGTTAGGTGTTCGTTTTCTTGATGCGAACGGCTCTGTGTTATCGACCATTCCCCATCGACTAGAAGAAGTGGCATCAATTGATTGGTCCGGTCTTCATCCGCGTGCGCGCGAGGTCGTATGGAGAATGTCTTCCGATGTACAGAACCCATTGATTGGTGGAAGCGGAGCAGCCTATGTGTTCGGACCCCAGAAAGGATTGGCGGCAGATGTAGTGAAGCGATATGACCGGATCCTCGATCACTACGCGAACTGTTTTGAAGTGGATAGAAGAGCACTTCCTGGAGCAGGGGCGGCTGGCGGCATCGGCTTTGCGCTATTGCAGCTTGGTGCAATCTACGTGAGTGGCATCGAAGAAGTGGTCAGTTGGTCTAAGCTCGAAGAACAGTTAGAAAAAGCAGATTGGCTGATTACAGGAGAGGGTAAATTTGACGCGCAAAGCTTTGAGGGAAAGGCACCGTATGGGTTGGCACGCCTTGCGAATACGCATGGGGTCCCGACCCTCGTCTTCACCGGACAGTCCGATTACACATCGCATATGGAGTCCGGCATCGTCGCCATTTTTCCAATCGTGTCTCGGAT
Source organism: Exiguobacterium sp. s121 (assembly GCF_018617245.1). Lineage (GTDB taxonomy): Bacteria > Bacillota > Bacilli > Exiguobacteriales > Exiguobacteriaceae > Exiguobacterium > Exiguobacterium profundum. The sequence continues at coordinate 269,126 of NZ_JACSJV010000001.1, forward strand.
CATGACGTTAGAAGAAGCGATTTGGGAAGCAGCTCCGTTGCTGACGAATGCGGTCCAACGCGTGCGTCACCTTATTGAAAAGGCGCCACGACAGTAGTCGGGCGCCTTCGCATTCATAAAGAACGATTTTTTAGCAGATCACGAATCTCTGTCAACAGTTGCTCTTCTTTCGTTGGTGTCGGAATAGCAGCTTCCTCCACTTCTTTTTCACGCTGTAAACGATTGATGACTTTGACAATCAAAAAGAGGGCGATGGCGATCAAGAAGAAGGACACAATCTGTTGAATAAAATTGCCATATAACACGTCCACTCCGAGTACACTTGCTTTTAAGCTAGAAAAATCGATTCCTCCAATAATGATTCCGAGAAGCGGCATAAAGATATCGTTGACGAGTGAGTTCACGATTGCAGTGAACGCTGCACCGAGTACGACAGCAATCGCCAAGTCGATGACGTTCCCCCGCATTGCGAATTTTTTAAATTCATTCCACATAGACAAACCTCCTGACGTTGAATAGTCTAAGCGTAGCATATTTGAAGGGAAAGAAATAAATCGTTCGACTTCTATCAGGGAAGGATGCTTGTTCGACTTTTCTGCATAGGGTACACTAAAAAGGTAGCAATTTACGCATTTTAATACCAGGTACTAATATGATATAATCATTTTAGCTGAAAGGATGGTTGGACGTGGCGAACGATGAACAGACGAGTTCGGAAGAACAAAAAGGTTCACCAGAACAAGAGACGAAGCAGAAAAAGCAATCGCGATTATCGAATCATCGTCGATTCCCGATTTTACTGCGCGTGCTCGTTGTTTTAGTGTTGGCAATCGCGATGCTCGCCCTCGGAGCGGTCATCGGATATAGCGTCATTGGCGGAGGCGATTGGAAAGATGTATTTGACATCGAGACCTGGCGCCATATCACCGATTTTTGGCTAACCTCTTAAAGGCGGTGGATGGATGTATACAATTGAGCAAATCAAAGAAGTAATCCCACACAGATACCCGTTTCTGTTAATTGATCGAATTATTGAAGTCGAGGAAAAGAAGCGTGCTGTTGGATTAAAAAATGTCACGGCGAATGAAGAGTTCTTTAACGGGCATTTCCCAGACTATAATGTCATGCCAGGTGTCTTGATTGTTGAAGCACTCGCACAAGTCGGTGCTTTTGCAATGTTGAAAGACGAATCGAATCGAGGCAAGCTCGCCTTTTTTGCAGGGATTGACAACTGCCGTTTCAAACGCCAAGTCGTCCCGGGTGATCAACTTCGCCTCGAGGTAGAAATCATGAAAATTCGTGGACCAATTGGTAAAGGACGTGCCGTGGCCACGGTCGACGGAGAAGTTGCTTGTGAAGCAGAACTCACTTTCGCCTTGAAGTAAGGAGAAATGGGATGCGTGCTTTAGTCATTGTATTATTAGTTGGCTTGATGACGATTGTGGGTTGTCAGCAGCTCCAGACAGAAGAGTCGAGTGAAGAGAACGTCGTTTACGAACAAAATGTGGATGAAACGATGATTGATAAACGTGCAGGACAGTCCGATGCAATCGCCGTTTCTCTTGAGCGAACGAATAACACGACGATGCTCTTCACGATTCGAATGCTCGAAAATCGTCGTCTTGATCCGACGACGGTCATGAGTTATGAGGTCGAAGGCGAACGCGTTGCGATTCCGTTTGGTGAACTGATTGCAGAGCGTGAAGAGGATATTCGGACGTATGAGTATCAGACGGACGTAGACCCGGATCTGTTCGTATCAGAGACACTTCCACTCTTCCATCTCGTTGAAGAAGGTGAATCGGAAATCACGATACCACTCGAAGTCATTAATTCGACAAATGGTGAATAAGAAACAGGCGATGTTGTCGAAAATCGCCTGTTTTTTTGTGGAGATAAGTCTATTCTATCCGATAAAAAGAGTAAGGAGAGAATGGAGGAATTTTGAGATGAAACAGAAATCAGAGTCGTTACAGACGCGCATTCTAGCATCAATGTTGGTCTTCGTCACGTTGCTCATCATTTTGTTTGGAGTAGTGCAATACTTCAGTACGAAGCATTCCGTACTCAGTACGTTACATGCGACGTTAATTGAAGATGGTGAACGGATTAGTGAATCATTGGATGTCGATGCCTATGCATCCTTCGTAACGAATCCGTCAAAAAATGAGCAGTATGAGCAGTTTCGTGAATATTTAGATGCATATCGTCAGCAAATTGGAGCGATGTATGTATACACGATCGCCACAGAGGGTGAGGAAGTTCGAATGATCGTGGACGGATTGAGCGAGGCGGATGCCGCAGAAATCGGGTCTCCGACTACAGCGATGACGTATGAAGGAGCAACGGCCGCATTCAAAGGAGAGACGGTCACGACAGATGTCATCGATGATCCGGAGTACGGGAAGTATGTGACGGTGCTCGTCCCGATTAAACAAGGGAACGAGGTAGTTGGGGTACTCGGAATTGATAAAGCTGCTACTGAGGTCTCCGCGATTACAGGAGATGTCTTAAAAGAGAGTTTAGTTCCAATCTTAATCGGTTTACTCGTGCTCCTTGTCGTTTCGGGAATCATCATCTGGCGTTATCTTGGCTGGAAATTGCGTCCACTTCAAGCGCTAGAACGTGTGGCCACATCCATTGCTGAAGGTGATTTGGCGACAGCGACGACTGCGGTTGAAGGTATTAAGTTAAAATCTAATGACGAAATCAAACGTCTGACGGTATCGATGGATAAGATGACACATATGTTAAAAGATTTGATTTCCGGCATTCAAACGTCGGCACAGACGGTACGGGATGAGAGTGGCAACGTTTCAGGTATCTCAGAAGAGGTAAATGATGCCTCTCGCCAAATTGCCTATACGATGGAAGAAATCGCAAGCGGTGTTGAGAATCAAAGTGTCTTGACGATGCGTCTTTACGGACATATGAATGAATTTTCGACACTTGTCGAGCAAACGACATCAGACGGAGAACAAGTGAGTGAGCAGGCGGAAGTCGTCAGTCGGGTGACGATGGATGGTCTACGTTACATGGAGAGTGCCGTCAATCAAATGACTCACATTCATGCGCAAGTGAAAACATCACAAGGACAAGTCCGCGACTTTGAACAACAAGCGGACGAGGTGACGGAACTGGTCACGATGATTCGTCAAATTTCACAACAGACAAACTTGCTTGCACTCAATGCAGCGATTGAAGCGGCTCGGGCCGGTGAACACGGAAAAGGGTTTGCCGTCGTCGCCTCGGAGATTCGGAAACTTTCGGATAGTGTCGCTGAGTCTGTCAGTGAAATTTCGGAAATCGTCGGAAGCGTCAAACAAAACTCGATTGCGCTCGGTCAAACCTTTACAGAGAGCATGACGGCTGCAGAGGAAGGGAAAGCGACACTTGAATCAACGAAGCGTGCGTTCACTGAAATCGAACAGAGCGTTCGTCACATGCAACAATTGACGAGTTCGATGCGTGGCCAACTCGATCGAGTGAAGACGAACCAGGACCACATTCAACATGGACTGTCTGAAATTGCTTCGATTTCAGAAGAAAGTACGGCCGGAAATGAGGAAGTGGCTGCTTCGACGGAACAGATGTCGGCGACGAGTGAGACGATGAATCGTCTCGTAAAAGATTTGTCGAGCACGGCAGAGGACATGCAACGAATGAGTCAACAGTTCAAGTTATAAACAGTCTCACTTCAGACAGACCTCTCGTGCGTCCGCTATAATGGGCGCAAGGGAGGTTTTTTCATGCAACAATTCTCTAGTGAACTGACACAGTTTCGGGGAAGTCATTATGACTTCGGACGATTTCAAGGAAAATATATTAAGCGCAGTCAATTGCTCGAAAATCGGACGGATCAGTGGAAACTACGCGTTCCGCGATTTGAGATTGATGCCACTGAGGCAAAGGCTGCCTTCGATGAATTTGCTCCAAAGATTTGGGAAGAGTTGATTGGGTTACAAGATGAGCTGAAGCTGTCGCTCAATGACACGTTACTTCATTTCGGACATTTTCGAGTCAACAATCCAATCAGCGGCTGTTCGATTTTGACGGGGGATAACTTTCTCGTTCGGAATTACGATTATCACCCGATGACGTATGACGGTCGATACAACGTCTTTCAACCGGATGACGGGTATGCGGTCATCGGACCGGTCTCTCGTGTCACCGGACGTATGGACGGAATGAATGAAAAAGGACTTGCCATGGGCTACAATTTCATCAATCGTCGTCGACCCGGGGACGGGTTTGTCTGTCAAATGATTGGACGAATCATTCTAGAAACATGTGCGACGGTGGAAGAAGCAGTCGATTTATTAAAAGAGATTCCGCATCGCGGGTCATTCACATACGTCGTCCATGACAAATCATCGAAAACACGTGTAATCGAGGCGACGCCTCGAGACATCCAAGTACGGGAATCGAATATCTGTACAAACCATTTTGAACTACTCCAACACGAGAATCGCTATCATCTTGATGATTCGACTCGTCGCATGATGGAAATCAAAGTCGTGCAACACTTGATTCAAGATGCGGAGAGCGCATTCCGTCTCATGAACGACACCGACAAGGGCGTCTTTTCAGAATTGTACAAGAGTTGGGCGGGAACGATTCATACGGCTGCTTATTTCCCTGAAACGCTCGAGACCTGGTTTGCGCTCGGTGGAGACCGTGACCCGGTCATCTTCGACTTCCAAAAATGGCTCGATGGGGAAGATTTCGATCTTCATGCACTTGACGGTGAATTGGCGACAGATATCGAGTTTGCGAATACGGTTCAACTTTGGCGCTGACGTTTGTCAGTGCTTTTTTTAGGAGAAACGGGAATACCCATTATAGGAGGGATGAAAGATGAAACGATTTGGAATCATACTCATCATGCTGACACTTGTTACACTACTCGGAGGTTGTGTTCCGGGTGACGGGACGTACACGACGGATCCGGCAGGTTTTTTCTGGGGTATTTGGCACGGATGGATTGCACCGATCTCACTCATTTTAGGATTATTCAATGATACGTATCGTGTGTATGAAGTGAACAATACCGGCTGGTTCTATGATTTAGGATTTTACATCGCTGTCATCAGTGGATTTGGTGGATTGACGTTGACGCGGAAAAGTCGAGGGTAATCTGGAGTGACCAAACGAGGTCACTCTTTTTAAAATCTTTTTTACCGTAAACGCTTGCATAAAAATATTTTTCATATTATGATTCAGGTGAAAATGATTTTAAGGAGGATTTATTCATGTCACGTCTCTTTGAACGAGCGCAACAATTCGGGAAATCGTTCATGTTGCCGATTGCTGTCTTACCGGCCGCTGGACTACTGTTAGGAATTGGGGGCGCCTTGTCTAACCCGAATACGGTGCAAGCGTACCCGTTCCTCGACATCGACTGGTTGCAACATCTATTCACCATTATGGCGGCTGCCGGTTCGATTGTATTCGCGAACTTGGCTGTGTTGTTTGCCATCGGTGTCGCTGTCGGACTCGCGAAGTCTGATAAAGGAACGGCCGGATTGGCAGCGATGCTTGGGTATTTGATTATGAATGCGACCATCAACGCAATGCTTCAGATTACTGGAGAGTTGATGGAAACGAACTTAGCGAGTGCCGGTCAAGGGATGGCGCTCGGAATTCAAACGCTTGAAACTGGTGTGTTCGGTGGGATCTTGATTGGGATTGTCACGGCGCTCTTGCATAACCGCTACAACAAGCAAGTGCTTCCACAGTTCCTCGGGTTCTTCAGCGGATCACGTTTTGTCCCAATCATCACGTCATTCGTTGCGATTGGTGTAGGGATTGGGCTCTACTTCATCTGGCCGACGGTGCAGAACGGGATTTTCTCGTTAGGTGGTCTCGTTGAAAAAACAGGATATATCGGAACATTTATTTATGGGTTCGTCCTTCGGATGCTTGGACCATTTGGATTGCACCATATCTTCTACATTCCGTTTTGGACCACTGGGCTCGGGGGCTCGATGGTCATTGACGGAACATTGATCGAAGGAACACAAAAGATTTTCTTCGCGCAGTTGGCTGACCCGAACACGACACAATTCTATGAAGGAACAGCACGATTTATGTCGGGTCGATTCATTACGATGATGTTTGGTCTTCTCGGTGCGGCGCTTGCCATGTATCACTGTGCAAAGCCGGAGCAAAAGAAAGTCGTGTTCGGGCTCTTGTTCTCGGCAGCACTCACCTCATTCTTGACGGGAATCACAGAGCCACTCGAATTCGCATTTTTGTTTGTCGCGCCGGTCCTCTATCTAGTACATGCTATCTTTGATGGACTTGCTTTTATGATGGCTCACATCTTTGAGATTACGATTGGTCAAACATTCTCTGGTGGGTTCATTGATTTTATCTTATTCGGGGTCTTACAAGGGAATGACAAGACGAACTGGATGCTCGTACCGGTCATCGGTGCCTTCTGGTTCTTGCTCTACTACGTAACGTTCCGTTTCCTCATCACAAAGTTCAATTTCATGACACCTGGACGATCGGATGAGACAGTAAAAACAGCAGACGTTGCGGCGTCGGATCGTACGTCAGCCATCATTGCGGCACTAGGTGGCGACGACAATATTGAGACGGTCGACTGCTGCGCGACACGCCTCCGCGTCACCGTCAACGACAATCAACATGTCCGTGAAGACTTGTTGAAAGAGACGGGCGCTCACGGGGTGGTTCAAAAAGGGAATGGAATTCAAGTAATCTACGGTCCTTCTGTTACAATTATTAAGAATGAAGTCCAAGAGGCGTTAGGCCGGGGCGAATAACGAATGTGTTGGAGGGAAGAACCGTGTGGGAGCAAATAAAACACGTGTATTCAGAAATGACGGGCAGTGAGAAAAAGATTGCGGATTATCTGATGGCGAACATGAATGAGGCAATCGAAATGAACATTACCGATTTAGCAAATGCGATTGCGACTTCACCAGGGACAATCACGCGGTTTTGCAAAAAAATCGGAGTGGGAAGTTATAGTTCACTGAAGCTCATGATGCAAAAGACGTTGACGGAAACGAATTTGCCCCAAACGACTTCGCTCGAACCGATGCAGCGGTCATACATTGAATTGATTCAGACGACCGCTCATTTAATTGATCAGGATGAACTACTTGCGATTTGTAAAGAGATTACATCGAGCCGATCCGTTCACTTATACGGATTAGGCAACGCCGGACTAGTGGCACAGGAAATGGAATACAGATTGAGACGGATGGGATTGTTGGCGACTACCGCTTTCGACAGTCACAGCATGGTCATGGACGCATCGATTGTCACGTCAGAAGACGTAGTCATTGCCTTTTCGAATAGTGGAGAAAGTCGAGAAGTCGTCCAGGCGATGCAACTCGCGAAAGAGTCGGGGTGTACGACAGTTGCATTCGTCGGTTATCAACATTCACCACTTGCTGAACTTGTCGACTATCGGTTGTTGACTGCCGGTGCCTCCGGTGAGGCATTCTTGATTAATACACAACTCCCACTTCTCTTCACAGCCGACGCGGTGACGAAGACATTGATGGAGACGAATGAAGCATTAAAAGCGCATTATCTACAAACACTTAAAGCGCTTGATCGTTTAAAAGAAAGAAGTGAATAACTATTATGATAACGTTACCGACTGGATTGATTGTTTCGTGCCAGGCTTTAGAAGGTGAACCGCTCCATAGTGAATTCATTATGGGACGGATGGCTATTGCGGCCGTTCAAGGTGGCGCCAAAGGAATTCGAGCCAATTCAGCGAGGGATATTCAAGAAATAAAAAAACACGTGACTGTTCCGATTATTGGTATCGTCAAACGTGACTATGAAGATAGTGACGTGTTCATCACAGCGACCATGAAAGAGATCGAGGAATTGATGGAAGTCGGTGTGGACGCCATCGCGCTCGACGCGACAAAGCGTCCTCGTCCGGGAAACCTGTCACTCCAAGAACTGGTTCACGCTATCCGCTCGATTTATCCGAATCAATTGTTGATGGCTGATTGCGCGACCCTCGAGGACTGCATTGAGGCGGATCGCCTTGGTTTCGACTATATCTCGACAACTTTGCACGGATATACAGACGAAACGAAAGGATCTCTTCTCTACCATGATGATTTCAAGTTTTTAAAAGATGTGTTAGATCACGTGACACAGCCGGTCGTGGCCGAGGGGAATATTTTGACACCTGAGATGGCAAAGCGTTGTATGGATTTAGGAACGCACGCGGTCGTTGTAGGGGGAGCCATCACCCGTCCGCATCAAATCACGGCACGATTCGATGCAGCGCTCACTTCGAGTGTGAAGAGTTCGCTGTAAGAATGAATCAATCAGGACGCTATTCAATACCTCACGACGCGATGGACGTCGTGAGGTATTTTTTATATATCGGTACAGGGAAAGACCAAACTGTTCGATATAATGAGTGTGGATGATTTTTAGCGTGGAGGTGCCATATGCACTCATATGAGTTTCAAATGTATCGGAATTTCGATGAGCTAGCGATTGACTTGATTGAGTTAGCAAAAGAAATAGTACCAGATAAACTAGTCTATCTCACGTCAATTGAGAATGACACCCAACATATACTCAAACTGTCCTCACAAGATTCTCCTATCCTACTTGAAGAAGGCATGTCCTTTGATTTGAAGGATACGGTATGTAATCGAATCGATTTCAATCAACGAGAAGTTTTGATGTATGAAGACATCGAATCGCAGATTGAATCGACGCGACTTCAGGCATTACTGCGCGAAGTGAACATCAAGTCGTATTTGGGAATCCCGATTCTGACGAAGAACGGGGATATTTTCGGTACGCTCTGTGTCGCCAATCATAAAAGCGCCCAGTACGATTCAAAAAGTGTCCGCTTGTTGAAGCGCGTGGTTCGTATGTTCAGTTACTATTTAGAACTCGAACGTCGTGCCTCACGGGATGAATTGACGGATCTTTATAACCGACATTACTTGAATAACTATTTTGAGACGAATCCGAATCAAGGTGGGGCACTGTTCTTGATTGATTTAGATGGGTTCAAATGGGTGAATGACACATTCGGTCATGATGAAGGGGACCTCGTCTTGAAAGAAGTGGCGCTTCGTCTGAGACGTTTGATGGAGCCGATACCTGATTCGAGAGTGTATCGTTTAGGTGGGGATGAATTTCTTATAAAAATCGCACATGCGTTATCAAAAGAGACTGTCATTGGGTATGCTGAACAAATCTTGTCTGTATTGAAAGAATGGGACGACCATCTCCCGTTATCAGCGAGCATCGGCATCGCTCAATATGATTCCGACGAACAGGCGGACCTCGGTCGATTGTTGAAAGAGGCAGACATTGCACTGTATCAATCTAAATCGAGCGGGAAGAACACGTACAAGTTTTATAAATAACGTCAGAAGGCTAAACCGATGGATTACGATTGGTTTAGCCTTCTGTTTTCGCATTCAGCACCAACGAACCGATTGGCGTGAAAGGATCGAATGAAAAACGGGTAGTGATTAAGAGTTCGGTTTGCATCCCGTAACGGCGACCGTATGATAATCACGGGAGTCCGGTCCACGTTGTACCGATACGTCCTTGAATCCGAGACTCACCGCTGCGGGGATAAATTGATTCCGAATCATATCGGAGATGTCGTTCCATTCGACATCACCTTTCCCGTCACAGTAGGTGATGACAAATGTGCCATTCGGTTTCAAGACGCGTTCGATTTCAGACAGAACGGTCGTGACATCTCTCCAGAAATATAGTGTGTGAACGCTGAACACGTGATTGACGGATGCGTCCATCATCTCAAATTGATGCAAATCTCCTTGAATCAACTTTGCCCGTTTTGTTTGCATCGAAGCATGATTACGCTGTCGTGCTGAATCGAGAATCGTCTTCGAACGGTCGAGACCCATGACATGTACGTCAGGATGTCGTTGAAGGATGGTCGCCATCGCATCGCCGGCCCCGCACCCGAGCTCTAGAACGGTTGTACCAGGTTGAATGTCTAACTGTTCAATCGTCCATTCGACTTCGACCCGGTGTTGGCGTACCATCTTTTCCCCGATATACTTTCCGACGGGACCCCTTGGATTCTCGTATTGACTGTCAATCCATTTCAGTAGCACTTGTGGTAACACATCATCACCTCACTTCGAAAGTAGCTCGATTGTAGCACATCGATGAGACAAAGGAGTCAACAACATGCGTTCATTTTGGATACTCGGCAACCAACTCTCGCACGAACTTGCGATGTTGAAGGATATGAAAGAAGATGACGTCATCGTCATGATTGAGGCGACATCACGCGCATCGTGGCGTCCGTACCATAAACAAAAGCTCGTCCTGATCTTCTCTGCGATGCGCCACTTTGCGGAAGAATTGCGTGATAAAGGATATACCGTAGATTACCACGAAGCGGATTCGTTCCAAGAGGCGTGGGACAACCATGTGAAACAGTACAATCCGGACGAAATTCATATCACCGCCGTCACGGACGAACCGATGGCGAAAAAACTGAAACAGTTCGGTAAGAAACATCACCTTGTCGAACATACGGATGTCCCGCTCTTCTACTTATCAAAAAAGGAAGCGACCGAGACGCTCGGAAATGAACCGTGGCGGATGGATCGTTTTTATCGTTACATGCGTAAGCGATTCGACGTATTACTCGAAGACGGGAAGCCTCGCGGTGGAAAATGGTCATTTGATACGGATAACCGAAAACCACCGAAAGAAGGACTATCGTTTCCATCTGCCATCCATTTCCGTCCAGATTCGATCACGAAAGACGTCATCGAAAAAGTCGAGTCAACGTTCTCGGAGCATCCAGGAGAGGTGACCCGGTTCCATTGGCCGGTCACACATCATGAGGCGAGACGTGCGCTAAAACGGTTCGTAGAAGAGCGTCTTGAGACGTTCGGCCCGTATCAAGATGCGATGATGACGGATGAACCCGAGATGTCGCACAGCCTGTTGTCAGCTGCCATCAATATCGGTCTACTGACACCGCGTGAAGTCGTTGATGCGGCATGTCAGGCGGATGCACCGCTATCGTCGATTGAAGGATTCGTCCGGCAAATCCTCGGTTGGCGGGAATATATGCGCGCCGTCTATCTCGCTGTCATGCCCGGTTATGAAGACGTGAACACGTTCAAGCATGAACGCGACTTACCGTCCTTCTTCTGGGATGCGAAGACGGATTTGAACTGTCTGCATCAAAGTTTGAAACCGGTCGTCGCGCATGCCCACAATCATCATATCCAGCGACTGATGGTGCTCGGAAACTATGCGACATTGTTCGAGATTTCACCGCAACAGACGAGCGACTGGTTCAACGAGATGTACATCGATGCCTATGACTGGGTCGTCTTACCGAACGTTCTTGGGATGGCCCTTCATGCGGACGGTGGAAAGCTCGCCACAAAACCGTATGTCGCTTCCGGAAAATATATCGACCGGATGAGTGACTACTGTCGGGATTGCGCATACAACCCGAAACATACGACAGAAGACGACGCCTGTCCGTTCAACGCCCTCTATTGGCGGTTCATCGATCGTCACGAGGAACGATTCTCGAACAACCAGCGGATGAAGATGATGGTCCGCAATTGGCAAGGACGGGATGATGATGTGAAATCCGATATCTTAGCGAAAGCCGAACAGACGTTGACCGATTCCCCGTGAATCGGTTTTTTTACGTTCTCTTCATGAAACTTTGCGATTTCTTTATCGTGTCTTTACAATCGTTCGTTACGATAGGAGCTGTGAGACCCCCTCACTCCAAGTGAATAGTTACCGGTAGAACCTTTGAGAGACCAACAGAAGCCCGTACGTCGATGACGTGTCGTTTCTGTTGGTCCTTTTTTGAAGAGAGGATGATTCAAGTGAATGAAGCGATTGCACGAATCGGACAAGAACGGATGATTGCCTCCATCAAAAGTCCAAAACAAATCGAGGCGTTTTTACGGACAGATGTGACGACGACGTTTCTCATGATGGGAACGCTCAGTACACTCGACCGCTATGTGGCGCACTTGAAGCGAGAGAATCGAACGGTCTTCCTCCACGCTGAGCGAATCAATGGCATCAGCCTCGACCGGGACGGGATCGATTACCTCGCCAAACGTGTCGGCGCCGATGGGATTGTCACGACGAAAGCATCCGTGCTCCAGCATGCGAAGCGAGCGGGGCTCTTGACGGTACAACGACTCTTTCTCGTCGACTCGGACGCGGTCACGAGCGGGCTCAAGCTCGCCGAGGCGCAACAACCGGATGCGATTGAACTCATGCCTGGTCTGATTCCGAGCGTCGTCGAGAAGATTTCCCGGGACGTCTCTTTTCCGATTGTGACAGGTGGCATGATTCGTCAACCGATTGACGTGCATCGCGCCCTCGATCATGGGGCATTCGCCGTATCGACCGGGGATGAACGACTTTGGCACGTACAAAGTCAGAAGGAGGAATTAGCATGAAATCGATACAACTACAACAACTGGCGAAATCATTCGGGGAGACGGAAGTCATTCGAGGGATTGACGTGACGATTGAAGCAGGAGAGTTCTTCGCACTCGTCGGTCCGTCCGGCTGCGGGAAGAGTACGATGCTTCGGATGATAGCCGGGCTCGAATCCATCACAAGCGGAACGCTTCGCATCGACGGAGTGGCAGCAAACGGGATGAAGCCGAGTGAGCGTCACTTGTCGATGGTGTTCCAAAACTATGCCCTTTACCCACATATGACGGTTGAGAAAAATATCACGTTCGGTCTACATACGAAAGGACTGACGAAGCTTGAACAGCGGGAGCGTTGCCTACAGGCGGCGGAGACACTCGGGCTCACCGATTACTTAAAACGGAAACCGCGCGAACTCTCCGGTGGTCAGCGACAGCGTGTCGCCTTGGCACGTGCCATCGTGACCGAGGCACCCATTTGCCTGATGGATGAGCCGCTTTCGAACTTGGATGCGAAACTACGGGCAAAGATGCGTTCAGAGATCCGTCAGTTACAGCGCAAACTCGGATTGACGATGATTTATGTCACCCACGACCAAGTCGAGGCGATGACGATGGCAGACCGCATCATGCTCCTCAATGAGGGGGAAGTGCAACAAGTCGGGAAGCCGCTCGACCTATACAATAAACCAGCGAATACATTCGTCGCTTCTTTCATCGGATCACCTCCGATGAATCTAGTCGACGTGACACGACAAGAAAAAGGCTGGATGGCATCAGACGGGCGAATGTTTGATCCGAACACATTGACGGAGATGTCACAGGCGACACTCGGTGTCCGTCCTGAGCAAATCAAGCCGGCGGATGAAGATGTGACGTTTTACGCAGAACTGAAGAATATTGAAGTGCTCGGGACCGAGACAATTCTCGCTTTTGACATCGGGGGGAATGAATGGTTGGCAAAATGGCCGGGGCAATGGCCGCTCACGGTCGGCGAAAAAGTGGCGTGTTATGTGGATCCGAAACAGATGTCGCTATTTGATACGAACGGACAGCGCATTGAGCCACGACAACCGAAACTGTTTGAGGCGTTGGAGGTGTTCCAATGACGGTCGCCTTACCGAGAGAGAAAGTCCGGACGCGGCTATCTGACGCAGCGAGCGGATTGTTGTACTTGTCTCCGTCTATCATCTTGTTTGGTGTCTTCCTCGTCTATCCACTGTTGCGAACGATTTATTTAAGCTTTTTCCGGACCGACACACAGGGGACACCACTCGACTTTGTCGGAGTCGGGCACTATAGCAATTTGTTCACGAGTGCGGCATTTTGGCAAAGCATTCAGGCGACAGTCGGATTCGTCCTTTTGACGGTCCCGCTCACGATTTTGATTGCGCTCGGTCTCGCACTCCTCGCCAATGAGAAACTGAAAGGGATCGGTATTTTTCGGACGGCGTTCTCGGCGACGATGGGGATGAGCGTCGCGGCGTCATCGGTCATTTGGATGTTCATGTATAATCCGTCGATCGGTATCTTCAACCGGTTTCTCGAGGCAGTGGGGGCAAGCGGTGTACAGTGGCTCCTCGATCCACAATATGCGCTCCTTTCCGTGTCACTTGCGACCGTTTGGATGAATATCGGCTTCACGTTCTTGATTCTACTCGGCGGTCTGCAGAACATCGATCGGACGTTGTATGAGAGTGCGGACATTGCCGGGACGAGTTATTGGACGCAACTTCGGGCCATCACCATCCCGATGTTGTCACCGACACTTTTCTTCGTCGGGATCATCTCGCTGATCAACGCCTTCCAGACGTTTGGACAGATTGATTTATTGACGAAAGGTGGACCGACGAATGCGACGAATGTCATCGTCTATGCCATCTACAAAGATGCGTTTATCAATTATAACGTCGGCAGTGCCAGTGCCCAGGCCGTGCTCTTATTCATCGCCGTCCTTCTGTTGACGTGGCTACAGTTCAAACTGGTCGAAAGGAAGGTGCATTACCAATGAGATTACGGAATATAGGCGTCTATGTCTTACTCATCTTGAGTGCCGTCGTCATGCTGTTTCCAATCGCCTATGCGTTTTCGATCAGTCTGATGGACGGGAAGGAAGTGCTCCAGGGACATCTCCTTCCACGTGAACCTTCATTGGAAAACTATGTGGCCGCGTTCGAACGCATCCCGATGATGACGTACCTGCTCAACAGTTTGATTGTCGCGCTCCTCGTGATGGTCGGACAGGTAGTATTATCGAGTCTTGCAGCATTCGCGTTCGTCTTCATCGACTTTAAAGGAAAAGGGCTCATCTTTATGCTCTTCCTGGCAACGATGATGGTGCCATGGGAAGCGACGATGGTCCCGAACTTTTTGACAATCCAGTCGCTCGGTTGGCTGAATAGTGTTTGGGGACTGTCTGTGCCGTTCTTCGCACTCGCATTCGGGACGTTTTTACTTCGGCAACAGTTCAAAACGATTCCGTATGAAATGTACGAGGCATCCCAAGTTGCCGGGATCAGTCGCTTCCGATTCTTTTGGAACGTCGTCTTGCCGGTCTCGAAGACACCGCTCGTCACATTGTCGGTGTATAGCTTTTTGACGACTTGGAATATGTACTTATGGCCGCTTCTCGTCACGAACACGGAACAGGCGCGGACGGTCCAAATCGGCATCAAACAGATGCAGTCGAACGAAGTCGCCTCGGATTGGGGCGTCGTCATGGCAGCAGTCATCTTGATTATCATTCCGACACTTGTATTGTTGTTCGCAGGACAAAAGCACTTGCAAGAAGGATTGACGCAAGGCGCTATCAAATAATAGGGGGATATGACAAATGAAAAAGTTAGGATTATTCGCAGGGTTGGCAAGTTCGGTGTTATTACTCGGGGCATGTGGCAGTGAAGAAGCGGCACCAGTCGCGGCGACGACAGAAGACGGAAAGACAGAGGTCGTCTTTTGGCATGCGATGAGTGGGGACTTGGAGACGGCTTTAAACAGTCAAGTCGACGCGTTCAACGCTTCGCAAGACGACTATGAAGTCAAACCGGTCTTCCAAGGAACATATGAGGAAGCGTTGACGAAATTCAATGCGGTCGCCGGTTCGGAAGACGCTCCAGCCATCATGCAGACGTTCGAGGTCGGGACGAAATACATGATCGATTCGAACAAAATCACACCAGTTCAAGAGTTCATCGACAAAGAGGATTTTGACACGAGCGTATGGGAAGAGAACATCTTGAGTTATTATCAGGTCGATGGGAAGCAATACTCGATGCCGTTCAACTCCTCGACACCGATCCTCATCTATAACAAAGAGGCGTTTGAAAAAGCAGGGCTCGATCCAGAGAAAGCACCACGCACATATGACGAGTTGAAAGAGGCGGCGAAGAAGTTGACAACGGACGGTCAGACCGGCTTCACGATGCTCAACTACGGTTGGTTCTTTGAACAGCTCTTGGCCGCACAAGGTGGACTGTATGTCGACAATGACAATGGACGAAGCGGAGACCCGACGAAAGCCGTGTTTGATGGCGAAGAAGGACAGAACGCGTTCAATCTCATCAAAGAGATGTACGATGAGAAGACATTCCTAAACGTCGGTCAAAACTGGGACGACATGCGCGCGGCATTCCAATCTGGAAAAGTTGCCATGTACCTTGATTCGTCAGCAGGAATCCGTACGGTAGCAGACAACGCGGACTTTGAAATCGGCGCATCGTACTTACCGGTACCGAATGAAGCGGAGCGTCAAGGCGTCGTCATCGGCGGGGCATCGCTCTGGATGGGTGATGGCATTGCCGAAGAGACGAAAGAAGGCGCATGGGAGTTCATGAAGTATGTCGCTTCAACGGAAGCGCAAGCACAGTGGCATGTTGACACAGGCTACTTCGCCATCAATCCGGAAGCATACAATGAACCGATCGTAAAAGAAATGTGGGCGAAATATCCACAACTGAAAGTGACGGTCGACCAACTCAGTGAGACGAAACCATCACCGGCGACACAAGGAGCGCTCATCTCGACGTTCCCGCAATCACGTCAAAGTGTCGTCAACGCGATGGAAAGTTTGTATCAAGGGGTGTCGGTCGAAGAAGCATTGAAGCGTGCGGCCGATGAGACGACTTCCACCTTGGGGCAGTGACATGTTGATTTACGCACATCGCGGCTATAGCGCCAATTACCCGGAAAATACATTGTCCGCGTTCGAGGCAGCTCTTCCCTATGTGGACGGAATCGAGCTGGACGTACAGCTATCGAAGGACGGGCGTCTCGTCGTCATTCATGACGAAACCGTCGACCGGACGACAAATGGAACGGGATGGGTGAAAGACATGACGCTTCAGGAGTTGCGCCAGTTGAAGATTGACGGCTATGAACGCATCCCAACGTTAGAAGAGGTGCTCGGACTGATTGAACGAAGCAACGTCACCCTGAACATCGAATTGAAGACGGATCAATATGCGTATCCAGGGATTGAACGTCTCGCTTGGTTTGCTGTCAACGAGTTTGAACTCGGTGACCGTGTCGTGTTCTCCTCATTCAATCGTGAAACGCTCGTCCGAATGCGAGATGCGGCACCAGTCGCCCGGCTTGCAGTGTTGACACTCACGGGTGAGTCGGACACCGTCTCGTTCGCTGAAACGATTCGGGCCGAGGCGATTCACGCCCAGCCTGCATTTATCGGTTCGAAAGCATGGGATCAGATACAACAGACGACGCTCGAGACACGGCTCTACACGATCAACGACGTGAAGGACCTTCCCCCGATAACGGTTTCGGCCATCATGACAGATGAGGTTGAACGGTTTACAAAATGAGTAGACTAAACCCCGCTCCTGAGAAGGAGCGGGGTTCATTCATGTCATGATCGGTTCTGGTGTGTCATAGGTTGAGATGACAACTTGATTACGCCCTTCGTTTTTCGCTTGATAGAGCGCCGAATCAGCGAGATCTACCATCCGCTTGATGGGGAGCGAGGTCCCGTGTGCGACCCCGACGGACGTCGTGATTTGAATCGGTGGAAAATCGTTCAAGTGGAATAGTTCAGCAGCAATCCGTTCTCGTATCCGGTTGGCCACTTTGTCTACCTTCTCTGGCGTCAAGTCGTACATCAAGATGACGAATTCTTCGCCACCGATTCGTGCGACAGTGTCATGGGCACGCGTCTCGACTTTTAAGATGTTGGCGAACTGTTGTAAGACGAGATCACCGTTTCCGTGACCATATGTATCGTTCACATGTTTAAAATGATCGATATCGAGCGCGAGTACATTGTACGTCCGATTCTCTTGACCGATGGAAGCCGTATATCGATCCCACACACGTCGATTGTATAGACCGGTCAAATGGTCTCGTTCAGACGACTGTTTGTACTCGATGGCACGGCGGGTCGTTTGTTCTAGGTCGATGGTGAGGATGCTCGAGAGTAGACCGACGAGCATGCCAATCATCCAAATGGACAAGACGAGGGATACATAGGCTGTGCTCCAACCCATATTGATATAGACGGCAATCGAAATAATGAAGAGCGCCCATACGTTCAAAAAGATACTCTGTAAGAAGAGTCGCTCCCGAAGCAGCCGATGAATCCAGAGCATCCCGATGCTGACGATGAACGTCGCGATAAATGCAATCATGGCCTGCTCGGTCATTCCGAACAAGAATCGTGTACTGGCGATGACAAGTGTCGCAATGAATAAAGGAAAACGAGCACCATAAAAAGCAAGCAACACGAGCGGTAAGTGACGTAAATCCACACGGACCATATCGTTAGCTTCTACGGCGTTATACATCAAAAACAGACCGAGTGCACCGGCGAGTATTCCAATCACAGAACTACGAAGACGGTACGAATTAAAAAGCGAAGAATGATAAATCTTCGAGATGATATAAAATCCGGTGAATGCGACACAAGCATTGAGCAACAAGACGGTGAGCGTCATTCCTTCACGACCTTTTTCATAGACTATACATTAACGGTAGCAGTCTTCAAATAATTGTCAATCTGAAGGTGTGTAAATGTTCATTATCTTTTCACGCTTTCTTCTTTGTTCCTCGAAACGCAAAAAACATAGCGATGCCAATTCCAATGCCGAGCCACCAATTATCGAGGGTGAGCCCGAAAACGACGGCGAATACGACCGCGACGGGAATCGATAAGTAGCCACGTTGTTTCATCTTCATTTCCTCCTCTCTTCGACACTTCTTTATTCCCAAAACGAATGCGCTTCATTCTTGAATCGAAACAAATTAAAAAACGTTCGACCGATTAAATCAGTCGAACGAAACCGAATGTTTAGGTGATGATTGCAATGAACAACTCTGTCTGGTGTGGAGCTCGATCGTAAAGGTGGTGCCTTCCCCGTATACCGAGTCCGCATGAATTCCCCAACCATGGGCTTCAGCGATTCGTTTACAGATTCGTAGACCGAGACCGGTTCCTTTGATCGATTGGTGGGCAGCGGATTCGACACGGTAATATTCATCAAATACGTATGGAAGTGCTTCTTCCGGAATCCCGATGCCGGTATCGGATACAGATAAGATGATTGTGCCAGCACATTCAAATACTCTCGTATGGACCGTACCGCCGTCAGGAGAGTACTTGATGGCGTTACCAATGAGGTTATGGAGCAATTGCCGTAACTTTTCTTCATCTGCTTGAATCGAGACATCATTCGTTTCAAATGTCACTGTATGAAGCGGGGAGGTCGTCTGATAGCTCGACATGACATCCTCTAAAAGAGGACGGAGTGCGAACGTCGTCACGGTCAGTTGGTCAGCCGTGTAGCGCTCTTTTTGATAATCGAGGAAATTATCGACGAGCCGCTCCAGCCGTTCCGATTCTTGTTTGACTTGTGTTAGCATCTGATACGACTTTTCCGAACCTTGATGGCGTGTCATGAGTAACTCCGTATAGCCATGGATGGCAGTCAATGGCGTGCGGAAATCATGAGACAGTTCGGCAAGGAAACTGTCTTTACGTTCTTCAAAGCGGACAGCTTCTGTTTGGTCGCGCCACATGATGAAAACGCCACGTGGTGTGCGCGTGAAGTTGAAAATCAAATGTAGCGTCTTGTCATTAAAGCGCAGACGACGTGAGGTCATCCTTGGATCCGTTTCAGTCGCACATTCGAGCAATTCCTGGATGAGGTGCATGACTTGTGCGGAATCCGCCCCATGCTGTTCCAACGTGGCATATAAATAACGAGTCAATGTTTCCAATGTGTCAAAAGATTGTGTTGTCATCGAAGGGCACCATTGCCGAAGAGAATCATTCGAATACAGACGACATCTTGAGAAATCGATATAACACATCGCATCCTGTACTTCTTCCACGATGGAAGCGATGGAGAACGTGTGGCGTTGCTGTTTTTGACGAGCGGAGCGTTTCTGCCTAATCCTATGGAATCGGCGCATGGACCTACCTCCTCGCGAACATTTGTACATGCATTCACAATAAGTATACGACATTCGAGAAGGAATCCCTATACAGGCAATAGTCCTAGCAGAAACGTATCGAAATCGGGACGGATACAAAACACCTCTCCGCTGATAGAACAGAGAGGTGTCGGTCATTCGGTCACTTTTACTTGTCCCATCATCCCATTTTCTTCATGCTCGAGGATGTGGCAATGATACATAAATGTGCCGGTTTTCGTGAAGGTGATTTCAATCTTTACTCGTTCATCTGGAGCGACGGCTACCGTATCTTTCCACCCTTTTTCCTGATCGGATGGTGGGTTGCCGTCTCGACTAATGACTCGGAACTGGACGCCGTGGATGTGGAAGGGATGTGTCATCCCACCCATCATATCTGGTTTATTTTCAATTTCCCATACCTTGGTGTCTCCGCGTTTCGCTTCGATGTCGATACGCTCCGGATCATAGGTCTTTCCGTTGATTGAAACCATGTTACCCATTCCAAAAAGGGTGAGCCGTCGATCTGCCGTCTTATCTGTCGAGCGCTCCATCGTCTCGGTCACCGGAATCTTAATGGACGCCTTGTCGAGTTCACCGACACGAAACGTAGTGAATGTCACTCCGTCCGCTTTTAAGGCGGCGACATCTTCAACTTGTGAAAAATCTATCAGCACTTCGGCCCGTTCACCTGGTGTCAACGTGATGGTTCTTAAGGGAATCGGGCGCTCTAACGGTCCTCCGTCTGTCGCAATCTGCGTCATCTCGGCCTCGTTAGATAACGTAAAATCAAAATCGCGCGCATTCGAACCGTTGACTAGTCGCACACGTAACGTCTCGGTTTGAACGTCGAACGTCGTGTTGATGGCTCCATTCGCAAGAATTGTATCCCCGGTCGTTCCGTCAACGTTCATATGGGCATCATAATCTAACCCACCGTTAGGAGTGAAGCGTCGATCTTGTACAATGAGCGGGATGTCGTCGACTCCATATTCATTCGGGAGACCATTCGGTGTATCGTTAGTCACATAAAGAAGACCGGCAAGCCCTTTATAAACTTGTTCAGCTGTCGAACCCATCGGATGGGGGTGAAACCACAGCGTACTAGGTTCTTGGTCGATGTCGAGTCGAACTTGTGCCCGTTCACCTGGTGCGACGGTCTGATGAGGTCCCCCGTCCATGTCGGCAGGAATGACGAGTCCGTGCCAGTGGAACGTTGTCGGTTCATCCAATCGATTGATGGTATCGATTACGACTGTTTTTCCTTTCGGTAACTCGATCATTGGTCCGAGTAAGTCTCCATTATAACCGAATGTTTCCGATTTCTTGCCGTCTTTGAAAAATTGTGACGTGCCTTTAGTTGCTTCCACCGTATAGTAGACCGTGTCTTCCGTGACACGATCTGGCTGTAAGGCGGTCGGAATCGGAAGCGGCTGTGTCGGTTCATCCGATGCTTGGAGCTCTTGCCTCGCTCCGTGTCCCATCTGACCCGTTGCCGAATCGTTTCCCATCATATGATTTTGGTCCATATTGTTGTTATGGTTCCATGTCCCGTTGAAGAGGACGACTAGTAAAACGAAGATGCCCCCAATTAAAATCCCCGTCAACAGAAACCACATTCCTTTCGATTTCATTCTATAACACTCCTTCATTGTTCAGTCCTCACTTTGTTGTACCACCTAATTGTGAAAGAAACATGAAAGTCCAAATCTGTTTAATTATATACCATATGGGGGTATACAATTCGTGTAAAGGAGAGGATGAATGATGGAACATGCACACGATCAACATCATGAATATCATAAGGGAAGTCACGAGTCTCATCATGGCGGACACGGACACGAGCATATGATTGATGATTTCAAACGACGTTTCTTCATATCGCTCGGACTGATGATTCCGATTTTATTGTTATCGGACATGATTCAAGAATGGCTGCGGTTTGAACTCGATTTTCCGCTTGAAAAGACAATCTTATTTGTATTGGCGACGATTGTATATGTATACGGCGGATGGCCGTTCTTAAAAGGAAGTGTGGAAGAGCTACGAGAGCGTAGCCCGGGCATGATGATGCTCATTGGCTTGGCGATTAGCGTCGCTTACTTTTATAGCGCAGCTGTCGTCTTTGGATACGGAAGTGGGCATGACTTCTTTTGGGAACTCGCTTCACTGATTGTGATCATGCTACTCGGTCACTGGATTGAGATGCGTTCGGTCATGGGGGCATCAAATGCGTTAGAACAACTCGTACAACTGCTCCCGAACGAGGCGCATCGCATCAATGGGGAAGAAACGGAAGACGTTCCCATCTCTGAACTGAAGGAAGGAGACCGAATCCTCGTCAAACCGGGGGAGCAGGTACCCGTGGACGGGAAAATCATCAAAGGACGAACGACCATCGACGAGTCGATGTTGACCGGCGAATCGGTACCGGTCGAAAAAACAGAAGGTGAAGATGTCATTGCGGGTTCGATCAACCAAGAAGGGAGCTTGACGATTGAAACGATTGGTACGGGAGAAAGAACGTACTTGTCAAAAGTGATTGAATTGGTGAGTGAGGCACAAAAATCGAAGTCACGGGCTCAAAATTTGGCGAATCGGGCGGCAAAATATTTGTTCTATATCGCAATTGCCGCTGGAGTCATCACGTTCACGGTTTGGTTCATGCTCGGATATTCGGTCGGGACGGCGGTTGAACGGATGGTAACGGTCATGGTCATCTCATGTCCCCATGCACTTGGACTGGCGACACCTCTTGTTGTCGCTGTTTCGACAGCATTATCGGCGAAACAAGGTCTTCTCATCCGCAATCGGACTCAATTTGAAGAGGCGCGTCGACTCGATGCCGTCATTTTCGATAAGACCGGTACGCTGACGGAAGGGAATTTCGGAGTCACAGACATACAGGCGAGCTCGTCTTATAAGGAAGAAGACGTGTTGCAACTCGCAGGAGCAGTTGAGCGTGAGTCGCAACATCCTCTCGCGCAAGGGATTTTAAGAGAAGCCGAGAGACGGGAATTGAAACTGGCGGCTGTCGACGACTTCGGTTCGATGACAGGTGTCGGATTGGAAGGAACGGTTGACGGTGCGCGTGTTCAAGTCGTCAGTCCGCGACATATCCGCGATCAACACATTCAAATTGATGAGGAGACGTTTGCACGACTCTCGGAAGAAGGAAAGACCGTCGTCTTTGTTTTGAAAGACGGAGAATGGGTCGGGATGATTGCGATGGCCGATCTGGTGAGGGAAGAAGCGAAGGAGACCGTCGAGGCACTTCATGAAAAAGGCATTCGCTCGATCATGTTGACGGGTGACAACGAGAAGGTCGCGCATTGGGTCGCGGGTCAGCTCGGTATCGATGACGTGTATGCCGAAGTATTACCGGACGACAAGGCAAACCAAGTGAAAGACGTCCAAAAAGATGGCAGCAAAGTAGCGATGGTCGGAGATGGAATCAATGATGCACCTGCCTTAGCACAAGCGGATGTCGGCATCGCAATCGGGAGCGGGACAGACGTTGCCGTCGAAACGGCAGATATTGTCCTCGTCCGCAGTAATCCGAAAGATGTCCTATCGATTTTGGAGCTTTCACAGAACACGTATCGTAAGATGATTCAAAACTTGTGGTGGGCAGCCGGGTATAACATCGTCGCCATCCCGCTTGCTGCAGGCGTGCTGGCTCCGATTGGAATCATCTTGTCCCCAGCCATCGGTGCCGTCTTGATGAGTATAAGCACAGTTATTGTCGCAATCAATGCTCGACTTTTGAAGATTTAACATTTCTTTCACCTTTAGTCAGTATGCTAGATGGGATGCTAATGATGGAGGGATCGAGATGAAACGAACGTTAATGCTATCACTATTCCTGACTCCACTGCTCCTGTCGGCGTGTGGAACAGAAGACGCACCGTCGGACACGAGTCAATCCGAGAATGTGACGACAACTACAAAAGACGAGTGGCAACGTGTGGGATCCGATGAAACGGTCTCCCACATCCACGGAGCTGGATTTTGGCAAGACGACGAACGTCTTGTCATCGCGACGCATGCCGGATTGATGGAATATCGAGAAGATGGTTGGTATACGCTGCCGACAAATCGCCATGACTACATGGGATTTGAAGTCGTCGAGGATGGATTTTATGCGAGCGGTCACCCCGATCGTCGGACAGATTTCAAAAATCCACTTGGGGTCATGCATGGAAAAAATCATGGGGCGGTACTCGAGAGTCGGTCGCTTGAAGGCGAGGCAGATTTCCACTATATGAGTGCCGGTTATGCCACAGGTACACTCTACGTTTATTTGGAGGAAGCGACCTCGGAGCTAGAGCCGGGATTTTATCGTTCCATCGATGGTGGGAAATCATTTGAACCGATGCAGGTACAAGGGATAGAGGAAGCGCAAGTGGCAGGAATCGTCGCCGATGCGACGGATGCGGAGCGCGTCTTCTTGTACGGGCCGTCCGGCATCCTCGTTTCGAATGACTCTGGAGATTCGTTCGAGCCACTTGTTGAAGCAGAACAAGTTGTCACGGTCGGAGCGGATGAGGGGCAGCTGGCATACGTACGACAGACAGATGGTTCTTTCGAAGGGGTTCGTTTCAACTTAGACGATGAGTCGACAGAGACGTTCAATCTTCCAGAGCTTCAAGCGGACGTTGTGCCAATCGAATTGGCAGTCAACGAGGAGCGCATGTTGCTTGTCACATCGGATAACAGCGTATATGAGTTTACAGACGGGGAATGGGAGATGCGCCTCGACAAAGGTGAGCTCAATTGATTAAAAGACGCCTTTCCATTATAGGATAGGCGTCTTTTTGTCGAGTGGAATCGTGACGGTGAAAGAAGTGCCCGATACATCAGACGTGACTGTCAATTCTCCACCGTGACGGTTGACGATTTGGTCAGCGATGGCGAGTCCGAGGCCGCTCCCGCCAGTCTGTCGGGACCGTGATTTTTCCACACGATACAGGCGGTCAAAAATGTGCGGTAAATCTTCTTCGGGAATGCCTTTCCCATTGTCTGTAATGGTCAGGATCAGGTGAGTGTCCGTGACATTTGAACGCAGGGAGACATGTGAGGCCTCACTATGCTCAATCGCATTATGGGCGATTGAGCGGAAGACTTGGAGCATCCGGTGCCGATCCAATGTAAGAGCGATGTCTTGTTGTCCCGCGTTCGACGAAGCATCGAAGCGAATCGTCGTCATCCGGAACATTGTATCGAGCATTCGACGTAAGTCCGCACAAAACGTTGTGACGGTCACTTCTTCTCGATGCAATAAGAACGTGTTCTCATCGAGCTGTGCCAGTTGAAACGCATTTTCGACGAGTTCTGTGAGCGACCGGCTTTCATCTAAGATTGTCTGAATCGATTGCTTGCGTAACGATTCGGGCGTACTTTCTTTCGAAGCGATTTCGGCGTAACCCCTCAAGTACGTGAGAGGGGTCTTGATTTCATGCGATAGGTCGGATAAGAACTGACGACGTTCCCGCCGTAGTCTGGATAGTTCCACTGACATCGATTCGATGGCACGCGCTAATTCACCGATTTCGTCGACACGATTGGTCGGTAACTGTAAATCGTCTGGGTTTGTCAATACATTCTCCGTTGCTTGTTTTAATGATTGGATCGGTTTTGAAATCAATCGACTCAAGAGGATGAACGTCAAGACGGTCGTCACGAGCGCGATCGCTGTGATATATAGGAATCGCCACTGGAGCCGATGGCTAATTCCATGAATGATTTCAGTCGGTAAAAACATATAGACGTATCCATACCGTCTGTCGGTATCATCTGTGATTGGCGTACGAACGATCAAATACGGTTCGTTTTCCCAGTCGTTCTCTAGGACAGTCGTGTCGTCGAAGGAGCCAGTTTGTTTTTTCGAATCGACTGTATCGGCAAGGACTTGGGGAAAGAAGCGTGAAGTCTGAAGAAGATGATGCGTGGGATCAGTGATGGCGACTTTCGTATCGGTCTCACTTTCCATAGTCGCTACATGATCAATCGTCTCTTCGGAAAAATTCATTGCTAATACGCTCGCATGGCTCTCGGCCCGAGATTCAAGGCGATTGATTTCTTCTACAACACGTTCACCGAGAAGCGTGTGATAGAGGAGAAGAAACAACACACCTTCAATCAATAGGGTGGATAGAAGAAAGACGAGGCTGATGCGAAACGGTAGACTGTTACGACCTCGCTTCATCCGGAACGCTCCTCGGTCCATCGATAGCCACGTCCCCATACCGTCTTTAAATAATCATCAATCGGGAATCCTGCATCGCCTAACTTTTCTCGAATCATACGAATATGCGCATCAACGGTGCGTGGGTCGGATTCTGCAGAATAGGGCCAGACAAGGTCAAACAAATCTAGTCGGTTGAAGAGGCGATTCGGGTGCTGAAGGAACAATTTTAAGATGGCCGTCGCTTTTGGTGTGAGGACAATCTCTTGTTCTTCATACAAAACGCGTCCGCTCTCCTCATCGTAACGTAGTGGTCCGTATTGGATGTTGACGACACGGGTCCGGCGCAAGACGGCACGAATACGAGCGAGGAGCACGTTCCCATCGAACGGTTTGGTGACGTAATCATCCGCTCCAGCATCTAATCCTTGGATGGTCGTCTCATTGTCTGAACGTGCCGTCAACAAGACGACAGGTAATGCCGGATCCATCGTCTTTAACTGACGACAAAGTGAGATCCCATCTACTTCTGGCATCATAATATCTAAAAGGACGAGATCCGGTCGCTCTTCGATTTTGTCGAGTGCGGAACGGGCATCGCTCGCCTCGATGCAAAAGTAGCCGTCACTTTCAAGAAACAAACGAATCAAATGTCTCATTTTTTCTTCATCGTCTACGATGAGAATCTTCATCTTGCATTCCTCCTTCCTCTTATTATTATCGTTCCGTGTGCTTTGCGTGATTTCCTTCCATGGCGAAAAGAGTCTGTAGTTGTTCACGTGCGCGTTCGACGTCTCGACAGTAAATGACGGGTACTCTCGCGTCAATCGGTCGATCCGTGACGATGGCTACTGCACCATTTCGGATGGCGGCCCTCACTAAATCGACGCCACGTTCATTGATTGGGCGCTTGCATATATATAAAAACATTTTATTTATTTTTTCTGGTGTCGTTCCGATTCCGCGAATTGTCATTTCTTCCGGGTGATCGAGATAGGACCAAGATAAAACAGAATCAAGTGTTGCCAGTACGTCACGCAATGTCCGCTCTTGCATCATCGTTCTCCTTCCTTGCATGAACTCAATTTCACTAGTGTACCCGATGTTTGTGAAAAAGAAGTGAAAAGCGTTAAGAGTACGATTAGACGGAGAAATAGGCGGGTTTGAGTATAGAACAAGTAGGAAAAAGAGTTTTTATACGCACAATAAGAAAGGATGAATAAGATGAAACAGTACGGTAAATTTGGAATCATGATTGCGGTCTCGACATTCATTATGTATTGGCTCATGTATTTGAACGTGTTTCAGTTCAATCATATCTTCTTTAGTCAGACGAGGTTGTACATGGCACTCATCATGGGATCGGTCATGGCGTTCGTCATGCTTCTCTTCATGTGGGGGATGTATAAGAACAAAACAGTTAACTTTATCATCCTAGGGGTCAGTGCTCTCGTCTTCAGTGCCTCGCTTTGGCTCGTACGTAGCCAGACGACCGTCGATGATGTCAGTTGGATGAAAGCGATGATCCCTCACCACTCGATTGCCATTTTGACAAGTGAACGCGCTGAAATTGAAGACCCACGCGTGAAAGAATTGTCTGAAGAAATCATCAAGGCACAGCGCCGTGAAATTGAAGAGATGAAGCGATTGATTGAAGATTTAGAGGATGAAGAGGAGAACGCCGAGGAAAATCGTGAGTAACAGACATGCACAGTCGAAAACGGCTGTGCATTTTTTGTATGTTGAAAAGGAAAAATAAAGAAAGTAAGTTATAATTTGTTTTCCTTTATTTGAAATATAAATGACATATTTGTCGGTTCGTTTTGGTGGTAAAATTTTTTCAGTTAGATAATATAAAAAATAAAAATTTAAATACATAATTGAAAGGATTTACCACATCATGAAACGAAAGATGCTCTCTCTCTTCTGTGCCGTTCTTCTCACAGTCGGAATCTTCACTCCGACAGGTACCCCGGCTGAAGCTGCTACCACGTATTATGTCAAAGTCATGACTAACAGTTTAAACGTCCGTTCGGGCCCGGGCACGACGTATGCAATCGTCGGCAGTGCGAAATTGGGACAATCCTTCAAATATCTCGGCGTGAGCGGGGGATGGACAAAAATCAATTTCAACGGGACATCCCGCTACGTATCCAGTACATATGTGAAGAAGTACAGTGTCTCCACGCTTTCAACCACATCGACTGCGAAAATGATCATCCCGACAAAAGGGACGTTGACACAAAAGTATGGTCCGGCGAGCGGGCAGTACGGTTATACGTTCCATAACGGTATCGACTTGGCTGCTCCAAGAGGAACACCGGTCGTGTCAGCCGCTTATGGAAAAGTCATCGTTTCTCGGAACTATGGGGCTTACGGTAACCACATCATGATGAGCCATCAGTTGAATGGACAAACATATATTACTGTATACGCACACCTTGATCGCCTCAATGTCGTTACAGGACAAACGTTAGCAAAAGGAGCAACGATTGGAACGGTCGGGAATACCGGTAACTCGTTCGGGAATCATCTCCACTTCGAAGTGCATCGGAACAGCTATGTGTATAGCAGTTCATCTCCTGCTAACAGTATCAATCCGTATACAATGTTTTGACATAAAAGCACGCGCTCTCAAACAATGGGAGCGCGTGCTTTTTGGTTAATGCCATGTCGTTTGTTTGTTTCGCTCGATTTGGTTGGCGGCAATGAGGCTGACACCAACGACGACACCGAACACCAATCCGAACAGGTTGTTGAAGAGTAACATGAGGATGATCCCGAAGACGAGACCGATACTCATGAGGCCAATCCGATCAAACATATTGAATCCCCTTTTCTGTAGTTGTGCACCTCAATGATTAACCGATTTTCAAAGAAAGAACACCGACGAAATGGACTGATTGATTCATTATACGTGTTTGGAAGAACCAGGTTTCGTTTTGTAGAAACTATAGAGGACGCTAATCAAGATGACGAGAACGATGGTTCCAAGAGACATCCAAATCGGCATCTTGTACACATCACCGAAAATCATCTTCGCCCCTATGAAGACGAGCATGAAGCTGAGACCGTGTTTCAAATAGTAGAAGCGGTCGATCAAGTTGGCGAGGACGAAGTAGAGACTACGAAGTCCGAGAATCGCCATGATGTTCGCATAGAAGATGATATACGGGTCACGTGAATACGCGAAACTCGCGGCGACCGAATCGACTGCGAAGACGATATCCGACAATTCGATGAAGATGAGCGCGATGAAGAGTGGCGTGAAGAACAACTTCCCATTGATGCGCTTCGTGAACTTCCCGGATGAGATGTCCTGTGTGATGGGGAGGCGTCGCTCGAGCCAACGAATCGTCTTGTTTTCTTCAAGTGACTCGTCTTTCCCGATATTCTTATACATCATCCATCCTGTATAAACGAGAAACGCTCCGAACACGTAGTAGACCCAACCGAAGTTTTCTAAAAGGGATACGCCAGCGACGATGAAGACAGCGCGGAAGAAAATCGCTCCGAGAATCCCCCAGAATAGTACCTTATGTTGATACTTGAGTGGGATGGCGAAATAGGCAAAAACAAGTGAGAAGACGAAGACATTATCAATCGCGAGTGCCTTTTCGATAAAGTAGACGCTCGCATATTCCGTTGCGGCTGTACTTCCTTGCGTGAAGAACAACCATCCTCCGAATGCGATGGCAATCCCAATCCAGACAAACGTCCATGTCCATGCTTCGCGGAGCGAGACTTCGTGCGCTTTACGGTGGAACACCCCGAGGTCAAGTGCGAGCATGAAGATGACGATGAGTAAGAACCCGATGAGTAGGGTCAACAACAATTCCTCCTTTTAAGGTCATATGAACTTCTATATATTTAATTTAAGTTCATAAGAACTCAAAGTCAAGCGTAAAAATCAAAAACCACTCGAAAAGGAGTGGTCAATGTGTAGAGCGTCTTCTTAACACTATGCGAGCCGTCCAACCGACAACAGCGATTATTGTGAATCCTAAAAACATATACATCACATGTGAATACATTTCGATATACCCTAACCAAACTTGCCAATTCTCGCCGACTACAACACCAATAAAAATGAGTACCGTATTCCAAATGAGCGTCCCGCATGTCGTCAACACGATAAATTGAAGGAACGGCATATTCGACATACCGGCTGGAATCGAAATCAAACTGCGTACGACGGGAACGAACCGACCGAAGAATACTAATTTTGGACCGAATCGATCAAACCAGCGATCAGCCATTCGAACATCTTCTATTTTCAGATAAATTCTTTTGCCGTAACGGGTGATGAATGACTCGAGACGTTCTCGGTCCAGTAAAAGTCCAATCCCATAAAGGACAACGGCACCGAGGAGTGCTCCGACTGTTGCCACAACAATCATCCAAATAGGATTGAGTGTGGTTGTAGTTGTGAAAAAACCGCCAAAAATTAAGATTAATTCGGATGGGATTGGGGGGAACACATTCTCAACAAAAATAAGAAACATGACTCCGAAATAACCAAACTGTTCAATGATTTGTTGAATCCATTGCTCCATACCGTGATCGTCTCCTACCTAATTCATATTCTCCATCAACAATAAGTCGAATGACGACGATTTGGACATCCATCCTAAGATGTAAAGTGTTTTCAAACGATTTTTTTTGATGTCACGAAAGAGTAATTTCAAGGTCAAACTCACTTGAAAGTGATTATTCTTACATATATCGCAGAAGTGACCACAAATATACGGAGTGACTTCGATGCGTGATTTTCTGAACTGCAAATTAAGTATGAAGAAACTAGGAATAAAAAAACTTATAAATAATCATATTCATTTCACAAAAATCATTCGGATAAATCTGACAATTTAAGTTAAAAAATTTTTTATGAAAAGTTATTTACAGTCATTTTGAATCGGAGTAACATCCATCTCATCAACTTCATACGTATTGTTGAAATCTTTTCGCCGAGTTCCGGAGACGGAAGCGGGGGACCCACTGTCCAATCTGGACTGGGGTGAATCCTCAAGTGAGGTAGGGCCAACCTAGGCAAGCCCGAATCCGACAGCTAACCTCGTAGGCGTTATTAGGGGGATCCGACTCATGCAGTGATATGCCACTGGAGCCGTTTCTTGCTCCTGTGGTTTTTTGTATATTTTTTAATGTTAAATAAAGTAAAAAAATGAAAAAAGAGGTTATTATATGGTTGATTTATTCGCAATTGCTTTACTCATTGGTTTAGTGGCGTCTATGAATGTGATGATTCGTTCGATTGATCGGATGCACTGGAATGAACAGGGGTGACGACATGTATATCGTGCTTTTAGCGATTGGAATTGGGTATCTCTCTTACTTAACCGTTGCATTACTAAAACCAGAAAAATTTTAAAGACAGAGGAGAATGACGAACGATGTGGGTTACATTCATCATCACGTTGAGTTTGCTCATCACAATCACGATGACAGCCAGTGCCATGTTAGGTGGCTATATTGGACGGCGGTTTGTACCGATTCAAGAACGACCAAACTATGTAGGGAAAGCGCTCGAGACGAGGATCACACGTCGCCTTCGAATAAATGAGCGTGAAAAGCAAACATGGTTTGGCTATGCAAAAGATTTTTTGACACTCAATTTACTATTTTTATTGATTGGTTATGTGTTGCTTCGCTTTCAAGGAGTGTTGCCCTTCAATCCGAATGGGGCCGTCAACTTAGACTGGCATCTAGCATTCCATACGGTCATCAGTTTTATGACCAATACAGACCAACAGCACTATTCAGGTGAGGCGCTCTCTCACTTATCACAGATGTTCGTCTTATCGACACTCATGTTCGTGGCGCCAACGATGGCATTGACGATGGCGCTGGCTTTCATTCGAGCGATTCTTGGAAAGCAGATTGGTCAGTTCTATTTCGACTTTGTACGCGTCATCGTGTACGTGCTCTTACCAATCAGCTTATTTTTCGGTATGTGGTTGATTGCGTTTGGTGTCCCACAAACCCTTAGTCCGAATGCTGTCGTCACAACGCTCGAAGGGGCGAGCCAAACGATTCAACGAGGACCGATCGCATCATTTGAGGTCATCAAACAGCTCGGGAATAACGGTGGGGGCTACTATGCGGTAAATGGTGCGCATCCATTTGAAAACCCAAGCAAGTGGACGAATTACATCCATCTTTTCTTGATGCTCTTATTACCGATGTCATTGCCGTTCATCTACGGGTCGATGGCGAAGAAACGAAAACAAGGATTCCTTTACTTTGGTGTCATGCTTTTCTTGTTCGTCATTGGAACAGTGGCCATGTACGCCACTTTGTACTCGAACCCCTCTTTACATGGACAAGAGATGCGCTTCGGGGCAATTGGTACAGCGCTTTACGGCGCGGTGACGACAGCTGCTGAGACTGGCGCAGTCAATGCGATGCACGACTCGCTTCCATCTCTTAGCGGCATCATCTTGATGGGAAACATGATGTTGAACGTTGTCTTTGGTGGGGTCGGTGCCGGTTTCATGAACTTGATGATGTATGTGATCATCACCATTTTTGTTGCGGCCCTCTTGATTGGACAGACGCCGACCGTGCTTGGCAAGAAAATCGAAGGACGCGAGATGAAACTTGTCGCGTTAACGCTTCTTGTCTCGCCACTTCTTATTTTAGGATTTACGGCTTTGGCGCTCGTCGTACAGCCAGGACAAGAGGCCATCACGAACGCTGGACCTCATGGGATTTCACAAATCTTGTATGAGTATACATCCGCTGTCGCCAACAACGGATCCGGATTCGAAGGTTTATTGGATGCGACTCCGTTTTGGAATATCACGGCAGGCTTTGCGATGTTCTTCGGTCGATATATTCCGCTTTTATTAATGGTGGCGATGGCAGGTAGTCTTCAAATGAAACCACGTGTCACGGACGATGGGGCACTTCGGACCGACACGCCGCTATTTACATCACTTCTGTTCGGTGTGATTGTCATTGTCGGTGCCTTGACCTTTTTACCAGTGTTGTTGCTTGGACCATTCGCCGAATGGCTCATGATACGTTGAACATAGGAGAGAATAGAAGATGAATGAACTAGAAAAACAGACACGCCGCTTTGACACGAGCTTGATTGTTCCTGCCATGTGGGACGGAGTCAAAAAACTAGATCCACGGACGATGGTGAAACAACCGGTCATGTTCCTCGTATGGGGCGGATTCTTATTATCGCTCGTTTATACGATGCTGTCGGACGAGATGCGAGGATTTCACTTGGCAGTGACGCTCATTTTGCTCGTCACGTTATGGTTCGCCAATTTTGCCGAAGCGATTGCAGAAGGACGAGGGAAGGCGCAGGCAGCTACCCTTCGAGCATCTAAAAATGATGTGATGGCACGTCGAATTGTGAAAGATGGGATTGAGGAAGTCGCTTCGTCGCTCCTTCGAAAAGGAGATATCGTCGAAGTGCGCGCCGGAGACTACCTGCCGGGAGACGGCGAAATTATCGCCGGGCTTGCTTCGATTGATGAATCTGCGATTACAGGAGAATCGGCGCCAGTGATTAAAGAGTCTGGCGGAGACTTCTCTTCCGTCATCGGGGGAACGCTTGTCGTCAGTGACCGGATTGAGGTCGAGATTACAAGCAACCCAGGTGAATCGTTCCTTGACCAGATGATTACCCTTGTCGAGGGCTCGAAACGTCAAAAAACACCGAATGAGATTGCCTTGTCCCTGCTTCTTGTTTCGCTCAGTATGATTTTCTTACTCGTCGTTTTGACACTCCCTGCGTTTACGAACTATCTCGGCTTCCAATTGTCACCACCCATTTTAATTGCACTTCTCGTTTGTCTCATTCCGACAACGATTGGTGGACTCTTATCCGCCATCGGGATTGCCGGGATGGACCGGGTCACGCGATTCAATGTCATTGCGATGAGCGGGAAAGCCGTTGAGGCGGCTGGAGACATTCGAACCATCATTTTAGATAAGACGGGGACCATCACGTTCGGAAACCGGATGGCATTTGAAGTTCTTCCAGTAGAAGGAATCACAGCTTCGCAAGCGCTTGGAGTCGCCGTCTTGACGTCTTTGGAAGACGAGACACCAGAGGGGCGCTCTGTATTGACGCTTGCAAAAGAACGCTGGGGAGAATTAGATGAGTCACCGAAACAAGATGCGGTGATCATTCCATTCAAAGCAGAAACACGTATGTCGGGACTCGACTTGGCAGACGGTCGACGTGTCCGAAAAGGTGCGGCGTCCGCCGTCATTAACTGGGTGAGTGCTCAAGGTGGGATGATTCCGAGCGACTTACAGGATCAAGTCGATGCGATTTCGAAAGAAGGCGGCACTCCGCTCGTCATCTCAGAAGATGCACGGATTGTCGGCGTGATTCACTTGAAAGATACGGTGAAACCGGGTATGCGTGAACGCTTCGATCGCTTGCGTCAGATGGGAATCAAGACCATCATGTGCACGGGAGATAATCCGTTGACGGCCGCGACGATTGCACGCGAAGCTGGTGTCGATGAATTCGTAGCGGAATGTAAACCAGAAGATAAGATTCGTGTCATCAAAGCAGAACAAAAAGCAGGTCATCTTGTCGCAATGACGGGGGACGGTACGAATGATGCCCCGGCGCTCGCACAGGCAGACGTCGGTCTCGCCATGAACTCGGGGACACAGGCCGCGAAAGAAGCGGCGAATATGATTGATTTAGATTCGGATCCGACCAAAATCATTGAAGTGGTCGAAATCGGTAAGCAGTTACTGATGACACGCGGGGCTTTGACGACGTTCTCGATTGCGAACGATGTGGCCAAATACTTCGCCATCTTGCCGGCTATGTTCGTTGCATTTATCCCAGAGATGGATTGGTTGAACGTGATGCGTCTCGGCTCACCTGAGTCAGCCATCTTGGCCGCACTTTTGTTCAATGCCTTGATCATCCCACTTCTCATTCCAGTTGCGATGAAAGGGGTTCGTTACGACCCGGTCGGTCCCGAGAAGTTGTTACGTCGAAATTTACTCGTTTATGGTGTCGGTGGTGTGATTGTCCCGTTTTTGGGAATCAAAGCGCTCGACATCGTCTTAAACTTATTCATGTGAGGTGGACCGAATGTCTTCTATAAAACAAGCAGGTATCGTCGTCAGTTTGACGATGATCTTATGCGGTGTGGCTTATCCACTCGCTTTAACAGTAGCAGGTCAGGCACTATTTCCGAGTCAAGCTGAAGGTAGTTTGATCGAACGCGATGGTGAACAGATTGGATCAAAGTGGATCGCACAACCTTTCGTTTCGGAAGGTTACTTCCACGGCCGACCAACAGCAGTCGATCAACTCACTGGTCAATCGGGCGGCGATAACATGGCAGAAAGTAATCCGGACCGTCCGAAACACGATCCCGAACTTGCGGGAGCGATTGAGACATCCGGATCTGGACTTGATCCGCATATCTCGATAGAACATGCGATGTTACAAGTCGATCGTATCAGCGACGCACGTTCGATGGCGACGGCTGAAGTCGAAGGCGTCATTCAAGACACGGCTGACGGTGAATCGTACGTCAATGTCTTGATGATGAATCTTGCACTAGATGAGTTGAACTGATGCGAGGCAAACTTCGACTTTATATCGGAGCCGCACCGGGTGTAGGCAAAACGTATAAAATGTTGGCAGATGCACGGGCTCGTCAGCAAGAAGGGGTCTCGGTCATGATTGGATTGATTGAGACACATGGACGAAACGAAACAGAGGCGATGATTGGCGATTTGCCAATCGTCCCTCTTCTTTCGCTATTTTATAAAGGACACGAACTGAAAGAGTTAGACGTCGAGACCATCTTATCGTTTCATCCTGATATCGTCCTCGTTGATGAGTTGGCTCATACGAATGCCCCAGGCTCAGTACGGGCAAAGCGATACCAGGACGTGCAGGTGTTGTTAGAGAACGGAATCAATGTATATGCGGCCGTTAATATTCAGCATTTTGAGAGTCTACTGTTGACCGTGAAAGGCATCACAGGCGTAGAGGTAAGAGAACGGATTCCAGATCTGTTCCTCAATCAGGCTGATGAAATTCTGCTCGTCGATGTGACACCGCAGACGTTACAAGAGCGGATGAGACAAGGGAAGATTTATCGACCGGACAAAATTGAACAAAGTCTGTCGTCATTTTTTACGCTGACCAATCTATCGAGTCTGCGTGAGATTGCGCTTCGACAAGTAGCGGATGAAGTCGATGATCAAGTCTATCGAACCCGAAAAAATGTGGTGTCTGATCCGACGCTCCTCCAAGAGCGGATCATGGTCTGTATTCAGCTCAATGACAATGCGAGACATTTGATCTATCGAGGATTTCGCATGGCGAGTCGACTCAAAGCGAAACTTTATATCTTGTCTGTCCTCCATGGTGAGGAGAGAAAATTGACACCTGAGCAGACTGCCATTCTAAAAGAAGTTCGAGAGCAAGGTGCATCATTCCAGGCAGAAGTGATTGTCTTGAATGTACCGAGGAAAGAACTAACGAAGAGTTTAACGACTACGGCACGAGAAAAACGCATTACCCAATTGATTCTTGGACAATCAGCAAGGACACGCTGGCAAGAAGTCATGCGCGGGTCGATTGTGAATGTCATCATGCGGGAATTGAAGCAGGTGGACATCCATATCGTCTCGGATCAAACGTGACAGGTGTGACGGGTCGTATGAACGGGAAGAGTGAATCATGCGAACAAAGGAGGGGTTTTATGAAATATTTAGTCACAGGAGCAACGGGGAAACTCGGCTCGAAAATTGTAGAGGAACTACTCAAGTCGATTGATGCGAGTGAGCTCGCTGTAAGTGTACGGAATCCGGAGAAGGCGGCGTCTCTTAAAGAGCGTGGCGTTGATGTGCGACATGGTGATTTTGATCAGCCAGACACACTCGATGAAGCGTTCAAAGGTGTCGAGCGTCTTTTGATCATCTCGGCAGATGGCGATAACGATACGCGGATTCGTCAACATACGAACGCGGTTGAGGCGGCGAAACGGGCAGGTGTTTCATTCATTGCCTACACGAGTCTAGCCGATGCGACAGACAGTGAGAACTTGATGGCACCTCCACATGTCGTCACAGAGGAAGCGATTGTCGAGTCCGGTATTCCGCATGCGTTCTTACGGAACAACTGGTACTTAGAGAACGAGTTATCAAGCATTCAAGCGGTAATTGACGGGGCGCCATGGATCACGGCGGCTCGGGACGGTAAAGTCGGTTGGGCTCTACAACAAGATTATGCGGAAGCCGCATCGAATGTTCTGTTAAAAGAACAACAGGACAATGCGGTCTATGAACTATCAGGACCACTTCATACCCAGCAAGATCTTGTAGACGCGCTCAGTGAAGTGTTAGGTCGTGAAGTGATGATGCAGGAGTTGAGTCTCGAGGCATACGAAGAGACGATGCGCGGGGCTGGATTGCCAGAGGAAGTCGTTGCGATTCTTGCGGGGATTCAGCGAAGCATTCGTCAAGGAACGCTCGAAATTCATGAGAGTGACTTCGAACCGGTTCTCGGACGCCCGGTCACACCTCTTCAAGAAGGAATTCGTCAATTGCTCGACCGATAAGTAAAATGCCCTCGACCACTTGGTCGAGGGCATTTGTGTTAGGCGCGAGTGGCGTGATCCTCGAGTTGAGTCGTCACGTCTTCAAGCGAATTCGCGGTTAGAGCGAGTCGGTCCGACATCGAGCTGAGTTCTTTTTGAATAGCGACTTGCTCTTCCGTTGCTGCGGCAACATGGTGAATCTGTTGTTGAAGTTCATTCGCCGCATATTTCGTCGATTCAAGTCGTGTTTCGAGTGCTTCCATCTGTGTCGTGACCCGCTGGCGTGTCTCTTGAATCGAAGCAATTTGTTCGTCGATTTCTGATACATCTTCTGTAAGACGGCCAAAGACAGCCGTCACATCGTTCGTGACCGTTTGACAGTTTTCGGTCGCTTGTTTGAAAAGATGCGCTGATTTGGATACGACGGTCGTATCTTCCATCAATCCACTGAGGACTCGGGTCATCTCGGATGCATATTCACGCGATTGGACAGCGAGTTTCCCGACTTCGGAGGCGACAACGGCGAATCCTCGTCCAGCCTCACCGGCACGAGCCGCTTCAATAGATGCATTCAAGGCGAGCATGTTCGTCTGTTCACTGATCGAACCGACTTGTTGCAAGATTCCTTGGATTTCATTTGAACGATTCGACATCGTCGCAACAATCCGGTCGAGTTGTTCCGATTCGGTAATGATTTCTTGTACTTTTGTTTCCATTAGTCGCATGTCTTTGTTCCCAGCAAGGGCATCTTTAGCGATGCGCGAGGATGCTGCGGCCGTTTGGGCCATTCGTTCTTGAATGAGCGCTGTCAAAGACCGAATCGAGTGAATTTCATCTGCCCCTTGCACCATGGAGGCTTGTTGGGATGAAGCATGAGCGACAATCGGGTCGACCGTGACAGCGATTTGCTCACCAGATTCAAGAGACTGGTTAGCGGCAGATTCAAGCTCTTCGGCGTGACTGTTTAACGATTGAACGAGGGCGCTGACATCATGAATCGCTTGTTGTAACAACTGTCGTGTTTCTTGCTCCTGTGCCTCGGCATGTTGCGTCTCGTTATTACGGAAGTGGATTTGGGCGACAAGCACAACACTCAGAAGAATCAAGTACACGGCATGGACGAGTAGTAAACTGAACGGATAGTCGCTCGTTCCACAAATCATCTCAGGGATTAAAAAGTATCCGACTAGATGTTGCACAGCAAAGATTCCGGCACTATACAAAATCAAGTCGATGCGACGCATGAACGACAAAATCGCCAAGACGACAAAAATGGAGAAGTGATATTCAACAAGTCCTTGTCCTCCAGCAACGGTCGAGATGCTTGCGAAGGTGAGTGTCAGCATCATCCAATAAGGAAATGCTACGGATTCTCGCTTAACTGTGACGATCATCATTCCAAAGAAGACGATTGGAAGGGCGAACAAGACCCATGTTACTCCGGAGTACACGTAACCGTCCGCACCGTTTCGCAGAACCGTATACGCATAGGCAAAGTCCGTGAAACGATGTAGCAAATGGACAACAACCGACGTCATCACAATCAATAACGTCGTCAACAACATCAACTGATTTCTTTTGATCAAACTCATCATTCTTTCCTCACATTCTCGTGTTCATTTGTTGTAGCTCTATACATATCGGATGAATAGTATAGAAGTTTATATGAATTACATGTTCAAGGCACAAAAAAAGAGCATAAAGCTCTCCCTCATAAAATTTCAATTCAATCCAAGCCATTTTTTAACCGGTTCTCGGAAGATGTACGTCACGACAATCAAGCCGACGAAGACGAGCGCGGCAATGAAAATCGTGGTGACACTGCCTGAGGCGAGGCTCGCCCCGAGGAAGCTGTAGGCGAACGTACCTGGGATCATGCCGAGTACGGTCGCCGGTACGAAGGCGCGGAAACGAACACGTGAGATTCCACCGGCATAACTAAGTAAGTCAAAACTGACGAGCGGGATGAGCCGGAGGACAAATACATATAAAAAGCCACGACGCTCCATTTGTGTGAACAGTTTCTCTGACCATGGATAGCGGTCGACGTTGATGACCGAGCGCCCGAAAAAACGCCCCATCACATAACCGGTCGTCGCAGCGGCAGTTGCACCAATAATGATATAGAGGACACCTGGCCATACGCCGAACGCGAGTCCGGCTCCGAGTGAAAGGACGGATGTCGGTAAAAATGCGACCGGACCGATGGCATAAAGAAAAATAAAGAAGAGTGGACCCCAAAATCCAAACGACAAGACGATGTCCCGGATGTCAGACGGACGCAACTCATAGTGAAAATGGGTGATATAGAACAAAGATCCAAACACGAGAAGAAAGAGTGTGAGTTTTAGTGGTCGTGGCAAGTTGTCCGCTCCTTTCGTAACCGAATGTATCTGATGTTAGTATACTGCATCTTCATGCAACATAAATGCGAGCCGGCTTACAAAAGGTGTAACGAGCTGGAGCAAGGAGTCAGCTATCCGAATCGAAACTTAGGTCAATACGTTTTAAGTATTTCTTCATTATTCACAAATTCGACACGATAAATATATTGGGAGGGAAGGTTATGAAAAATTTAAGCATGTCAAAGAAGTTTACCGTATTGATTTCATTATTTGTTGTGACACTCGTCATAATTTCAATGTTAAGCCATGTGTTGATCGGAAGAATGGCTGATGCTGGAGAAAAGATATACGAAGAGAGATTGATTCCGATTCGTGCTATTGGACAGTTGAGAACCGATAATCGTGCAATCGACAGTCACTTGTTAGAACTAATGTTGACGACCGAAAGTGCTCGAAATGAAGAGTTACAAAAAAATATTGAAGAGCGTCGGGAGAGTATGGTTACCGATCTCGAAGTATTTAATGATTCGATTTCGACAGAAGATCCTGAATTAATGAGTCGAATCGAAAAGTTGAATGAGGAGACGAACGCATATTTGGAAAGCATAGACGTCGTATTGCAACCTGCATTGCGAAATGAAAATGAATCTGCTTACCGACAATATGGAACAGAACTACGACCAATTCGACTTGCGCTTGTTGAGACAGCGAAAGAAGTTATGGATCAGTTGAATGTGGATGCGGAAACGGCCAGTGATACGATGCGGTCTGATCGAGAGCGTGCTGTGTTTATCTTTTGGGGTCTTGTCATTTTGGGAGCTGCGCTTTCAATTGGATTAGGCGTCTACATCACGCGCCTTGTGGTTGGTCCGGTGAAAGAATTGAACGTATTGATGAGTCGTGCCGGTGAAGGGGATTTGACAGTCAATAGCACATACACATCACGCGATGAAATCGGGGCGCTCGCACAGTCATTCAATCAGATGAAAGAAAGTTTACGAGAGTTGATTGGTGGAGTGACTTCGACTGCTGGGCGTGTGGCGACTTCATCGGACGATTTGAAAAATAACGTAGAAGAAACGACAAAAGCGACAGAGATGGTAGCTGTGACGATGGAAGAAATCGCTTCGGGTTCACTCCATCAGTTGAAACGGGTCAAGTCTTCAAATGGTACCCTTTCAGAATTGACGAATGGCATTCACCAAGTCTCTGATCGTGCTCGACAGATGACTGTATTATCGGAAGGGGCATTGGACAAAGTACAATCAGGGAATGAGCTAATCGAAACGCTTGAACATCAGCTTGAAGCGATGAATGAAAAAGTGAAGACGTTGCAACAAGTCATTGAGCAGCTTAATACTCGTTCTCAAGAGATTGGTACAATCAGTGGGACCATTTCAGGAATTGCAGAGCAAACGAACTTACTTGCATTAAATGCAGCAATCGAGGCAGCGCGCGCAGGAGATCAGGGACGTGGGTTTGCAGTCGTTGCTGCAGAAGTACGAAAACTTGCGGAAGAATCAGCCGATGCGACCAAACAAATTTCCTCTCTAATTCATCATACACAGACAGAAACAAAGCATGCCGTAGAGACGATGCATATCGTAGAAGGTGATATGGGACAGAGTGTGACGAACGTGCGGCAGACAGGTGTTGCGTTTGATGAAATTAAAGTGGCCATTGAAGAAGTCGGGCAACAAATAGAAGAAGTGTCCAGTGCTGTACAAGAAATGGCGGCGGGAGCGACAGAAGTGTTGAACTCTGTGAATGAGATTCAAGGAATTACTGAATCGACTGCCACAGAAACAGAGAACACATCAGCAGCTACTGAAGAACAGATGGCATCAATGGAAGAAATTACGGCAGCCGCTCAAGAATTATCGAATATGGCGGATGAGATGCGAGAGATGACGAATCGATTTACTGTGTAAATGAAAAGAGTCCGAAAATTAGTCGGACTCTTTTTTATTATTTCGTTGTCCTTCGTAGTGCTGAATCCATTCCTCGACAGTCATCTTCTCGACGAGTTCTCCGACCAAGTCAAACGGGATTCGCTTCACGTTATTGAAACGGATACAGCTTTTCCCCATATCAAGTTTCGTCGGGACACGACTCGCATACTCCCGTTCGAACCAAGCGAGTAATTCAGGGTCGGCGTAAATGCCCATGTGATACAGTCCGACATGGCGCTTTTGCGCGATTACACTGATAAACGGTAGTGGCGTCCCCGGTGTGACATGATACCCGGACGGATATCGATCGAGTGGAACGACGTAATGGACACCATGTCCGTCCGTCGTTTTTTCAAATCCGCCAGGTAAATGATCATCGATGACCTCGAGCAGATGAATAAATGAATCGAGCCGTGCCTCGTCGACGAGTGCCGTCACATCCATCATGATTCGCCTCCTCGTAAGATCTTCTCCATTTTCTTTCCTTTTGCCAACTCATCGATGAGTTTGTCCAAATAACGGATCTCACGCATGAGTGGTTCTTCAACGTTCTCGACACGAACCCCACAGACGACACCTTTGATGAGGGCGCGGTCTTCATTCAGACGAGGTGCTGAAGCGAAAAACGTATCAAAATCGACTTGATTGGCTATCTGACGTTCGAGTCCGGTCTCATCGTAACCGGTCAACCATTCGATGATGGTGTCGACTTCTTCCTTCGTCCGTCCTTTGCGTTCGGCTTTGGCGACGTAGAGTGGATAAACGCTCGCGAAACTCGTGGTATAGATTCGGTGACCCATCTTTCATTCATCTCCTTCTTAGCGAAAATTCTTACTTCCATTCTCTCACAAATTACGATACGCTTATATAAAGTATTTTGTTGCATTTGCAACAAAAAAGCAGAGGTGTCTCATGATGCATGACCATTTACGAGAGATCGGGATGATTGCGCGTGCCCTCGATTCAATCAGCAACATTGAATTCAAGGCACTCGGTTTAGAAAAAGGGAAGTACTTGTACATCGTTAGGATTTTTGAACACCCAGGTATCATTCAAGAACGGCTAGCAGAGTTGATTAAGGTAGACAGGACGACCGCCGCACGTGCCATCAAGAAACTGGAGCAAGAAGGATGGATTGAGAGGCGACCAGATCTTGATAATCAGAAAATCAGACGTTTATACGTGACGGAGAAAGGAGAGGTATTGTACCCGCTCATCATTCGCGAACACGAATATTCTACATCGGTCGCATTATCAGGATTCGACGAGAAAGAAAGTGAGGAGTTGTTACGCCTTTTGAAAAAAGTACGACGTAATGTTGAAACAGATTGGACCGAAGTGAAGAAAGGCAAGTATCGAGAATACTGAGAGGAGCGAGAACATGATTGAAATCTCAAAAGTGACAGACGTAGAAGCCTTACGTCACATTAGCATCCAGACATTTACGGAGACGTTCGCACGTCACAACACAGAAGAACATTTGAACGCTTACTTAGAAAAAGCGTATGCGCCTGAGCAGTTGCAGCATGAGTTGGCACATCCCGATTCTTATTTTTATTTTGCACATGTAAAAGGTGAGTTGGCAGGCTATTTGAAAGTGAACGTACGCGATGCTCAATCTGAACCGATGGGCGAAGATGCGATTGAAATCGAACGAATCTACGTATTAGAAGCGTTTCAAGGTCAAGGGGTGGGGAAAGCGTTATTTACTCAAGCAACCGAATTGACGAAGGAACTACACAAACGAAAGATGTGGCTCGGCGTATGGGAACACAATGAAAGAGCGATTCAATTTTATCGACGAAACGGGTTCGGACAAACGGGTGTCCACACATTCTTTATGGGAGAGGATGCACAAAACGACCTCATTTTCATGAGGCCGTTCACGGACTAAAGCCATTCTGACAAGTTGTTCAAGTTCGGATAGATGGCATCTGGTTCTATATCAAATGCTTCAAATGGTAAGTCATTCCGATTGATCCAGACCGCATGGAAGCCAAAGTTTTTCGCCCCGGCGATGTCCCATCCGTTCGACGATAAGAAGAGCACCTCGTCACGACGAAGACCAGACGTTTTGAACCAATTCATGTAGGCGGCAGGCGTCGGTTTAGGTTGTTTGATGCCGTCGACGCTGACAACCTCATCAAAATAATCGGTGAGACCGGCGTTGTGAAGCAATGCCTTAAGCATCTCGTCCGTCCCGTTTGAGAGAATGACGGTCTTCACGTCATGCATCTCTTTTAGGACCGATTCGATCTCCTTATACGGGGTGAGGTGCGCATACGATGCAGTCAGACGTTGTTCGATTTCCTTTGTGAATGGTGCGTCATGCACGGCTAATGCGTAACGGAGTGCGTCCCGGGTCACTGTATCGAAATCTTCATAGCGTCCCATCATGTGCCGCCAAAAGAAATACTCAAGTTGTTTCGTCCGCCACACTTGGCTGATGGCTGCTCCCTTTTCAGGGAACTCTTGTTCACAGGCATCCTTCACCGAATGGACGTCGAATAAGGTGCCGTATACGTCAAAGACGATGGCTTTAATCGTTGGTTTCATAAATAACATCCCTC
The DNA here is from genome assembly GCF_018617245.1 of Exiguobacterium sp. s121. Classification (GTDB taxonomy): domain Bacteria; phylum Bacillota; class Bacilli; order Exiguobacteriales; family Exiguobacteriaceae; genus Exiguobacterium; species Exiguobacterium profundum. The sequence continues at coordinate 313,612 of NZ_JACSJV010000001.1, forward strand.
CTTCTGTGTCGTTATACCCGTCTTGTTCAGAATATAATAGGAGAAAGGGGGTTCGACATGTATATTCCAAAACAATATTCCGTCACAGAACGAGCAGAGATTTATACATTTCTTCATGCCAATCCGTTCGGCACGATTGTGACGCATGACGGGGATAAGCCGATTGCGACGCACGTCCCGTTACGATTCGATGAGGCGAACGGTCAACTGACGACCCATGTCGCAAAAGCGAATCCGCAGTGGCGAACAATTGAAGATCAAACCGTTCTTGTCATCTTTCAAGGACCAAGTGCTTACGTGTCAGCGTCATGGTATGGCCATGAGGACGTCTCGACATGGAACTATCAAGCCATACACGTGTATGGACGTGCGACGATTCTCAATGAAAACGAGTTGGTTGAGGAACTAGCCGGATTACTTCACGAGCATGAAGGCGAACGTGAGCATGCGGTGCGTTGGGATGCATTATCCGAACCGGTGAAGCGACAAATGAACGGCGTCGTCGGGTTTCGGATCGACATCACCGATATGCAGGCGACGTTCAAGTTAAGCCAAAACCGAAACGACGTGGACCATGAACGGATCGTATCGGAGCTTGAAAAACAAGATGAACCGATCGCGGACGTCATGCGACAACATCGAAAGTCCTGATAAACCTGTCCTAAAACGACAGGTTTTTTCATTTTTCTATATCGAATAGCAGTTGACACGAAGGAATAGCAAGTCTATACTCATAACTGATAATGATTATCAGTATCGAGAAAATAGAGAAGTTGAAAAAGGAGAAGAAACACGTGAACAAGACAATGAAGAAGTGGTTACATATGTTTATTTTTGCTTCAGCGTTTGCACTCATCTTAGCCGGCTGTGGTTCGGAAGAAGCTGAGAACGCTTCCACGAACGAAGGGACGGAAGAGTCAGCAGAAGGATATCCAATCACAATCGAGCATGCGTTCGGTGAGACTGTCATCGAAGAAAAACCAGAGCGTGTCGCAACGATTTCGTGGGGAAACCATGACGTCGCACTTGCACTCGATGTCGTACCGGTCGGATTCTCAGCTGCGAACTACGGTGTCCAAGATGATAGCGGGATGCTCCCATGGACAGCAGAGAAGTTGACAGCGCTTGGCGAAGAGAACCCGAACATCTATCAAGACACGGACGGATTAGACTTTGAAGCAATCGCAGATTCAAATCCAGATGTCATCTTGGCCGCCTACTCAGGCATCACGCAAGAAGACTATGACACGCTTAGCCAAATCGCACCGGTCGTGGCATATCAAGAAACACCTTGGGTCACGTCATGGCAAGACATGGTTCGTTATGACTCACTCGCAATGGGACTTGGTGAAGAAGGCGAACAGTTAATCAAAGACACGGAGCAGTTGATTACTGACAAAGCGACAGCCGTTCCTGAGATTGCTGGAAAGAAAGCCGCTTTCGTCTCGATGAGCGCAGAAGATCTTTCAAAATTCTATATCTATACAACAGGTGATCCTCGTGGTGCCTTCATCGAAGAACTCGGCATGGAGTACCCACAAAACATTGTCGACGAAGCTGAAAAAGCAAATAGCTTCTATCTCGAGCTCAGCAAAGAGAACGCCGACATTTTGAACGACGTCGACATCTTCGTCACATACGGAAATGAAGACACGTTGAAGGCGCTTCAAGCAGACCCGCTCTACAGTAAAGTACCAGCCATCGAACGCGGATCGGTCGTATTGATTGAAGACAATACGCCACTCGCAGCGGCTGGGACACCGACGCCACTCTCGATTGAATATACGATTGATGAGTACGTTTCACGCGTATCGGATGCCCTTGCGAAAGTAAAATGATGCAAAATCAGGTGAAACAGATGCATACCCCGAAGTACTTCCCGCTCCTGTTAGTTGGGACGCTCGTACTGACGGTGCTATGCATCGTGGCATCCCTTGCCTTCGGCTCTCGAACAGTCGGGTGGAATGAACTGCTGGACGGTTTATTCCGTCCGGCTGTTCAGTCGTATGAGGCAGACATTGTCCGGGAGCGGGTCGTCCGGACAATTTTCAGTTTTATGTGTGGCGCAGCACTCGGTGTGGCGGGTGCACTCATGCAGTCGGTGACGCGTAACCCAATCGCTGACCCGAGTATTCTTGGGGTCAACACGGGAGCAGCGCTCGCCGTCGTCATCGGTATCGCATTCTTCAACATCGCGACGGCGAGTGCGTTCATCTGGTTTGCGCTCGTCGGGGCGCTATTGACGGCCATTTTCGTTTTCGGCATCGGTTCACTCGGAAGGGGAGGGGCGACCCCGCTCAAACTCGTCTTGGCGGGAGCGGCGACAAGTGCAGCATTATCGTCGCTCGTCATGGCTCTTATGATTCCACGCTCAAACGTCATGGACCAGTTCCGCTTTTGGCAAGTAGGGAGTGTCGGTGCGGGAAATCTGGATTCGATTTATACATTTTTACCGTTTCTTCTAATCGGTCTCGTGATTGCGGTAGTGACCGCACCTTCCTTGAACGCACTTGCGCTCGGGGAGGAGATGGCGAAGAGTCTTGGTGTTCGGACGGGGACATTGAAGTTGACCGCCTCGTTCGCAGGCGTGATTCTGTGTGGGGCTGCGACTGCACTCGCTGGACCGATTGGGTTTATCGGACTTCTCGCCCCACATTTGATTCGACTCGTGCTCGGTCCTGACCAACGCTACCTCATGCCGATGTCTGCCTTAGCAGGTGCCATCATCTTGACCTTCTCGGATGTCATGGGACGTTTGCTTGGAAGTCCGGGTGAACTTGAGGTCGGGATTGTGACGGCGTTCATCGGGGCACCGATCTTGATTCTATTGACAATGAAAGTGAAAGTAAGAGGACTATGATGCAACCAGCGATTGAACAAATCAGACAAGGTCGCATGAAGCGACGCCGTCGCTATGTCGGGATGACGCTTCTTTTGACCATCATAGCGGTAGCATTGAGCGGGTTGATGCTCATGTTGGGCAATACGATTTATCCGGTTCAGGATGTCATCCGCGTCTTGCTCGGGGAAGACGTAAAAGGGGCGACGTTCGCCGTTGAAGTATTGCGTCTACCACGTATGCTCGCTGGTGTCTTTGCCGGTGCAGCATTTGGTGCCGCGGGAACGATTTTCCAAACGATGCTTCGAAATCCGCTTGCCAATCCAAATGTCATTGGGATCACAACGGGGTCCAGTGCGGCGGCTGTCTTCTGTATCGTCGTCCTACAATCGAGTGAAGCGATAATCTCGATCGCTTCGATTATCGGTGGGCTCGTCACCGTGCTGGTCATCTATTTTCTATCCAAAGGGGCGGCTTTCTCCATCGGTCGTTTGGTGTTAGTTGGAATTGGGATTCAAGCGATGCTAACAGCCGTCATCAATTATCTATTGCTCATCAGCCGACAAAACGATGTCGCGATGGCGATGCGGTGGTTGACAGGAAGTTTAAATGGGGCGAAACTTGAGGAGTTGCCACCTTTAATCATCACGGTACTCATCTGTTTACCGATTGTACTGTTACTTACCCGTCAGCTTGAAATGCTCGAGCTCGGAGAAATGGCGGCGACAGGGCTTGGCATCAACACGAACCAGACCAGACTTCTACTCATTGTGGCGGCAGTATTCATGCTCGCCCTTGCAACAGCGACAACGGGACCGATTGCGTTTATTGCCTTCTTAGCAGGGCCGATTGCCAAACGGCTCGTCGGAACGAGCCACGCGGGAATCTTGCCGGCAGCGCTTGTCGGAATCATTTTAGTACTAGCGGCCGACCTTGTCGGACAATTCGCCTTCACGGCACGCTATCCGGTCGGTGTCATCACCGGCATCATCGGCGCGCCTTATCTCTTATACTTGTTGATCCGGATGAACCAGAAAGGGGACTTCTAAATGGCATCCATTATGAAAGTGGAACATCTCACCTCAGGATACGAGGACAAGATGATTTTAAACGATATCAGCCTTGAAATTCCGAGCAATCAAATTAGCATCATCATCGGTGCGAACGGTTGCGGGAAGTCGACACTTCTGAAGACGATGGCACGCCTCATCAAACCGACTGCCGGTCAAGTGACGCTTTACGATAAGCCGATTTCGAAAATGGCACCGAAAAAGCTAGCGCGTGTCCTCGGGATGTTGCCACAGTCCCCGGTCGTACCGGAAGGGATCACGGTCGCCGATCTTGTCGGTCGTGGTCGTTACCCGCATCAATCGTTCTTAAAGGGCTGGACGAAAGCCGATTACGAAGCTGTCGCCGAGGCGATGGAGATGATGAACATCACGGAGTTCGCGGATCGTCCCATTGACGAGTTGTCAGGCGGGCAGCGCCAACGCGTCTGGATTGCGATGGCACTGGCTCAACAGACGGACGTGCTCTTTTTAGACGAGCCGACGACGTATCTTGATATCACGTATCAGGTCGAGATTCTCGATTTGTTGACGGACTTGAATCGAAAGTACGGGACGACAATTGTCATGGTGTTGCACGATATCAACTTATCGGCACGTTATGCGGACTACATTTTCGCGCTCGACAAAGGGAAGTTGATCGCCGAAGGGAAGCCATCGAACGTCATCACGTGTGATTTGATCCATCGTGTCTTCAACCTCCGCTGTTCGGTCATGTGTGACCCGGTATCCGGTTCACCTTCCGTTATTCCGATTGGGCGTCATCACGTGCAGACTGAAACGGAAGAGGCGGCTGTCGCGCAGCTTGAATTGGTGTGACCACGTATAGAGAGTCAAGAAGGGGCGAGCGCTCCTTCTTTTTTTGTTTATCCATGAAAGCGTTTGTAAAAAGTCATTGACTTCTCTTTGAGGCGGGTGTATGCTATAAATCCTGCCCAAAATGAGAGGCACGGGGACTGGCATCAGTTCATTCGATATTCGAGAGGAATGACTTAAGATGAACCAACAACAATTAGTCGAGCGCGCACGCCAATTGAAAGACAATGCGTATTCACCATATTCGAAGTTCCGCGTCGGTGCGGCACTTCTCATGAAAGACGGTACGGTCATCGACGGCGTCAACGTCGAGAACGTCTCGTTCGGAGCAACGAACTGTGCGGAGCGTACGGCCATCTTCACAGCGGTCGCTCAAGGATACAAAAAAGGTGACTTCGAAGCGGTTGCCGTGTCTGGGGACACGGAAGACTTCTTGCCACCATGTAGCATCTGCCGCCAAGTCATGGTCGAGTTCGGCGATCCTGACTTCAAAGTACTCCTCACGAACGGCAACGCCGATGTGAAAGAAGTGACGCTTGGAGAACTTGTCCCGCTCGCGTTCACTGATTTGGATATGTGATGTTGAACCCCCTCAGATTCCTGAGGGGTTTTCTTATCCAAAAAAGCGAAAAAATAATCGCGGAATGGCTTGAACAACATAAAGGAGCAGTTCTGAAAAATCGAGGGCTGCAATCCCATACGACCATCCTTCTTCCTCGCGGGAAGTGACTACTTTTCCACGCATAGGTCGCAATCGACCTTTCCATTGAATCGGGAGGGCGGTCGCGCTGTCCACATCCGGGTGATTCATGACACGCATATGCAAGCGTGGCTCAGGCGTAATTCCGGAGCGCCCACAGCGCCCAATCAACTGTTTGGTTTTGACCGTATCTCCCACATTCACGGCAATGGAACCATTCTCAAGATGGGCGAGAAGGCAATATTCATCGTTCGCATGTTGAATGATGACGTGATTACCGAATGGATGATCAGCATCTAGTTCGTCTGACAACCCATCCACGACTTGATGAATCGTCCCGTGTAATGGAGCAATCACTCGTTCCCCAAACGCATACGAGCCGTCCATCCCGATTTTTCTACGATTGTAAGGTTGTTGCTCTTGTGTTTTCAAAAAGTCATAACCATCACGCTTTTTTCGGGTTGGATCATGATGATAAGTTCCGAGGGTTGTCCCTTCGGAGACGACGAACCACTCTTCTTTGAATGGGAGATGGTATTTGTTTTTCGTGAAAGGATTAGTCTCCTTTGAAGAGGATGTGACAGTCATCTGAATGGATGCGATCTCATTCGCGTGATTGAATTGGACGTACAATAACTTTTCTTTTCGAGAATCCGACCATAATACATACCGATTCCCGTTCAACACCATTTCATTGAGCAGGCGATAGCGCCGAATGCCGTGATGGAAAGCGGACGCCTGCCGATGAAAGGCATCCATGGAATACTGAGATTTGAATGAGTCGCTCGTCTGATGATAAATGTCATCGAACTGACCCGATTTGAATAGTTGGATGAACTGTTTGTACGCGTGACGCATATCTATACCGCCTTTGTTGAGTGTTGGTTATTATACGGACGAAAATTTATAAATGTTTCGTGATCATCACCAAAAATTACATATATCGCTGCATCAAGCGTTCCGCATGCTCCTTCATCATCTCCCGCAATGCGCTTGGCGCTTTGACCTCCACTTCCGCTCCGGCTTTCAATAGCTGCCTCGATAAAAATGACAGCTCTTCTTTCGGAACTTCCCACTCATTCAATTCATCGATATCGGGTAATACATCTTCAAGCAAACGGCGACCGAGTGGGGTGAGGTCGAGTCGAACGGTCACACCGTTTCGTTCATCACTTGTCTGCAATACGCTCATCAAATCCTCGGACTCAAACGGTTCCTCAAGCACGTGGACCGCCTCGATGCGATCAATCCGATATTGCCGAAGCCCCAGTTCGGAGAGCCCGAAAACGTACCACTTCAAATCAAGGAGTGCCATACCGACTGGTGCAACGGTGAACGTGCGTTGCCCGTTCATCGTCCGATAGGTCATCTTCATCTTGTTTCGACGTTCGACCGCCTGATAGATTTCTTTCGTGAACGGCGCTTTGGGAATTTGTTTGTTCCCGAGCCACAGGATGTTTCGCTCCAATCGGCTAATCTTCTCTGCGAGGTCGTGCGGCAACTCGTTCACATACCAGTCGGACAATGTACTTCGTATATCCCCAAATGGCACGTCAGGGATGTGTTCCATCCATTTGAGCGTGAGATAGAGCGCAACGGCTTCTTGTTCCCGGAGATGGAGCGGGGGCAATAAACGATTCGGCAACATCTCATATCCTCCGCCGATTCCAGGTACGCTCCAAATCGGATAACCGAGCTCTTCGAGCGATAGCATGTCCCGTTGAATCGTCCGGATGGAGGCGCCTGTCTCCTGAGCCAGTTCTTCAGCCGTGAAGCGTCGTCCATGATTGAGTAGCCGAATCAATTGTAAATGTCTTTTTCTCATTCGAATCATTCCCGTCATCTTTTGTCGTGTTTATTGATTAAACTGAATGTATCACGAATCAAGGAGGAAAACAGGATGCCGAATGTAGTGTTATATATTGCGATGAGTTTAGACGGAAAGATTGCTCGGTCAAACGACCAACTCGATTGGTTATTCGCTGTCGAGGGGGATGGGGACAACGGCTATGCTGAATTTTTCAAGACCGTTGGTGCTGTCATCATGGGACGGAAGACGTATGAGGAAGTGTTGAAGTTAGAAGAGGGAATGTATCCATACAAAGACATCCCGAACTACATTTTGACACGTCAGGCTAACCGTGAGGCCGAGCATGTCACATTCACGGACGAACCAATCAAAGAACTCATCAATCGGTTAAAGCAAGAAGTTGATCAAGATATTTGGCTCATCGGTGGTGGGGAAGTCATCAAAGCCGCGATGGAGCATGACTTGATTGATCGTTATGAGATTGCGATTGCGCCGGTCGTGTTAGGAGAGGGAATCCCTCTTTTCCCAGAAGGTACTAAAGAGACGAAACTTCGACTGACGAGTCACCACGCCTCCGGTCAATTTGTGATGGTGACATATGAACGATAAGTGAGCATCGAGTCCACATGTGGACTCGATTTTTTTATAATAAGGAAAAATATTCATTTTGTAGAATTTTTTACACCTTAGCATGTTAGTTGATGATGGAAATTGGATATATGTAGAGAGTGGAAGTGACATGACAAATGTGAAGGGGACCAACTAATGTTCATGAGTCTAATCGCCAATTCGTGTATTTCTTTTACTGGCATCTATTTCATCTCGAAGATCATGAACTATCATACGAGACATGTGCACATCCAAAAATTCATCATCGGTGTGCTCTCGGGATGTTTCGGGATTTTTCTAATCACGCAAAGTATTGAATTTGAGAATGCGGTAAAAATTGATTTTCGTTTTCTCGTCCTCCTTTTACTCGGGTTTTATCGTTTGGTCTCTCCGTTGTTTATCGCAGCTACAATCATGTCGATTCACCGATTCAGCTACGGTATCGACTTTTACTCGATTGTGGCATGTGTCGCCCTCTTTACGATGGTGATCGGGACGATCCTGACATATCGAATCGTCTGGCTACAGAAGCGGCTTTTCCAATTCGGTCTTACGTTGAACGTGTGGACATGTTTAGTTGCAGCAATGGGGATTCTTGTCGGAGGCGGTTTTACGGAACGTGCTCTCGATGTCGCGTTGTTGGTTACAATGATCAGTTTCCCAATCGGATTGTTGATCACCATGCTGAATATTGATCTATATCTCATCCATCACCGTGTGAGAGAGTATAAAGTTTCAGCGGAAACCGACCATTTGACGGGTCTGGCAAACCGTCGAGCATGGGAGATGCAGATGAAAAAGTTCAAAGGACAATATACGACATGTAATGTATTGATTTTAGATATTGACCACTTCAAACAAATCAACGATCAATATGGTCATGCGAACGGCGACGAGGTATTGAAACAATTTGCAGAACTCTTGCACCGAGAAACAAGGAATCAAGACATTAAAGCACGGATCGGTGGAGAAGAATTTGGTATTTTGATTCCAATGCTTTCTCAGAGCGAGGTGGTCAACGTAGCGGAGCGGATTAGACACAGCATATCGAAACATGAGTTCAAGCTACTCGATCAACAAAAAATTCAGTTATCCGTTTCGATTGGGATTGCGAACGGAAAGAGCGAGAATCTACGTGAGATGATTCGTCTGGCAGATGATTGTTTATATCAGGCGAAAAATAGTGGTAGAAATCGTACACATGTGACGGAAACTATAGTTGGATAAACAAAGCGTGTCGGTCATCCCGATACGCTTTTGGATTGTATAAAAACTGCAGACCATTAAGATGATCTGCAGTCATGGGGTCGCTCGTTCGCTTAAATGCGGTTCCCACACATCGGAAAAGTTGTGAACCGGGTGGGCACCTTCTAAGGTCCGGAATTCATAATCTCGTTCTTTCGCATAACGGATGATTGTATCAAGTGCTTTCGGTGTCATCGAGTGATCGTGCGCCAAAATGATGGAAGCAATATTCGCCGTACGATTCGCTTCGAGGAGGTCGAATACGCGTTGTTCGACGCGTGCATTGTCTTTCTTATATACATGGTCGAGACTGCCGACGTTCCAATCCCATATTTCAAAACCGGCATCGGTCATCGCCTGCCAGTGTGCGGGTGTCATGCCGGCGTCGCTCCCGTAAATCGTCCGGGCCATGTTCGTATGAATGCCTGTCACTTCATAGATAAGTGCTTGTACTTCCTGCATCTGACGTACGGCCGTCAACGGTGTTTCATAAAATTCATCCCGTTCGTGCCGCATCCCGTGTAAGGCAATCAGGTGACCTTCCGCAATCATGCGATGAAGCAGATGCTCATTTCCTTCGATATTCTTCCCGAGGATGAAGAAGGTTGCCTTCACTTGATGTTTCTTCAAGACATCGAGTAGCTTTCCCGTTTTCCAGTTCGGTCCATCATCGAGCGTCAAATAGATAAGACTCGGGTCGTTATAGGCCTTCGGATCCGGGATCGCAGCCTGAGACAAAGACCCAATCAATAGAAAGATCGACATGAGTAAAAGAACGCGTTTCATCATTCAATTCAAAACTCCCTCAAATCAAAACCAAGTGACATGTGATACATACTTTACCATATGTCCGAGACATCGAGACGATAAATTTGTTCGTCAAGTTCTGTCGCGAAAAAGGTGAATTTCAATTTCTTCAATAGCGCGATCGATGCCGTGTTCGTCCCATGCACACCGGCTTTGAACTCTTTCGCTCCTTGACCAGTCAAGTGACGAATCAATCCCGACATCACTTCAAATGCATAGCCTTGACGCGCTCGCGTCGGTACGATGGTGTAGCCAATCCAATAGGTCGTACCTTCTTGCTGAATATAGACATCACCAATCAATTCATCCGTCGCTTTGTCAATGATAGCGAGTTGCGTGCCTTGAAGAAACGATTGTTCACCGAGTAGGACGTTTTCATATTCCTCACGGGTGAGCCCTTTGAATGATTGATGTTTCATCCAGTCCAAGTCATTTCGATAGACCATAAACGATTTGATGTCTCTTGTTTCGAACGGTCGAATGAGGCAACGGGTTGTCGTAATCATGGTTGTCATACCATTCAAACCAACTTCTTTTCTTTTTTGAAAAGACCAATCAATAGTAACGCCAGACCACTCAAGAAAATGATAGGGAAAATAAACCACATGATCAATCCGGCCCATCCGTTCTGTACACTGATTGCGTACGAGAGTCCGATGGAAAACGCTAAGGCTGGTGATATAGGAATCATAAGAGCGATTCCCCATATTCTAAATTTTGTGTTTCGTGCTTCGCCTGTACTGAACCAATACGCCACGAATGCACCTAAACCTGCGATGAGATACCCGATTGCAATCGCCATTCCATCAATCCCTTCTTCGATACGATGATTGTTTGACCTCGTCCTTACTTTCCATGTATATCACGAAAAATCCTGTCATAAATCAAAAAGACCGAGCCCTTCAGGGACTCGGTTTGTCATTATACGTGCTTCCGCTGAAACGCAGAAATCGCTTCATATTCCTCAGATAGGTGACGTGACAGGCGGATGTAGATCGGCAAAAGTTCGCGATACACATTCGTCGCTTCCATGTCCGGTATATGCTCATGGGTCACTTGTGGTACCTCTTGGAACTCCTCGATGTCCCCGAAGGCGTACTCCCCGAGCATGACAGCCCCGAGACATGAACTCTCGTGACTCTCTGGCACGACGACCGGCGTATCGAAGATGTCTGCCATCATCTGACGCCACAAGCTCGATTGGGCAAAACCACCTGTCGCATGGATGAGGTTCGGGGCGCCCGTCAACTCATCGAGTGCGAGCATGACCGTATAGAGGTTAAAGATGACACCTTCCAACACAGCGCGGATGAAATGTTCGCGCTTATGGTGAATGCTGAGCCCGAAAAATGAACCGCGAGCGTTCGAATCCCAAAGTGGAGCCCGTTCACCCATCAAATACGGATGGAACAAGAGTCCGTCCGCACCTGGTTTGACCGTCTCGGCGATTCGCGTCAACACATCGTACGCGTCAATCCCGAGTCGTTTCGCCGTCTCGACCTCGCTTGCTGCGAACTCGTCACGGAGCCAGCGGAGAATGATGCCGCCGTTATTGACTGGTCCACCGATTACCCAATGCTTGTCCGTCAGCGCGTAACAGAAGATGCGACCTTTTGGATCTTCGACCGGTTCCGAGACGACTGTCCGGATGGCGCCACTTGTCCCGATTGTCACGGCGACGACGCCTTGTTCGAAGGCACCGACCCCGAGGTTCGAGAGCACGCCGTCGCTCGCCCCGATGACGAGCGGGAAGTCCCAGCCGAGCGTCTCGGTCACGTCTGGTGTCACATGTAAAATTTCTGTTGTCGGCACGAGTTCAGATAAACGATCTGGTGTCACACCGGCAACCGTCAGTGCTTCCGCATCCCAATCTCGTTGTTTCAAATTGAACAACCCCGTCGCCGAGGCGATGGAGTGGTCGACGACGAAGCGTCCCGTCAACCGATAGAAGACATACTCTTTGATGGAGACGAACTTGGCCGTCTGTTCAAAGACGTCAGGGTGTTCCGTTTTCAACCAGCGCAATTTCGACAGCGGCGCCATCGGGTGGACCGGGGTACCGGTGCGCATATGGAGGGCGCTCGCATCAAAGTCGCGTTTGATTTCTTGCGTAAACGGGTTCGCCCGACTGTCGGCCCAAGTGATGCTGTTCGTGAGCGGACGTCCTGACGCATCAAGTGCGATCAAGCTATGCATCGCCGAACTGAACGATGCGAAGCGAATCGGACCGTCCGCTTTGGCGCGGACCGCCGAGACGGCTTCGAGCACGGCCCCGTAGATGACGACCGGGTCTTGCTCGGCCGTCTCCGTATCGGGCGTGAGAAGCGGATACAACACGTTATGTACCGCCAATTGTTGATGACCGTTGAACAGGACGGCTTTCGTACTCGTCGTCCCGATATCGACCCCAATCGTAAACACACAATCACTTCCTAACTTAGATGATAAACAGGCTAATCAAGAACACGACGGCAAAGCCGGTGAGTCCGATAATCGTTTCCATGATCGTCCATGACTTGAGCGTGTCTTTCACGTCAAGACCGAAGTAACGGTTGACGAGCCAGAAACCTGAATCGTTGACGTGTGAGAGGACGGTCGCCCCTGAGGCGATGGCGATGACAATCAAACCGAGTGCCGCGCCTGTGATGTTTTGGATTTCAAGTAGCGGTGTGATGAGTCCGGCTGCCGTGACCATCGAGACCGTTGCCGACCCTTGGGCGACACGGACGACCGTCGCGATCAAGAAGGCGAGGACGATTGCCGGAAGTGGTGAGCCGGCCATCATTTCACCGAGGACGTCACCGACACCTGAGTCGATGAGGACTTGCTTGAACACTCCACCGGCTCCTGTGACGAGGATGATAATCCCGGCTGGCTCGAGTGCTTTCGTTGCGATCTCTTGTACTTCGTCACGTGAATACCCACGGCGTGTCCCGAGGAAGACGAATGTGAGGAGCGTCGCGATCGTCAAAGCGACAAACGGGTGTCCGAGGAACGTCAAGAAATCACGGACGGCGTTACCTTCATCCAAGAGAACCGCCGAGAGCGTGTTCGCCAAAATCAACACGAGCGGAATCAAGATGAGTGACAAGATCATTTTGAAGCTCGGCAGTTCTTTCGATGTGTCGATTTCTTCAAACTCCATGTAATCCGGAATCGTCACATGAATCTTCTTAGCAATATACTTCCCAAAAACAGGACCGGCTAAAATCATGGCTGGAATCCCGGCGAGGACACCGAACAAGATGACCCAACCAAGGTCAGCGCCAATCAAGTTGGCGACAGCGATCGGACCAGGTGTCGGTGGGATGAAGCTGTGTGTGACCGCGAGACCCGCAAGGAGTGGTATACCGTAGTAGAGAAGCGAGCGTCCCGTCTTTTTGGCGAGACCGTATACGATTGGAACGAGAATGATAAAACCGACATCGAAGAAGACCGGGACGGCGACGATGAATCCGGTAATCCCGAGCGCCCATTGTGCCTTGTCTTCACCGAACTTGCTGACGAGTGTTTGGGCAAGACGTTCCGCGCCACCCGATACTTCAAGCATCTTCCCGAACATCGCGCCAAGACCGACGACGACGGCGACGAAGCCGAGCGTTCCGCCCATCCCGTTTTGGATGGAGGCAATGACATCCCCGAGTGGCATGCCGGCTGCGACCCCGACGATTAAACTGACAAGTAATAACGAAACGAATGCGTGAAGCTTTGTTCGAATGACTAAAAATAAGAGCAAGAAGATCCCGGCTAAGGCGATCAAAATAAGTGTTGAGCCAGACATTGAATATTCCCCCTAAATTCCGAATATGTAACCGTTTACAGTTTTTGACAAAGGAAAAGGCCATATCCCCGTGACCTTTTCCACAGATGTTACTTCTTGACGACCGCGTGACCACCGAACTCGTTGCGGAGTGCAGCGACGACTTTACCTGAGAACGTATCGTCTTCGAGAGAGCGATAGCGCATCATGAGCGAAAGGGCGATGACCGGTGCCGCGGCTTGCAGGTCGAGCGCCGTTTCAATCGTCCATTTGCCTTCACCGGATGAATGCATGACCCCACGAATTTCATCGAGCTTCGCATCTTTCTTGAAGGCGTTCTCTGTGAGCTCCATGAGCCAAGAACGGACGACCGAGCCGTGGTTCCAGACGCGTGCGACTTGTTCGTAGTCGTAATCGAACGGGCTCTTTTCGAGAATATCGAATCCTTCCGCAATCGCCTGCATCATCCCGTACTCGATGCCGTTATGGATCATCTTCAAGAAGTGACCGCTGCCGGCAGGACCCGTGTACAAGTAGCCATTCTCGACAGATAGATCTTTGAAGATTGGTTCAATCGTTGGCCACGCCTCCGCGTCACCCCCGACCATCGTACAGGCACCGTTTCGGGCCCCGTCCGTGCCTCCGCTCGTCCCGCAATCGAAGAATTTGATCTCTTTCTCGGCGAACTGTTCGGCGCGTGCGACCGAGAGTTTGTAGTTCGAGTTCCCGCCGTCGATGACGATGTCGCCTGGCTCGAGTCGCTCATACAATTCGACGAGCACCGCTTCCGTGACGTCTCCGGCCGGGACCATCGCCCAGATGATACGTGGTGTCGACAACTTGCTCACGACATCTTCGAGTGTCGGCACAATCGTAAAGGTGTCCGATGTGACGTCCCCGACGTCCGTCCCGATGACTGTGTGTCCGTGGTCGCTCAAGTTGAGTGCCAAGTTGTAACCCATTTTCCCTAAACCAATCAAACCAATTTCCATATTGTCACCCCTGAAAAAGAATTTTTTTCCGTCTCTGTATTCATCATATCAAAATAAATTCGATTTACAAGTGTGATTGCGGAATTTTTTTCGGAAGATACAAAAAGCATCCCGACTAAATGCGTAGACGGGACGAAGGTAAGACATTTTTTTTGGATACAGGAACGAACAATCGATTTTTGAGATTTAATAAAATTTCTAAAATGCGATACAAGTATTGATGAGTAATAAGAAGATTGCAATTACCTCGCAATCTTTGAGTGGAAAATCTTGACGCTGTGAAGTAATCTCACGACGAAATAATTTTGTCTTTCAAACTGTCAAATAGCTTCACATACAGTCCCATCCCGATGATTGCTGACAGTAAAATGAGTGTGAACACGACTAGAGGGGAGAGGAATCCCGAGGCGAACACTGTCACTGGCGCGAGGAACTTACCGATTGTATTTTGGAGCGTATCGGCCGCAAGGTATTGTCCACGTGACTCAATCGGTGCGTAGCGACTAACAAAACTCTGGCTGACAGGGGAACGAATCAGCTCCCCAAACGTGAATATGGTCGTGACAATGATCAAGTACCAGACATTTGACGAGAAGGCGACGAGAAATGTCCCGAAACCGCTGAGAAACGTTGACAACACTAGGATACGTCCTTCATCCCATAACCGGAACGAACGTGTGACAGGAATGATGAAGATGACGAACAGGAAACCATTATAAGCGACTAGCCACCCGAATAATACTGTATTTGAAACATCGATTATGGTCTCGGATTGTTCAATCAAATAGACAGGTAGATATACGTCTAGCTGCATGATTGGGATTAATGCAAACACGCCAGCAATCAAATAGAGGCGGAACAGTGGATCATTCAAAATTGTCGCATACGACCGCCCTTGGATACGGAATGTTGTTGCAACCTTCTTCGCAGTCGAGACCGGTCGTGTTTCACTAGTTAGTACTGCGAGCATCCCTCCATAAATAAACAAGATGAGGGCGCAACCGAGAAGAAGCTCCTGACGATACTCGAAGAAGAGGGCCGCGCCAAAAATCGGACCGAGAACGGCGCCGATATTGTTCGATGCCGTGAACGTCGCAAACACGTTCCGTAAATGTTCGGTCGGTACGAGATCGGCGACCATCGCCGAGCTAGCCGGTTTATAGGCGGCACCCATGAAACCGATGCCGATATAGGTGATGTAATCGACATAGGCGTTCGTTGATAAAGCGAATACGAAAAATAAAATGCCTTGCGAGAATGTCCCGACAAGCATGACGGGGCGACGACCAATCTCGTCTGCAAGTGAACCGCCAATCAAACTGCCGACTAGCAGGAACAGCGGAGGCACGGTCATGAGTAGTCCGGCCAGTTTGACACCGAGCGTTTGGGCGAAATAAACGGTGATGAATGGGAAGTACATCCAAAACAAGAGGTTGAACAAGCCTTCACCGAACAAGCGTACTTTTAGGTTGAGATCCCAGTAATATGATTCCACGGATATGCTCCTTTCAAGAGTCTCTTTTTACTGTAGATGTTCGAGGTGAGGAAAAATAGACTTATGTTGTGAGATTTGCTATACTAAGAATGAAAAAAGCGAATATATAGGTGCTTATTTGCGTTGTACTATAAAACGAACGTATGTTTGTAAAATGACCTCCGATGGTTACATCGGGGGTCATTTTTATTGCTTTATTTTCGTCAATTTGGAACTTTTGGCGAATAAATTCTCGATTGGTCGTTATTTTTAAACATTAATCTTCCAAGTATTGAGATGTGTCGGGTAACTCTTTCGCATTCTTCGGTATGGCTCAGAAATTGTTCGTGTCATCAATCAATAGAAATGATACGTTCAGAGTGACGGAAGAGTCAGCAGTCGCAAAAATCCTCTAAAAAAAGACCCCCATGACGGGGGCCGATTGCATCAACTTGAGGATGCTTTCTTATATTGTTGGAAGAAAACTTCAATCTCTTCGGCCGGCAAAGGACGATTGTAGAAATATCCTTGTGCCTGATTACATGATTCGGCTTTCAGAAAAGCGACTTGGTTCTCTGTTTCGACCCCTTCCGCGATGACGTTCAAATCGAGTTCGTGCGCCATCCGGATGATTGTTTTGACAAGAGCTGCATCTTTCTCGTCGCTCTCGATATTTTTCGTGAAGTGCTGGTCAATCTTGAGCGTATCGATTGGGAACAGTTTCAAATAACTAAGGGAGGAATACCCGGTTCCGAAATCGTCGATGGAAAGATGGACACCGAGGGCGACGAGTTCATGCATCGTTTCGATGGCGCGATCCGCACTTTGGATGACACTCTCGGTCAACTCAAGCTCTAAATATTGTGCCGCAAGACCGGATGCGGCGAGTGCCCGATTGACGACCTCCGGTAAATCTTTTTGTGCAAACTGAACGGCCGAGATGTTGACGGCGACTCGGAACGGGGGAATCCCCGCATCTTGCCACGCCTTGTTTTGACGACACGCCTCATTTAAAACAAACTCGCCGAGACGATGGATGCTCCCTGTTTCCTCAGCAATCGGAATAAACTCACCAGGTGAAATCATCCCGAGATCCGGGTGTTGCCAACGGACGAGCGCTTCCATACCGATGATGGTTTCCGTCTCCAACTGAATTTGCGGTTGATAATGTACAGAGAACTCGCCACGACCGATGCCTTTACGGAGCGCCATTGATAAGTTCGAGCGGCGGGACACTGATTCGTTCAATTCGTTCGTGAAGAATTGATAGCCGTTTTTGCCGTCCGCCTTCGCCCGGTACATGGCGATATCGGCATTCTTAATCAATTCCTCGGCCGTATCGCCATCGGACGGATGGAGACTGATTCCAATCGAGGCACCCGTGAACACTTCTTCATTCTCGAGTTCAAACGGAGGATGGAGGACGTTGATGAGTTCCTGTGCGTGATGGGCTGCCAAGTTACTTTTCGTATCAGGCGATAAGATGATGAACTCATCCCCACCGAGTCGGGCGAGCGTGTCCGTCTTTTTAATGGTCGACTCGATCCGATTGGTTACTTGTTTCAAGAACTGGTCGCCAATCGAATGGCCGAAGCGGTCGTTGATGACTTTGAAATTGTCCAAGTCGATATAGTATAGCGCGAACGGCTCTTGCTGGGATTGACCGAGAAGAGCATCGAGTCGGTCACTGAACAGGCGGCGGTTCGGGAGTCCCGTGAGTGGATCCAAATACACGAGATCATTGATTTGCGCCTCAATCCGTTTCCGTTCGCTGATGTCACGGATGATACTACTGAAGAAGATTCCTTTCTCTGTCTTCCACGTGCCGAGAGACATTTCAATTGGTACTTCGACGCCGTCCTTTCTTAGTCCGATGAGTTCCACCGTTTGACCGATGACGCGTTTTTCACCCGTTGCTTCGTAGCGACGCATTCCACGTTCATGCGCCTCGCGGAAACGTTCTGGAATAATGGCGACAATCGATTGTCCGACCATCTCGTCAGTCGTGTAACCGAACAAGTCAGTCGCTCCTTGGTTCCACTGTAGAATGACACGAGTGTGGTCAGCGACGATGATGGCATCCGAGGCGGATTCGATGATGGATTCGAATTTCAACTCGAGTTCTTCCGACTGTGCCTCCAGTTGCGAAGCCGTCCGGAGCGAGATGTACATCAAAATGAAAAGTGTCATGACGCTTGCGGCGATGACGTAGGCGAGGAGCGTACTATCGACCGAGTATCCACTGACCGGTTGCGTTCCCCCGCTCATCTCTGTGAAACGAGCCGCGCCCATCCCGACGTAATGCATGCCGGAAACGGCGACCCCGATTAATACAGAACTGGCAAGGCGACGCCAATGGAATCGGGAGACGTTTGGGATATAGAAAAGGATATACAGGCCAACGAGCGAAGCCGCAAAGGCGACGATGGCAGAAGCGACCCACATGACCGGGTCATAGGTAAGAATCGCATTCATCTGCATCGCTTCCATCCCGATATAGTGCATCGAAACAACTCCGACACTAATCAAGAAGGCACCAAAGACGAGTTGAATTGGTCTTGTCTCAGGGTGACTGATGATCCAGAAAGCAAGTCCGGAAGCGACGACGGCCGGCACGATGGATAATAGTACGATGCCGAGATGGTACGTCACATCATCGTGCAAGTGAAACGCCAGCATACCGATGAAGTGCATGGCCCAAATGCCGAGACCGAGGCTGAAGGCGCCAGCTACGACCCACCTGAGTCGCGAGGCGTGCTTCGCATATTTCAAACGACTGCTAATATCGAGAGCGACACCGGCAGCGAAGATGGCGACAGCGATGGAAAGAATGACGAGTGGTAAGTTATATGAGCTACTCAGGTGATGTTCGATGAGAAACAGTCCTTTCGATTTCAAATGGTACAAAGAGTGAAGCAGTTAAAAAGTGCTTTATTAGAGTAGCACACTCGGGAATCACGCTTCTTGCCTACTTTTGTAAGGTGGGTCAATCATTTGCATGAATCACACATTGCGGAATTTTTTTCGAAACGGTATCGTTAGATTGAAGAAGAGAAAGGGTGATTCTTGATGGAAACGATGAACGGGACGGCCCGCATTCGTGGTGCCTATTCGACACTGAGTAAAAAAGAACAACGCATTGCCGACTACATTTTAAAGCAACCAGAACAAATCATTCATCATACCATCAATCAGGTGGCAGATGACCTCGATGTCGCGGAATCCACTGTATTCCGTTTTTGTCAGCGTGTCGGATTTAAAGGCTATCAGGCGTTAAAAATTGCACTCGCCTCAGATGTCGTCGCGCCACTTCAAGATATTCATGAAGATATTACCGAGACGGATACGGCACTCGAAATCGCAGAGAAAATTTTTTCGACGAACGGGAAGACGATTGAATCGACCCGTCAGATTTTAGATGGTGCCTCTCTTGAGAAAACGGTGGAGTTGTTTCTTGGGGCGCGCCGCATCGAATTTTTCGGGAGCGGCGGGTCGGCCGTCGTCGCACTCGATGCGTACCATAAGTTTGTGCGGAGCGGTCTTCAGGTGAGCGCGATGCTCGAGTCGCATATGCAGCTCATGTCAGCCTCACAGCTGACGGCAGAAGACGTCGCCGTCGTCATCTCGCATTCCGGTGCTTCGAAAGAGACGCTCGATATCGCGAAACTGTTAAAAGAGAAAGGTGTCCCGACAATCGCCATCACGAACTATGCGAAGTCACCTCTTTCGAAGATTGCGGACGTGTCTCTGTTTACGGTGTCTCAAGAAACGGCATTTCGCTCAGAGGCACTCGCTTCCCGCATTGCGGAACTCAGTCTGATTGACGCCTTGTTTACAGCCGTCATGATTCGGCGAGGGGACGCGGCCCGGGCATCGCTTCAACAGATGCGCGAGGCGATTGCCAATCGACGTGTATAACTTCAAAAATCTCCCCTCTCTTAGAGAAGGGAGATTTTTTTATTTATTAACGATTGACGGTCTCACCACGGCGGGCGGCACTTGATCCGGCAATTCCAGCGATTGATGTCAAGATGAGCGCGACAAAGCTCCAAATCGAAGCTTTCGAAGCCGCTTCGGTTTCCAATAACTCTGTATTTTGTGCGACTGCGTCCGCAATCGCTTCCTCGTCGACGGATTGCTTGATCGTTTCCACGCGCTCTGTCAATTGATCGCTCAAATCGGTTGTAATTTGGTCATTTTTTTGCATGGTCAAATTTTTTACAGGTTAAGATGTTTCAAGTTCAGATGAGCGGGAATCACTACGACTACCGATTGGTATTGCGATTCTGAATCAAGGGTTCGCAACATGAATGATGTGAATGAAAAAGGAGATTGTTGAGATGAATGGATTAAATCGAGCCCTCTTGGTCTTAACGGGCATCGTCGGGTTGCTAAGTGTAGGTATTCTATTGCTTGGCGTCTACGATGTCCCACAACTCACCCAATATACAGATCAATGGCAAACACAAGACTGGTATATCTATACGATTTTAACGATTGGGATATTCCTGGCTGTGATCTTCCTCATCATGCTGATGACGGGACTGATTGCAAGGCCGAAACCAAAGCGTTACACGATTCAGACCGGTGAAGGTCGAATCACTGTCTCAAAAGAGACGATTGAAAAATCGGTATACGAGTCATTGAAACAATTTCAAGGACTGCGTACACCGAACGTAAGCGTCGACATCGACTCAAAGCGAGAACGTGTCCGCGTCTTCATCGACTGCGCCGTGTTCAATCGCGAAAGGTTACCGACTCTCGGTAAAGACATTCAGACACATGTGAAAGAGCGGATTGAATCGTTGATGGAAGTGCCGGTAGCAGATGTGACATTGAATATCCACGATACGAAGCTCAAGACGTCTGAGCGCGTCATATAAGGAGGTGCTGTGATGGCTACGAAAACCCAACTAAAACCTTATCGCTTCCGACTCGTCG
Organism: Exiguobacterium sp. s121; assembly: GCF_018617245.1. Lineage (GTDB taxonomy): Bacteria > Bacillota > Bacilli > Exiguobacteriales > Exiguobacteriaceae > Exiguobacterium > Exiguobacterium profundum. Next base: position 334,672 of record NZ_JACSJV010000001.1, read on the forward strand.
GGGCATTGATCGGTCTCATCATCGCGGTACTGTTCCTGACGCTCGGATTTGGGCCGACACTTCTCATTGTGACGCTCACATTGATTGGTTTTCTAATCGGGAAATGGCGTGACGGTGCACTGCGTATCGAGGAATGGATCACATTCTTCACACGAGATTGACCCTCGTGGCCAATCGGTAAAACAGACTCATACACAAAAAAGGAGAGCATGAATCATGGCAAACGAAAACTTAAACGTAACAACGAATGAAACGAACGAACAACAGGCACGACAAAACAAATTGACGTTCGAGGAACAAGTCATCAAAAAAATCGCAGGTCTCGCGACGAGTGAAGTCCAAGGAATCTTGTCGATGAGCGGTGGCTTTATGAGCGGATTGACAGATCGCTTCCGCAGCGCAGAGGACATCACGAAAGGAATCGGCGCTGAAGTCGGAGAGAAGCAAGTCGCGCTCGATTTGCGTGTCATCGTCGAATACGGAAAAAACATCCCGTCCGTCTTCAATGAGACCGTCACAAAAATCAAGAAGGCGATGAACGATATGACTGGTCTTGAAGTTGTCGAGGTGAATATGCACGTCGAGGACGTCATGACACGTGAGGAATTCGAAGCGAAGAGCAAATCGAACGACGCTGAAGCGGAGCCGTCACGCGACCTTGTATAACCGAAACGCTGACCTGGACCTCTCAAAAGGTCCAGGTTTTGTTTGAGTAGAAAAGGGTTAGTTCCTGGAGAATCGTGGAATTACTAAAGATAGACGGAAGCCCTAGAGATGAGAGGAAAACGCCATGCACAACATTGAATTTTTTTCACCGAAGCATTATGAGACGTTTAAGCAACTTGCGAGACACTTAGAAGACCCGGGCAGCGTCGACCGAAAATATTTCGCCGCCCTGTACGTCATCGCCGGGAATGATTGCGTCCGTGACATGTTGCTTCCTTATATTGACCTACAAACAGGGGTGATTCGAACAGCTCAAATTATCGACGAGAACACATTCACGAAAGAGACGCTCGTCCTCGTCAAATTGGTTATCCATTTATATAACTCGAAAGAATGGGTGCTTCCGACCGAGTTGATCGCCTTGCCGGAAGAGGACTATAAACTGGCGATGCAAGGCATTACGTTATGTAGAAATGAGCAATTTGATGAGATTACAATCCCGAGCGACTGATGACACCCTGTTTTGTTGGAAACAGGGTGTTTTTTGTCGAGCTATAGAGGAGGTAAATGCGTGTCACTCACTACATCGATGTTAACCATTGTACTGATTCTCATGTTGCTCATTATGATTACGCCACCGCTCTTGATTTTTTATCTGTGGCGGCGTGACCGGAACCAGCGCGAACATTCCGTCCTTCGTAATTTCCCGATTCTCGGAAAGTTGCGCTATATATTTGAGAAGATGGGACCTGAACTTCGGCAATACTTGTTCTTGAACGACAATGAGGCGAAGCCGTTCTCGCGGAACGAGTACGAGGCGGCCGTCATTGCCGGGAAATATAAGTCGCGCATCATCGGATTCGGTTCGGAGCGAGACTTTGAGGCAGGCGGATTTTATCTTCAGAATGCCCTCTACCCGACGAACCGGAACGAGCTACGCATCGACAATTCAACCAAGGTATCGACGTGGGTGTATGAACTCGATGAAGACAATCTCTTTACCCGAAAAGAGCATCTCGTCGAACGAGACATCTCCCCGTACTTATTAACAGAAGAAGATATCATCATCATCGGGAAAGAGACGTGTCGGGAACCGTTCTACGTTCGAGGGCTTGTCGGTCAGTCGGCCATGAGTTTCGGATCGCTTGGAGACAGGGCCATCACAGCCCTCTCGATTGGGCTCGGTCGTGCGGGTGGTACGTGGATGAACACGGGGGAGGGCGGATTGTCCGATTATCATTTAAAAGGGAACGTCGATATCATCTGTCAGATTGGACCGGCGCTCTTCGGTGTAAGGGATGAAGACGGTAGGTTTTCAGTCGAGGCGTTCAAACAAAAGAGTGATCTTCCGCAAGTGAAAGCGTTCGAACTGAAACTTGCCCAAGGCGCGAAGACACGTGGTGGACATATCGACGGATCGAAAGTGACCGAGGAGATTGCCCAAATCCGTCATGTACGAGTCGGGGAAACCATTGACAGCCCGAACCGCTTCTCTGAATTTCACACCCATGTGGAATTGTTGGCATTTGTTGAGAGGTTACGTGAAATCGGTGGGAAGCCGGTCGGCATCAAACTTGTAGTTGGGAAGTTGCAAGACATCGACTCGCTCGTC